>JAUTXN010000167.1 GCA_030838045.1 Acidimicrobiaceae bacterium
CGCGGTCGAAGTGCTCCCGCACCACCTTCCCGGTCATCGCGATGATACGGCCCAGACGCTCTTCCATAGATCACTAATGATTAGCGCTCTAATCATTAGTTGTCAAATGATCTGGGGAAAACCGCCCGTCGGAGTCGTGAGGTCGGGCGTACGGAGCGGACCGGGCTGGTTGTCCGGGCAGGCCGCCCTACCTGCTCCCGCGGGGAAGCGACACTTCCACGCCGGGTGCTGCGGCTCGTCAAGGGCGGGGCCTTCGCGGGCGCGGCCGTAGAGGTGCCGTTCAGCGCCGGCTCCCCCGTCGGGTGCGGGGCCTTAGCTGGCGCGGCCGTAGAAGAGCCGTTCGACGACCTGGCGGGACCGGCGGGTCCGGCGGCGGTACTCGTCGCGTAGGTCGGTCGGTGTCGTGCCCAGGCTGCGGGCCAGGTGGGTGAGCACCGGTCCGGTGGCGGGCAGGGCGTCGCCCGGATGGCCCCGCACGAGGTAGAGCCGGTTGCGGGTTTCTTCGCAAAACCGGTACGCCGCCCGCAGCACCCCCGCGTCCTCAGCGTCGATAGCGCCTGCGGAGACGAGGGCGTCGAGCGCCGTCATGGTGCCCTCGGCCTGGATCTGGTGCTGCAACTGCAGGAGCTGGATGGTCCATTCGACGTCGGAGAGGGAACCCCGGCCGAGTTTCAGGTGGAACTGGGGGTCCTCCCCCGCCGGGATCCGCTCCCGCTCGATCCGGGCCTTCATCTTTCGGATCTCGCGGACGTCGTCGACGGTGAACGGCGAGTCCCAGACGAACGGCGACACGATTTCCTGGAACCGGCGGCCCACCTCGAGATCGCCGGCGACGACGCGGCCGCGCAGGAGTGCCTGGCGTTCCCAGAGCTGGGCCCACCGCTCGTGATAGCGCTGATAGGCGGCCACGCTGCGGGCAAGGGGGCCTTGGCGGCCTTCGGGTCGCAGGTCGGCGTCGGTCGTCCACAGCCGGGTCGCGGGCGTGTCGCCATTCAGGTAGCGCATGAGTGCCGTTGCCGTCGCCTCGCCGACCGCGGTCTGGTCGCTGTCGTAGACGAACAGGACATCGAGGTCGCTGGCGTAGGAGAGTTCACCGCCGCCGAAGCGGCCCATGGCGACGACGGCGAATGGAACCTTGGGCTCGATCTCATTGAGCGCCGTTTCCAGCACGACCTCGGCGAGGGTCGACAGGCCCCGTTCGGTCGTCGTCACGTCGCGCAGGCCGAGCACGTCGCCCGCGGCCAGGCGAAGCCATTCCGAGCGGACCAAGCGCTCGAGTCCATGGCGCCGTTCGTCGGGCCCGGCGCGCCAGGACAGCGAGGTGGAGGCCTGGACCCGCAGTTCGTCCTTGGTTCGAGCTCCGTCGCCGGACGCAAACGCCGCTTGGGCAAGGGTGCTCGACCCGGCCCGAAACACGGCCAATCCGTTGGGTTGCCGAGCGGTGGCCACCGAGTCCTCGGCTGGCGAGGTAATCCCGGTGTCGGTGTTGGTGTTGGTGTCGGTGTCGACGCGGATGCGGGCGGTGTCGGTGTCGGTGTCTGTGGCTGTGTCGGTGGCTGTGCCGGTGCCGGTGCCGGTGCCGGTGTCGGGCGGGTCGGTGGCTGTGTCGGTGCAGGTGGCTGTGTCTGGGGCTGTGTCGGTGCCGGTGCCGGTGGCTGTGGTTGTGTCTGTGGCAGTGCTGGTGCCGGTGGCCGTGGCGGTGCCGGTGGCTGTCGCGCTGGTGACGTCCGTGGCGCCAACGGCGGTGTCGGTGTCGGGCGGGTCGGTGCCGATGCCGTCGTCGGGCCGATCGGTGCCGGTGGGATCGATGGGATCGGGGCCGGTCCCCAGGCCGAGCAGGTTCGGGTTTGGCGGAACTTCGAGAGGACCGGACAGGCGGGGAAGCCCGGCGCGGCTGGCGGCGTCCAGGACCTCGCGGCCCCGGCCCCGGTCCCCGATCAGCTCGGCCCTTGTTGGGCCGCTGCCGAGGACATCACCGGAGGCGAGCTCGGCCAGCAGTTCCGGCTGGCGCTCGAAGGCCCGGTTGAACAGCGGGCTGGTTCCGAGCAGCAGGCACAGCCGCCGGGCCGCTTCAGGTGATTCCCGGAACAGCGCCACCAGCTGGTCGCGGCGGTGCTGACCGGTAGCGAGGGACCGCAATCCCAACAACCCCAGATCGGGGTCGGGCGAGTCCGACAGCCACCCGAACAGCAGCGGGAGCAGCTGTTGCATCAGCCGGGACGACCGGGTGAAACCCTTGGTCAGTTCCTGCACCGCCTGTCGGGTTCGGTCGGCATCGCTGAACCCAAATGCGGCCAACCGATCTGCGATGGCTGCACCACTCAGACCCGTGGTCGGTTCCTCGGAGCTTGGCTTCCGCCGCGTCGACGGAGCCCGGGTGAACGCCTCGAGCAACGGGCGAAAGAACAACCGCTCGTGGATCGAACGCACCGTCGCCTGGTGGCGGCGCAACTCCGCCTCGAAGTAGGCGGTCGCGGTCGACCGAGAGTCGTCCCGGAATCCCATGACCCGGGCCAACCGGGTTCGGCCAGCTGCGTCAGTTGGCAGGGCGTGAACCTGCTGGTCCTCGACCAGCTGCAGCCGGTGCTCGGCCGCCCGGAGAAACCGGTAGGCCAGCTCGAGTGCCTGGGCGTCCTCGGCGGCGACGTACCCGGCGGTCGCCAGTTCGGACAGGGCGATGAGCGTCGTGGGTGAACGCAGAACGGAGTCGGCCCTTCCGTGGACCAGCTGAAGCAACTGCACCGCGAACTCGATGTCCCGGATTCCGCCCGGCCCGCGCTTCAGCTCACGGGTCGAGAGGCCTTTGCGGGCGACATCGCCTTCGGTGCGGGCCTTCATCGAGCGCACCGCCCGCAGGTCGTCGGCGCCGAAGGGCCGGGTCCAAACTCGCTCGGTGGCGGCCTGCATGAACTCTGCCCCAAGCTCGCGTTGGCCGGCGACGGCGCGGGCCTTTATAAGGGCCTGGAACTCCCACGTCTGGGCCCATCGATCCCAGTACACGCGGTACGACTCGAGGGAGCGGGTCAAAGGACCGCTGCGACCCTCCGGTCGGAGATCGACGTCGACTTTCCAGGCCTGGCGGGCGATGGCCAGGGGCTTCCGGGCGTCGGCTTCGCCCACGAACATGATGTCGATGTCACTGGCGTAGTTGAGTTCGCGGCCACCGAGCTTGCCCATGCCAATCACCGAAAGGTCGGCCCCATCCACGCCCGCCAGCCGGACCGCATCGGCCAGCACATCGTCTGCCAACAGGGCGAGGGCGCTCCCGGTCGCCTCGAGGGCGTCCATCCCGAGCAGGTCCCGTGCTGCGATGCGCAGCTGCTCCAGTCGCTTCCACCGGGCGAGGGCGGCCGGATCGGCCCGGTCAAGCTCGGGCCGGTCGGCGAGGCGGGCCAGTACATCGAGCGCCGCTGGGTCAGCGGTGAGCAGACGGGACAGGTGGGGACTGGCCGCGCCCACGGCGACGACCGCGGACAGAAGCCCCGTGTCGGCGTGCAGGCGGTCGGCCGCGCCAGGTCGCCGTTCGGTGAGCCGGGCCACCGCCAGCCCGGCCGCGGCGGGGTCGGCCGAACGCTCCGCGGCCTCGGCCAGCACCGGGTCGGCCACACTCAACACACTGGCGATGGTACGGGGCCGAAGGCGCCACCCGGCGGGTTTGGCCGGCGCGAGCGCTCACCTGCATCCCGCCTCGGACGTACGCTGGACAGCGGGATGACCGTCCTTCGCGTGGCCCTCTGCCAGTTGAATACTGTCGTAGGTGACCTGAGCGGCAACGCGGAGCGGATCATCGCTGCCCTGTCGACCGCCGAAGAGGCGAGCGCCGATCTCGCAGTTTTCCCCGAACTCGTCGTCACCGGCTATCCGCCCGAGGATCTGTTGCTGAAGCCGGGCTTCGTCGCCGACAACCAGGCGGCGTTGATCAAGGTGGCTGCGGCCACTGAAGGGTGCGCGGCCATCATCGGCTTTGTGGACCAGGGCATGGACCTGTACAACGCCGCAGCGGTCTGCGCATTCGGGCAGGTTCAAGGCGTATACCGCAAGCAGGTGTTGCCCAACTACGGCGTGTTCGACGAGAAGCGGTACTTCGCAGCCGGCACAGGCGCACGAGAGCTCTACCTCATCGGCGGCGTGCGGGTGGGCGTTTCCGTCTGCGAGGACGCGTGGGACCCGGCGGGCCCCATCGCCGCCCAGGCGGCAGGCGGTGCCGAGTTGGTCGCCAATATCAATGCCTCGCCGTACTATCGGAGCCGTCTGGACGAACGGGAGCGCATGCTGGCGACTCGGGCCGCGGATGCCTCTTGCACCGTTGTCTATGTCAACCTCCTCGGCGGCCAAGACGAGTTGGTCTTCGACGGAGCGTCGGTTGTGCTGGCGGCCAACGGCGACATCGTCTGCTCGGTCCCGCAGTTCGAGGAGGCGGTGGCGCTGGTCGATGTCGACATCCGCCCGGTCTTCCGCAAGCGCCTGCTCGACCCCAGGGGTCGGGCCGAGGCGATGCCACTGCCGGTGTCGGTCGTGACCGAGGGTCGCCGTCCGGGCCGCCAGGTCACCCGGCTGCCAACCCCGATTGCCAGCCCACTGCCGGTCGAGGAGGAGATCTACCGGGCGCTCGTTGTCGGGACCCGGGACTATGTCACCAAGAACGGCTTCACCGATGTCGTGATCGGACTCTCAGGGGGGATCGACTCGTCGTTGGTGGCGACGGTGGCCGCCGACGCCCTGGGCGCCGAGCAGGTCCACGGCGTCGCCATGCCGTCGCGGTTCTCGAGCGACCATTCCCTCTCCGACGCGGAACTGCTGGCCGAGCAGCTCGGGGTCGACTATCGGGTCATCCCGATCGAGTCGGCCCACATGGCGTTCACCGAGATGCTCGCTCCGGCATTCGACGGGCTCGGTGCGGATCTCACCGAGGAGAACCTCCAGAGTCGCATCCGGGGTGTGACCCTGATGGCCCTGTCCAACAAGTTCGGCTGGATGGTGCTGACGACGGGCAACAAGAGCGAGTTGGCGGTCGGGTACTCGACGCTCTACGGGGATACCGCGGGCGGATTCGCCGTCATCAAGGACGTGCTGAAAACCATGGTCTATCGGTTGTGCCAGTGGCGCAACGCTCACGGCACCAACGCCGGGGTTGGAGCGCCCATACCGGAGGCGGTGCTGACCAAGCCCCCCTCGGCAGAGCTTCGGCCCGAGCAACGCGATGACCAGAGTCTGCCGCCCTACGACGTGCTCGATCCCATCCTTGAGGCGTACATCGAGTCCGACCTGACCGCCGCCGAGCTGGTGGAAGCGGGATTCGACGAGGAGTTGGTACGCCGGGTGGTGCGCCTGGTCGACCTGGCTGAGTACAAGCGGCGGCAATACCCGCCTGGGGTTCGGGTCACCCCCAAGGCGTTCGGTCGGGACCGGCGAATGCCGATCACCAACCGCTACCGATAACCCCCTCGGGCGCCTCGCAGGCGGGGATGCCTTGTCGTGCAAGGGCCGGTCGCCCCTTTGGGTATGTTTGGTTTTCGGCCCCCGGTCCTATATGGAGGGTTGGATGGTCCCGGTCAACGTGATCCTCGGCGTCGCTGGCACTGCGGGGTTCACGTTTGGTTTGGTTCGGACTCGCTTGGCGGCGAACAGAGGTGTTGGCACTCCGGCCGGACCCGAGGACGTCGATCCCCTCCTGGACGGCCATCCCACGTCGACGAGGGTCGATCCAGTCGAGGATTCCTGAGTCCCACCGCCGGCGCTACCGCGGTCCGTGGGCCGCCGGGTAGCGTCACGGGGACGCGATCGCTTCCCACCAAACTCCACCGTCAGACCCTCGAAGGGCGGCAGCCGGAGGCGACACCAGGCTTGGGGAAGCCAGAAGTCTTCGCCGTTCTCGGCCTCGCGGCAGTGGCGGCAGCCCTGGCGCTCGTGGTGCTCGCGTTCGTCTTCCCGCATGGCTCGATCAACAACGACGAGGCCATTTATCGCCTCCAGGCCCAGGCGATCGAGCACGGGCATTTCTTCGTTCCCGTGGTTCGGCCCATCGACGCCTTTCGGCCGTGGTTGGCCGCTGCGGTCCACAACCATTGGGTGCTGAAGTACGTTCCGGTCGAGGGCGGCTTCCTGGCTCTGGTGGGGGCGATCGCAGGCACACCAACCGCCTCGCTTCCCGTGGTTGCCGCCGCCCTGGCCGTCGCCACCTGGGTCCTGGTCCGTGAGGTCCTGCAAGACCGTTGGAGTGCCTTTGTCGCCACGGCCCTGGTGGTCCTGTCACCCCTCGTTTTCGTGCAGAGCGCGATCCTCGTCGGCTACCTGCCGACGATCGTTCTGCTCGAGGTCTTCATGTGGTCGGCCATTCGGACCGTCGCGGCTGGGGCGGTGGCTGGGGCGCGCCCGAGCGCTTGGCGATGCGTCCTGGGTGGCCTGGCGATCGGCCTGGCGGTCGTGGCCCGCCCCTACGACTCGGCCCTCTTTGCAACCCCGGTCACGGTGTGGGCACTCATCCGGTTGCGGCGCCAGATCGTCCGGCCGGTCTGCTGGTACGTCGTCGGAGCACTCCCGCCCATCGTCGCGACGCTGTTGTACGACTGGGCCGCAACAGGCAGTCCAGTGCGGCTGCCATTCAATCTCCTCGAGCCAGCCGATCGCCCCGGCTTCGGCCCACGCCGGATGTTCCCCGAGGAGCCGTATCACGCCTTTGGTTTGCACAGTGGCATCCGAGGATCGGCGAGCCATCTGCTGCTCACGATTCTCTGGGTCGGAGGCGGTCCCACCCTGGTGCTGCTGGCGCTCCTCGGGATCTGGCGTCGCCGCCGTTCGGCCCCCGCCCTCGTGCTGGCCGCAGCGGCAATCGCATTTCCGGTGGGCTATGTCTTCTTCTGGGGAGCGTGGAACGCCAGCAAACTCTGGCACGGGGTCCGGTTCATCGGCCCCTTCTACTTCCTGCCGATGGTCATACCGATCGCAGCATTCGGGGGAGCCGAACTCGTCGCCCTGTACCGGCGCTGGCGGCCCGTGGCCGCAGTCGTGGTCCTGGTGGGCCTGGTGAGCTCGGTGCTCGTGGCCGCCCCGGCCGTCGCCGCCGATGCCCGATGGAGCCGTCAGGACGGGGCGGTGCTGGCGATGGTCGCACGGCATGTGGCCGCGTCGCCGCCGGCGCTGGTCCTCATCCAGGCGGACCAGGAGTACGTCATGCACCCGATCTCGGGCCTGGCCAATCGTTGGGATGGCGAAGGACCCTTGCTCTACGGGCTTTGGAGCGGCACGACCCAGGACCTTTCAGTCGTCGCGAGCCAGCCGGAGCGCCACCCCTACGTGTTGACGCTCTTTGGCGCCTTCGCCCCGCACCCAGACCGCCTCGCCGCCACTCTTCGGCCGATTCACGTCAAGTCAGGAGACGCTGTCACGGTCCACGTCGCTGGCGCAGGAGGGGCCCGCAGACTCACGCTGACCACTTCCGCGTCGGTTCTGGGCTGTAGGGACTCGATCCTCGGTGGGTGGGATGTGGCCATCGGCGCCAGCGGCACGATCTCGTGCACTCCGTCGGGCGGGCTCGCGGGAGTGGCCCCGACCCCGTTACCGCTGTCGCCGACCGGGCAGTGGGATGGGTCGTTGCAACTCGGGTCCGGGCCGGGAATCGTCGGCCTCACACTTCCGGTTCGGATCAGTGACGGAAGAGTGACAGTGCTCGTCGTCGCCTCCCCCGTCGAGGTGGTGGGGACACCTCCGTCGGGGCTGTTGACCGCCGACTGACCGGCGCGACTAGCTTCCGTGCGGCGTGGCGCAGGATCTCGACCAGCGGCAAGTTCCTGCCAACATGCCGGTCGGCCGTGTATTGGCGGCCTGTCTTGGGTTGGCGGGCCTGTCGTTGCTCCTGCCGTCGACCATCACCTTCGACCCCTTCACCTGGGCGACGTGGGGGCGCGAGCTCGTCCATCTGCGTCTCGACACCGGAGGTGGACCGGCATGGAAGCCCCTCCCCGTCCTTGTGGATGTCATCTTCGCACCGCTCGGAGCAGGCGAGAAGTGGCTGTGGTTGGTCGTGGCCCGAGCCGGGGGGCTGCTCGGGGTCGCAATGGCCTACCGCCTGGCACGGCGCCTGGCCGGGCGATGGGCGGGCATCATTGCCGCTGGAGGCATGCTTCTCGTCTCCTCGTTCTTGGAGTACCTCACCCCGTTCGGCATGTCAGAGCCGCTGCTGGCGGGACTGGCGCTGTTCGCGGTCGAACGGCATCTCGACAGCAAGTTCGCCCATACCTATGGCCTGATCTTCCTGTCTTTGCTCCTTCGACCGGAGGCCTTCCCCTTCTTCTTGGGATACTCGGTCTTCATGTGGATCCGGTTTCCCCGGTCCCGCCCGTGGGTCGTCGGCCTCCTGGCCATGCTTCCGGTGCTCTGGCTGCTGCCGGACTATCTGAGTTCGGGCGATTGGTTGCGGTCCACGAGACGAGCCCAGATGCCCACCCAGGGAGGGCCGCTGCTCACCAGCAATCCCGCACTCGCGGTGGTGGAGAACGAGTTCAACGCAGTGGTCCTTCCGGTCGTCGTCGGTGCGGCCATCGCCATCGGGACGGCGGTCGTCGGGTACGTCAAGCGTCGCGAGGACGGGTATGTCGTGGCCCTGTCGGTGCTGTGCATCGGGTGGCTGGTTGAAGTGGCGATCACGACGCAGGCCCGGATGGGAGCGGGCGACGAGCGCTACCTGATCGTGTCGGTCGCGCTCGGTTGCGTGCTGGCAGGCGTGGGATGGAGTCGATTGGTGACCGCTCGCCGGAGACCCTGGGTGCGCATTGCGGTCGTAGGCGTCGTGATGGTTGGTTCGGCTCCGTTTGTCGCCCAGCGGCTCGACGAGCTGTCCGGCACGATCGGCGAAGTCCCCTATCAGGCTCACAAATATGGAGAGCTGGCCCAGCTGATCAAGCGTGCGGGTGGCCGCGATCGGGTCCTGTCCTGCGCGCCCATCACCACGGACATCTACCAGATGCCGGCGGTGGCGTGGCAGCTCGGGATTCATCAATCCGAGGTGGTTATCGCCGCAGGACCGAAGGGCACACCGGAGGTAGGCCGGGTGGTCGTGCTGGCGACGGCGGGAACGGTGTTCCGGACCCGGACCACCCGAGAATCGCCGCTGCTGCCTTCGCAACTCGGATCGCCCGACTTCCGTGTTGTTGCGACGACCGACCAGTGGCAACTGCTGAGCACCTGTGTCCGTCCGGCGGTCTAGCGACGGCCGGTCGGCGGGCCGCCGGCGTCTCGCGCCCAAAGAGCTCGGGCCGCATCGGTCCGTACGGGGCATTGTCGGGGCAGGCGTCGTGGGGGCCATCGTCGTGGGGGCGATCGGACTCGTACACGCCCTGGTCATCGCGCCGCGCTATCACGTCGGCTCGTTCGACGATGACGCCAGCTACGTCCTGGCGGCTCGCGCCCTGGCGGTTGGGCACGGCATCACCAGCCGGGCCGCCGGCGGCTACCCGCTGGTTGGTGTCTACCCTCCCGGCTACCCAGCTCTCCTGAGCCCGCTGGCCGCCATTTGGCCATCGAGTGTCTTCACCTTCCGGGTCGTCTCGCTGCTGCTGTTCGTTTCGATCTTTCCGCTCACCTGGGCGTACCTCCGGCGCCGGAGGGTCGCACAGCCTCTGAGACTGGCAATACTGGCGCTCCTTGCCTTGAACCCGGTGCTGGGCACCTACGCCACGATGGTGATGTCCGAAACGGCTTTCGTGGTCGTGCTCCTGCTCATGCTGCTGGCCCTCGATCGATGGCAATTGGACCGGCGAACTATCACCTGGGCCGGGGCTGGAAGCGTGCTCTCGGCTGCTGCTCTGCTCTGGCTGAAGGAGGCCGGGGTCGGCGTCGTGATCGGCGTTGTGTTGTGGTTGGCATTGCGCCGGCTGTTCCGCAAGGCGTTCGTAGCCGCCGCCGTGTCCGTCGTGTTGCTCATGCCCTTGATGATCATGCGGAGTCTGGCCGGCGCCGATCTGATCGGTTCCCGTTACTCCGGCGACCTCGGCGGCGTCTTCAAGGGGGGTCTGGTAAGTCGGGTCGTCCACGTGGTGCCCCACGCTGCCTGGACCTATGTCACCGAGGCGGTGCCCCGCACCATCGTGCCGATCAGCAACGGATTCCTGCCGAGCGACGGGCCGGTTGGCGGGATCATGCTGGTTCTCACCTGGACCGCGGCCCCGCTCGTGGTACTGGGTTTCGTCGTCTGGTGCCGCCGGCACGCCGATGCCGCATGCCTGGCGGTGCCGGTATACCTGGCGGAGACGCTCATCTATCCATACACCAATGAACGACGCGTCGTCCTGGTCCTACCGGTCATCCTTGCCTGGTATGCCTTCGGCGCAGCCTCGGCGTTCGCCGCGATTCGCTCGGTCGCCGGTCGAATCGGCGGACGGATCGCGCCTCGCCTCGGCGGCGCGCTCCCCGTGATGACGTCGCTGCTCTTGCTGGTCGCGCTCGCGGGTCAGTTCACTCGCGATTACCTGTATTTCGAGGGTGCAGACAGTTCGTCGCCCGGCGGGTCGCCCTACATGGCGGTCCTGCGCCAACTCGGCACGGCGCAGGACGTGGTCGAGACCGACTACCTGTGGACGACGGCGCTGTACAGCGGACATCGCACGGCGAACGGGGCCTACCTGGCGGGGTGCGATCCCGGACCGGTCGCCGACGCCGTCCATGCCGACCGGGCCGGCTATCTACTGACGGCCTCACTCAACGGATCCGGCCCCGTCGACGGAGGATGCCTGCTTCCGGTCGCCGCGAGCCTCCCGCAGGCCGTTCGGCTCTACCGGACCAGCCGCGACCAGGCGTCGGTGTTCCAGTTCGTAGGCCCTGGTACCGCCCACCCCGATCTTGGGGACCGCGTGGCCACGGCGACCGTGGACGGTGGTGGAGCGCCGGTCTCGCAGCCCGACGAGCAACCGCAGCTGGTCGGCGATCCCGCCGGTCGGTATTGGAGCCTGCCGGCGAACCAGGGGACGGCGAAGCTGACTTGGTCGTGGAACGACCCAGTGGAGATTTCGCAGATCTCGCTCGGGGCGGCGAGCGGGATCGACTCGAGCACGGCTTCTGTGCAGGTATCGGCCCGCTCGCCTGACGGCGCCTGGCGAGTCCTTGCCGCGGCACCCGGTCCCGTCGGGGCGGGCAGGCGGACAGCGTTCCTGCTTGTCCGTCTTCCTCGACCCGAGGTCGTCACGGCACTTCGGGTCAGTGTCGGCGTCAACATGGTCAACGGCGTCAACGGCGTCGGGCCAGAATCAGTCGCCGTCCATGACTTCCACGCCCTCGGCCCCAACCCCTGAGGCGCGGCCTTCACCGAATCGTGAGCACCGCAGTCGTCGACGCAATCGCCGGCCTTGGAGCGGGCGGACCGAGCACTCAGACGGAGACGAAGGCCAAGCCTGAGCATGCCCAACCCGAGGTACCACTGAAGGCCGAGCCTCCAACCAAAGCCTTGGACAAAGTTTTTGCTGGCATTCCGGCTCCGGCAGGCGTAGAAAGGAAGAGCACAGCGCAACGAACAGGGGAGGTCTGCGACATGACTCACCCACAAGAGGAGGATGGCCCGCCGGTCCACTGACAGGGATCCGGTCGATGCCTGATCCCACCCAGTAGGTCACTGCGGCCGACGCGCTCCCGCAAATCGACCCGGCCTCACACCCGTCGGTCCACGGCACCGGCAGGCGAAACGGCGGGCGCCAACCGTCCGGGAGCACCCGTCCGATTAGTGGCGGACAACTGAATCGATGCGTACCTGGGGCGGTTTCGTTAGCGGGACCGCCCTAGGCGCGTGCGACACATTTTGCTACCGCTGATTCACGACAGCCTCATAGTGCTTGACCTTCAGGCCGCGATCGATCGGTCCGACGAAGAGGGCGACATCGCCCGTCTGGGCATGCCGGAACCGGTAGGTTCCGCTCGGGCGCGCCGACGTTTTGGGGCCATCGAACACCAGGCTGAAGACTGTCTCGCTTCCCGGCGCCGAACTCGATTTGAGGTCGCTGATCTCCGAGAGAACGACATTGGTGGAATGCCCTGTCGAATCGAGCATGCGGAATGTCGCACCCAGCAGCGGGGTGAAGGTTGACCGCTTCACCACACCGGACGAGCTGACCAAAGCCGCAGCCCGCGCCGCGGTGGCGATGGGCAGGACCGCGAGTACGGCGACGGTGGCCCCTCCGGCCAAGAACGCCCGGCGTGAGATGCCGGGGATATGGTTCCCTACTGGGTCGGATGCCATCGCGACGCCCCCTCAGCGCGTGTACAGACCTGGCCACATCCGGTCGGCGGCGCGGCTGGGTTGATGCTTCGGGCTGACCCCACTGCCCGACGATTGTTTCGCGCAAACAATAGCCCGCAACCCGGCGGATTGTTCGGGTCGGCTACAGGGTCGAGGTCCGCTCGGCCCCTTCCGGCATCAGGCGAAGACGGCCTCGTAGGTGACGCCGTCGCGATCAGCGCCGATAGGAACCAGGAACAGCTCGAGTTCACCCATCACCGGGTGGTCGAGGTGGTAGAGACCTTGGGGCAGGAAGGGGGTGGGCGATCCGACAAACAACAACGAGAATGGGTCCCGGTGGCCACGGTGCTGTCCCAGGCGGCTGACGACGGTGAGCATGAGGTCCGTCGGCTCCGAGTCGCCATCGGGGACGGCAAACGTTTCGCCCTTGCAGCGTTCAAAGTCGTCGGCGGTCAGGGCGCTGAGGTCACGCATCGTGGTCCAAGGAATGTAGGCGGCATTACGGTGACGCAGCGTGGCTCGCGCGGAGTTCGAGCTGCTGGGAGAGTTGGTGCTCGATGATGATGAGTTGCTCCAGAGGCTCCTCGCCCTGACCGATCGCAACGCCTTCGCCGCGGCCGTCGCTCAGGTGGCTGCGTCACACGGATTGAGCATCGGGCCGGCCGAGGTCGAGGCGGCGCTGGTGGCCGCCCGACGCGCATGGTTGGAGCGGTGGATATGACAGCGTCCCCCGCGTCCCCCGCGTCCGGGGCCTCCGAACTGTCCATGCCGGAGCGGTTGCGGGGTTGGACACCGATCAGGATGTCGTGGCGGGGCCGGGATCCCCTTGTCGACTGGTGCTACACCCAAGGGATTGATTTCGTCGATCCGTTCTTCGACCAATCGGTGTGGTGTTGCCTCGACGAACCGTTCCGGTTGCTCTTCCAGCGCCACACCACCCTGGACGCTCTGGCCGACCTTGCGGCCGCCCGGCCGGGATTGATGCCGTCGGGTCTGGTGTTCCACACCTCCCGCTGCGGCTCGACCCTTGTCACCCAAATGCTCGCCCGACTGCCATCGGTCCTCGTCATGGCCGAGCCCGGCCCGCTCGAATCTGTGTTGGCCGCCCGATCGGTCGCCCCGGACCTCTCCGAGGACCAGCGTGCCGATTGGTTCCGCTGGATGGTGTCCGCTTTGGGCCAGCCGCGCCGGCCAGAACACGTGCACTACGTCATCAAGTTCGACGCCTGGGCGGTCCTGCAGCTGCCGTTCATCCGAAGCCTGTTCCCCGACACTCCGGCGATCTTCCTGTACCGCGATCCCATCGAGGTCCTGGTGTCTCAGGCCGGCCACAGGGGTTACCACATGATCCCGGGATGCCTACCTCCGGAACTCCTGGGCTTGCACCCCGCGGAAGCCACCTCGATGGCCCCTGAGAGGTACATGGCCACCGTGTTGAACCGGTTGCTCGAATCGGTGGTCACGTCGCCCGAGAAGGGTCGTCCGACACTCGTCCACTACCGGCAGCTTCCGGGGGCCGTGACGGACACGATCGCACCGCTATTCGGTATCGACCTCGGACCCGATGGGCGAACCGTAGTTCTCGACGCAGCTGACCAAGACGCCAAGAATCCTTCGTTGCCATGGGTCGACGACTCCGAGGACAAGCGGCGCCGGGCCACCGACGCCTTGCGTCTGGATGTGAGGCAGCTGGTGGACCCCCTCTACGACGACCTGGAGCGACTGCGGGCCGCAGCGCCATGACAGTGCCTGACCGCTTGCGTCTACCGCTCGTGTTCGACGCCGACGGCCTGGCGGTCGAGGTCGGCAGCTTCGCCGAGGATGAATGGACGCCGCATTTCAACCGAGCCATCTACCAAGGGGACTGGAGTGGTGCCGCACTCCGATCCGTCGGCGGTCGGTCTTCGCAGCTGTATCCCGATCCGACCGCCACCGCGGCATTCGCCGACACCGAACTCCTCGGGGCTTGTCCGCGGCTCGCGCAGTCCCTGGCCCAGCTCCAGTGTATGACGACCTCGGTGCGGCTGTTGGCTCTGGGGCCGGGAGCAAGGATCGCCGAGCATCGCGACTACCGGCTGGGTTATGACGACGGCGAGGTCCGATTGCATGTCCCCGTCGTCACCAATCCCGATGTCGAGTTCGTTCTCGACGGCAGACGCGTGGTTCTCGGTCGCGGCGAATGCTGGTACCTGAACCTCAATCTTCCTCACCGGGTGACGAACCACTCCTCGGTACCTCGGGTCCACCTGGTGATCGATTGCATCGTGAATCCGTGGTTGCAGGCTGTATTCGAGACCGCCATGCACGACTAGCTCGGCGCGCGTACACTCCGAACGAATCACCAAATGGGGCGAAGAGGGGCAAACTTCCACTCGGGGCTGGCGCCCGAGCAGTCCGTGCAATCCGTGCAGTCCGTGCAATCCATGTGATCGCTGGTCCGCCGTGGCCGGCTTCTACCCAAGGAGACGTCCGTGTCTGAACCGTTTCTTGGCGAGATCCGAACATTCGGATTCAACTTCGCGCCGCGGGGCTGGGCGTTCTGCGCCGGCCAACTCCTGGCCATCAGCCAGAACACCGCCCTCTTCTCGCTGCTGGGAACGACCTATGGGGGCAACGGTCAGACCACGTTTGCTCTGCCCGACCTGCGAGGTCGCGTGGGCATCAGCGTCGGCCAAGGTCCGGGCCTCGAGAACTACGACCTGGGCGAGGTGAACGGCGCCGAGTCCGTGACGCTGACCCCCGGCCAGATGCCCACGCACGCCCACAATGTCGTGGCCAACGGCGGTGCGGCATCCGCGACCCGACCCGGTGGGGCGGTGCCCGCTCAAACGGCGGCGTCGTCATACGCCCCGGCGCCCGACGGCACCAACATGAATCCGGGCATGATCGCCAATGCCGGGGGCAGCCAACCGTTCGACAACCGTCAACCCTTCCTGGTGCTCAACTTTTGCATCGCTCTGCAGGGCATCTTCCCGTCGCGAAACTGATCGCGGCGGTATGGTCGTTTTGGGCCGGTGAAGGGGCCACGCCCGTTCGAGGGCTGGAAGCAGCATCTATACGTACGGGAGGGGCAGATGCGCCGACGGTTGACTTCGATCATTCTTGCGATGGCGATGGTTGTGCCCGCCCTGGTGGTGCTGACGGCCGCACCGGCTTCGGCAACGACGTTCTCAAACCCGGCGAGTATCGCCCTGAACGACCCGAACACGCAGAGCACGGGTTTCAACAACGCCAAAGCGACGCCGTACCCGTCCACGATCTCGGTCTCGGGGCTCACGGGGACGGTCAACCACCTGACGGTGTCGTTGAACAACGTGACCTACCAGTATTCCCAGGACCTCGACGTGTTGCTGGTCGGCCCGGGTGGCCAGAAGTTCATCCTGGTGGCCAACTCGGGCCCGAGCGGCACCGGCCATGAGGCGACCAATGCAACACTTGTCTTGAGCGACTCAGGCACGCTGCCCGTGCAGAGCACCCCGTGGGCACCGAATGCGACGACCACGTTCAAGCCGGTGAACTTCGGCGGGTTCAACGAGACATGGCCCTCCCCCGCCCCTGGCGCCCCCTACGGTGATCCGGGGACCACGGGCACTGGGGCGACGTTGGGTTCGGAGTTCGACGGCACCAACCCCAACGGCACCTGGAGCCTGTATGTGATCACCACCGCGGCCGGTGACGGCACCGGAGCCATCGCAGGTGGTTGGAGCCTGGACGTCACCACCGCGTCGGTGGCGGCCACAACGACGGCATTGACCTCGAGTCCCAACCCCTCCTTCACCACCGCGCCAGGGAACTCGGTGGCCTTGACGGCCACGGTGCACCAAGCCAGTGACAACAGCAATGTCAACGA
>JAUTXN010000169.1 GCA_030838045.1 Acidimicrobiaceae bacterium
CCGAGGCTGCGGACCAGCAGGCGCTGGACGTGGGCTTGGCTGAGACTCATCTGGTCGGCGATCTCGTGCTGGGTCAGCCCGTCGATGTAGCGCAGCTGGACCATGCGCCGCTCCCGTTCGGGAAGTCGGGTGAGCAGCGAGCTCACGGCCATGCGGTGCTCGACGGCAACCAGGGCGCGGTCCTCGGCGTGGAGCGAGCCGGCCAATGGCCGATCATCGCCCGCCGGCGAGGCGTCGAGCGACGCCGGGCGGCGCATGTCACCGGCGTCGAGAGCTTCCGCCACGTCGTGGGCCGAGGCAGCCACGCGCTCGCCGACCTCTTCGGGCGTGGGGGCCCGGCCCATCTCCTGGGTCAGGTCGGCGATGGCCTCCTGACTCTCCAGATAGAGGTTCTGGATCCGTCGGGGGGGCCGAACAGCCCAGGACTTGTCCCGTAGGTAGTGCTTCAACTCACCCACGATCGTGCTGGTGGCGAACGCCGCGAACGGCACGCCGCGCGATGGGTCGAACCGGTCGATGGCCCGCACCAAGCCCAGCAGCGCGACCTGCTTCAGATCATCCGACGAGTCGGTCCACGTGGCCCGTGCCGAGTAGCGACGGGCCAGGGAAACGGCCAAGCCGTAGTGCGTGGTCAGGTAGTCGGGGGAATGGGGGCGGGTGGCGGTGTCCACGGGACTACTTGAACATTCGGCCCTGAGGAAACGATGAGCGTGGTCTAGGAGGTTGCTGAGAGATCGAGGGACAGCTGGTCGTCAGCCTCCGGGCGTGAGTCCGGCCCGGCTACCGCAGACCGGGGGGGCTGCAGGCGAAATCCTCGGTGACTCCCCGAGGCGGGCGGGCCGGCCGGGTGGGCGGATCGGCTCCGGGCCACGCCCCGGGCCCGCTCGACCAGGCGCTGGACTCGTTCCGACAGCGCCTTGGTCTCGACCGCGGGAAGGTAGGCCCGGCGGTACCGGCGTTCGTAGTCGGCCACCAGCTGGGGGTGGGACTGGGCCAGCTGGCTCATGAAATGCTCACGGACCCCGGGGCGTAGGTGGAGGGCGAGGGCGGAGATGCTGACTGCACCGGCGTCGACGCACGCCTGCACCACCTCCTCGAGCTGGTCGTCGCGATCGGAGAGTCCGGGGAGGATCGGGGCGATGAGCACACCACAGGACACGCCGGCATCGTTGAGTCGCCGCACCGCCTCCACCCGCTGGCGCGGATGCGGCGTCCCAGGCTCGGTGAGTTGCCAGATCTCCTGGTCCAAGGTGCCGATCGACAGGCTGGCCCCGACGTCGCTCCGGGCGGCCGCGGCGGCCAGCAACTTCAGGTCCCGGAGGATGAGCGTCGATTTGGTCAGAATCGAGAACGGGTTGGCCGCCTCGGCCAGCACCTCGATCACACCTCGCGTCAGGTGGTACTTGCCTTCACAGCGCTGGTACGGGTCGGTGTTGGTGCCCATGGCGATGTGATGACCGGCCCAGCGCCGGGCGGACAGCTCGGCCCGCAGCAGTTCGACGGCGTTGATCTTGACGACGATCTTGCGCTCGAAGTCCTCGCCCACGTCCAGGCCGAGGTACTCGTGCGTCGGCCGGGCGAAGCAGTAGGTGCAGGCGTGGCTGCAGCCCCGGTAGGCGTTGATCGTGTGGCGAAACGGCATACGCGACGCCGCGGGGACCTCGTTGATGATCGTCCGGGCGTTGACATGGAGGAACTCCATCCCCCGGTATTCGCCCGTCCCAATGTGCCGCTCGACCAGCTGGTCGCCGTCGAACAAGGCACCCTGTCCTCCGGGATCCTCTTCTTCAGCCAGCCGCCATCGCAGCCTGCCGTCGCTTCCAGACGCCATGGCGGGCCATGTTATCGAACATGCGTTCGATAGGCCAATGGGTCAGTCTGGGCCGTCGTGGTCGTCGTCGGCCGCCTTCTTTTCGGCCTCGTCGGGCGTCCGTTCGTCCGGCGGATCAATCGTGTCGGGCGCGGCCGCCGGCGGTCCGGTCTCTTCGTCAGCTTGGGGCACTGACCCTCCGTTCTGCGAGTCTGCGAGTTGGATTCAGACTACTTGGGCCCGGCGGGCAAGCCAGCGGCGTTGGTTCGCTCCACCTCGGCTTTGCTCAGGGCGAACACCCCGATCGTCATGACCACCAAACCGAGGCTTTCGATGGTCGTCGGTGCCAATCCTGAGCGCACCCCCTCACCAAAGAGGAAGGCACCGATCATGATGCTGACGACGGGGTCGACGACGGTCAAGACGGGAAGGGACGCGTCGAGTTCCCCAGCCTGGAAGGCGCTCTGGGCCATCAGCATGCCGAGCAAGCCCGCGGCGACCAGGACGTACAGCTCCCAGCTCTCGAGGAGATTCCCGATTCCGCCCTCGGCCAGATGGGCCACGGCCTTGGTCAAGGCGGCGGTGACGCCGTAGTTGACGGCCGCCGCCGCGGCCAGCAAGGCGGCCCGGCGCCGGCTGCCGCCCCGGGCGGCACCGAGGAGGAGACCGGTGATCACCACGCCGGTCACCACGAACAGGATGATCCAGTCGCGGTTGGCCACTTCCGCGTGGCCCTTCCCGGGAGAAGCCGTGACCAGGAAGGTGCTGAGGCCCACCACGACCGCGGCCGCGCCCCACCAATCACGCCCGGTCATCCGATTGCCCGCCAGCCAGGCGCCGAGGGGGAGGGCGAAGAGCAAGCCACACACCAGCAGCGGCTGCACCAAGACAAGCGAGCCGTGTCCCAGGGCGATGAACTGCAGG
The DNA here is from genome assembly GCA_030838045.1 of Acidimicrobiaceae bacterium. Lineage (GTDB taxonomy): Bacteria > Actinomycetota > Acidimicrobiia > Acidimicrobiales > Palsa-688 > JALYXV01. The sequence goes on from JAUTXN010000169.1 coordinate 2,735, forward strand.
GCATAGGCCAACCCGTCGAACGCCAGCCCGAGCAACCAGATCCGGCTGCGGATCAGCCGGGCCAGCAGGCCGAGCCGCATGGCGGCATCATGCGGCTGGGCGATGGCCGCACGGTGCTGGAGCACCGACGCCAGGGCGTAGAGCAGCGACGACGCCAGCGCGCAAGCAACGGCCAGAGCCACCGCCCGACGGTACTACTGAGCCAGTCCCGGGTAAGGAGGCACGTAATGAAGAACATCCTGCGCAGGCTCGACGGCTTCCAGAAACGCCACCGGAGGCTGGCGTTGGTGGTCGGCCTCTTCAAGAAGTACGGCGACGACCGGGGCGGCTACCTGGCGGCGCTGATCGCCTACTACGGCTTCTTGTCGCTGTTCCCGCTGCTGCTGCTGTTCTACACCGCGACCAGCTACATCCTGCCCCACTACCCGGAGGCCCAGCGGTCGTTGACCAATTCGGTCATCGGGGAGTTCCCGGTCATCGGCCCGCAGTTGCGCGAGAACGCCGGTCACCCGCTCCACGGCAGCTCGCTGGCGCTCGTCTTCGGTTTACTCGGCCTGGCGTGGGGCGCCCTCGGCGTGAGCCAGATACTGCAGGAGACGATGTACCAGGTATGGGATGTGCCGAGAAGGATCCGGCCCAAATTCGTGACTCGGATCGTGAAGGGCCTCCTCCTCTTCGGCCTGCTCGGCGTGGGCGTGGCGGGCACGACGGTCGTGTCGAGTCTGGGGTCGGTGCTCAACTGGGGGCCGTTCGGATCGGTGCTCGCCGCCCTCCCGGCCGCGGTGGTCAACATCGGCGTGTTCTATTGCATGTTCCGGATCCTGTCGCCGCCCGACGTCAAGGGCGGCGCCGTGCTTCCCGGCGCCGTCATGGCCGGCATCGGGTGGCAGGTGCTCCAAACGGTCGGAGTGAACCTGGTGAGCCATCAGCTGCGTCACGCCAGCCAGGTGTACGGGGTGTTCGGATTCACCCTGGCCCTTCTCTCGTTCCTGTACCTGGCCGGGCAGCTCACCGTGTACTCAGCCGAGCTCAACGTGGTCAAGGCCCGCCACCTCTGGCCCCGCAGCCTTCTCCCCGAAGACGAGGCGCAGGTGGCACGGCCCGGCGGGCGGGAGGTGGGTCGACCAGCCGAATCGCCGCAGCGGCCAGAACACCGCCCGCCACCGAGGCCCCATTGGTCGACCGAATCCGAGCACCATGACGAGACGAATGGGGACTCGCCTCGCAAGCTGGTCAGCCTGATCGGGATCCGGCGGTCCGATTCAGAGGCTTCCGTGACCTAGTGTCAGCGCGGTGACGCGCCTGGTACGGACGCTCACCGTGATCCTCGGCGTGCTGATCGTCCTCAGCGGCGGCGCCTTCGCCTTGATCCGGGTGCAGGGTGACGGTCGTTCGCGCAGCGCGACGGTCACCGCGGGCGGCGCCAACCGCACCTCCACAGGAACGGCTGCGGGCACGATCAGCCCCGGTCCGGCGGACATCGCAGGCCTGGCCGACGGTGGCACGGTTTCCCCGGGTTCGACCACGGCGCCCGGATCCTCCACGTCCGGGGCGCCGGGGACCACCGCGGCCGCTCCCGCCACGACTGCCCCCTTATCCCCCCTCGCCAATCTGACCGCCCAGCTCGATGGCGCCCTGGCGGGCACGACCACCTGCCTCAGCGTCGAGGACGGCAGCGGGCGAGTCCTTTATCAGCACCAGCCTGATGCCCCACTCATCCCTGCTTCGACCCAGAAACTGCTGGTGGCCGAGGCCGCCTTGGCGACCCTCGGGCCCAACTACCGCTTTACGACCTCGGTCGTGGCGCCGGCCGCCCCGGTGAAGGGCAAAGTGGACGCCTTGTGGCTGGTCGGAAACGGCGACCCGCTCCTCGCCACTCCCGAGTTCATCGCATCGACCGTGGGGCGGGTTCGGGTGGCCGGCTACCCGTGGACGTCGCTGTCCAGCCTGGCCGACACCCTGGTGGCGGCGGGCGTCAAGTCGGCGCCGGGCGGCGTCAAGGGCGATGACAGTTCGCAGGACCGGCTGCGGTTCCTGCCCGTGTGGCCGGCGCTGTACCAGCAGCAGAGCCAGATCGGCCTGCTGTCGGCGCTGAGCGTCAACGAGGGCATCCAGTTCACGCCCCCCAAGTCGACGCTGGCCCAGGACCCGCCCGGCTACGCCGCCTCGGAGCTGGCCCGGCTGCTCCAGTCGCACCAGCTCGGTATCGGCTCCCAGCCCGACCAGGCCGCTCCGGCGGGGACAGTCGTGCTGGCAACGGTGTCGTCGGCCCCGCTCAGCCAGATCGTCGAGTCCATGCTCCGGGCGAGCGACAACTGGATCGCCGAGTTGCTGGTGCGAGCCATCGACAAGGCGACGGGCGGTACGGGGACCACGGCGGGCGGGGTGCGGACCGTGATGCGGCTCGCGGTCCAGGCGGGGATACCGATGAGCGGGGCGCACATGGACGACGGCTCCGGATTGTCCCGCACCGACCGGGCAACATGTCGGGAGTTGCTGGCGGCCCTCGACGCCGGCTCACAGGCGGGTAACGGTCCGGTCATCGCAGGCCTGGCCGTTGCCGGCCAGACAGGGACGCTGGCGACGCGGTACAAGAACACCGCCATCGCGGGGAAGCTGCGAGCCAAGACCGGCTCGCTCGACAACGCGGGCGGGATGGTGGGGATCGTGACGGTGGCGGCGCCGGTGCGTTTCGCCTTCTTGGACAATGACACCGAGTCCGAGACCGCCATCCTGGCGCGCGAGGACGCGGTCGTCGGGGCACTCGCCGGTTACACGGGATAGTGGCACTGGCGGGCGCGTTCGGGCCGGCGAATTCGGGTCATACCTGGACCGTGTGCTGGCGTGCCACACTTTCTGCACACGTCGGGCGCGTGGTGAAACGGCAGACACAGCGGGCTTAAACCCTGCGGCCTCCGGGCATGAGGGTTCGACTCCCTCCGCGCCCACCCCTTGCCACGATACGAGACCCCGGTCATCGGCTTCACCTGGGGCCTGGGAGGCAGGCCAGGCCGTGGGGGCAACCCGTGGGCCACACGACACCGGCACCGGCACCGGCACCGAGGCCTGCCTTCGGGAGCGACTGCGGCTATTGACAGACACATTGGGTTGGCACCGGCGCAGGCTCGTAGATTTGGGCTGTGTACCTGGATCCATCAGACCAAAGCGTCCGCCGATTCGTCGAGCGCGGAATCGAAGGCCCATTCGTGATGCTGAACCTCCTCAGGTTCCGAGAATGGGCGGACTACTCGGCCTTTCCCGAGCTGGCGCCGGTCGAACCGATCTCCGGCAGTGCAGCCTATGAGCGCTATGTCCGCCACACGGTTCCGTTCCTCGTCGCCAGCGGCGGATCAATCGATTTCTTCGGGACGGGTGGTCCTGTGTTTGTCGGGCCTGACGACGAACGGTGGGATCTGGTCATGTTGATTCGGCAAGCCAGCGTCCACGACTTCTTTGCGTTCGCCTCGAACCAGGGCTACTTGGCCGGCGTCGGTCACCGAACAGCGGCAACAGCGGATTCACGACTGATTCCGATTGTCGACCGAGCCATACCCTGACCAAGCGGCCGTGACCCGCCGGACACCTCCGGCGGTGCCCCGCGCCCGGTATTGCCAATTCATTTGCGATCACTATCGTCGCCCGCCATGCCCGGGGCATTCCAAAGCCGTGTCGGACGCCGCCCGATCTGGCTGTCGTTGTCGGCCGAAAGGCGCCCCAAGCAGTCTGCGGCTCCCTAACCCGCTCGCCCTTCTTCGGACTAGGCCCCTGTTGGTGTCACGTGACTCATCGATCGGCTGGTGGCGTGATCACCCACACGTCGTCGGGAATCCGCCGCTCGAGCGAGGTCACCGTTTCGCCGAGATGCCGGTCCTTACCATCCCACACAATCAGGGCAGCATCAGCTACCGAAGCAAGCCAGTCGTTACGGTTGCCGATCGCCATCCCTGCCGCCTGTTTCGTGGCCGGCTTGGCCTCCGAGATCGTCGTCGTGGTCGCCGCCCCGGCGAGCAGGCGCCGGTAAACCTCCCGGCTCGCCGACGGCCACACCTCGTCCTGGTTGGGAAACGCAAGCACGGCAACGTAGGCGACGCCGGCTTCTACTGCCGCGGCCGCCCCGAGCTGCTCGGCGCCCAGCCCTAGACCAGTGAGGACCTCCAAATCCGGGTGCACAGCTCGCAGCCCCGAAAGGGCCTCGGCCAGGCGGCGTCTGACCTGGGTGGCCACAGGATTCTCGCCGTAGCCGCCCAGCTCCGGTGGTCGATGCCCGAGGACGACAACCCGATGCCCGACGGGAAATCCGATGGGCAGAGACGGCACCGCAGCCCTGGCGCTGCGACCGGACGGCTGGTCGGCGGCGCCGAGCTCGGTGGGCGGAAGAGGCCCCGACCGGCTTGCCTGCGTCTGTGCGGCCTCGACCGCGAGGCGGTCGACGACGTCGTTCATCGGGTCGCCCGAGTGTCCCCTGACCCACTCGAAGCTCACTTCACCGTGCCGTGAGCGAACCAGGTCGACAAGGGGTTTCCAAAGATCCGCGTTGACGATCGGCTCCCCCTTTCTCCTCCACCCTTTGCGTTCCCACGCCTCATACCAACGGTCCCGGAAGCAGTGCACGACGTAGGTCGAGTCACTCACCACAACGAGTGGGCCCGGCAACGCGCGGGCTGCCTCCAAGGCAGCGGTGAGTTCCATACGGTTGTTGGTCGTGGCGGGCTCAGCCCCACTGGCGTGGGCGCCTCCTGGGACGGCCCACGCCCACCCACCGGGCCCGGGGTTCCCCAGGCACGCACCATCGGTGTAGACCGTCGTCGCCGTCGGGTTAGCCGTCGCCGAGTCCACTGCGGGCAGGCTACGACGACAGTGCGACTTCTCGTCGGGCACGAAGGTGCTCCTGCGGGCGGCTCGGCGGGTGGCCAGCTCGAAATGGAGGGATAGCGGAGAGCGCAGCCCGGCGAGAGTGTCGAGCGATGCCTGACCCCAGAGCCAGGCGCCGACGACGATTACGCGTTGCGGCCCGCCGTCCACGAACGAAGGGTGGTGAGCAGTGGCACCATCCTCGATCCCCGATCCCCGATCCCCGCAGCCTCTGCGCGCCGCTCGCCTGTTCGCCGACCTGTCCAGCTGGCTCCTGCGGCGCACCCGACGGCGTCAACCAGCGGATGGTCGAGGAGCCGGGAGAGACGTCGACCCTTTCCATAATCGCAAACGCCGGCTTCCGAAGATCCCTGACGATTTAGAGTTCTGAACGCTGGTTTCTGACGGAACCAGGCATTGGCGGAATCAGGCAATTGGCGGAATCGGAAATCGACGCAACGGCAGTGAATCCGACGCCGGTCACAATGCCCCAAATTGACTACTAATGCTGCCATTAAAATCCTGTTTCCGTCGCCAAGACGTGTGACTAGTTAATAATACCCGGTCACAAACCGGAACAAATGCCATCGAGCCGACAACAGTGAGGACAACCGACAACTTCGACATTTGAATTCCCGGGCGGATGATCTGATCAAGAGTCTTCGGACAGATTAGGGACCTTCGACTCTATTGTGATCGACTCTCGAGGCATTCAATAAATGCCATGGAGAAAGCACCGGCAGGTACGGGGATCCGAAGAGGCTGGGCACGGGTAGGACCAATTGGGCTCGCGCTGGTCCTCGTCTGCTCAACCTGGACCGGTGTGGCCGCGGCCGCCCCCGGCGGCCCCGTCGCCCTGGGCAACGCCGACGGCTTCGCGGTCATGGCGGCCGCCACGATCACCAACACCGGGCCCAGCACCATCACCGGCAACATCGGCCTCAGTCCCGGCACCGCCATCAC
>JAUTXN010000327.1 GCA_030838045.1 Acidimicrobiaceae bacterium
CAGGCCACGGACACCCGCACGACCGTTGGGCGGCCGTCGGGGCCGGTCTCCACCGAAGCGGTGGCCCGGCCGCCCCCCGCCGGCGACACCACGGTGACCGGCTGGGCGCCGCCCGCCCCCGCCAGCAACACCGACGCCTCCACCCACCCGGCGCCCCGGATGGCCGCTGATGTGGGTGGTCCGGCCACGTCGACCTCCTCGACGCTCAGACCGGGCGCTACCTCGGCGATGGCGTCTGCGATGCCAGGCGTGCGCGCCACCCGGATGACCCCCGTCCCGTCGGTCCGGACGCCCGCCGCGACCGGCGGCCGCTTCGGGCCCAGCCGCACGACATCCTCACGCGACAGCAGGACCCGCACGGGGCGGCCGTGTTGATCGGCGAGCCGCCGGGCGGCTGCGGGCGCGGGACTGGCCAGTTTCCCGCCGAACGCCCCCCCGTTGCCGAGTGGCGTCGCGGGCTCACCGCCGGGCTGGCACCACGAGGAGTCGGTCTCCACATAGCCCGGCTCGACCCAGGTGGTGCGCAGGGTGGCCGCCCATTCGCCGGGCGGCAGCTCGATGGGATGGCGCAGCGCAGCACCACTCCTTCGGCCCGGGACCCGACCGGCCTCGGCCCGCGCCTCCAGGAGCGACTCCCCCACCGCCCACCCGCCCTGCCCGTCGGGCACGGCAACCAAGGCGTCGACCGGAGCCAGGTCGTCGGCGAAGCCCGCCCGACCCCCCGCCACGTCGCTGCCGAAGCGCTGCCGCGTACCACCCTCGAGCGCGGCCCGGAGCTCGGCGGCCAACGGGTCACGGCCCGCCACCACGGCCGGAAGGGTGGTCGCCGCTTCGACGATCGTCCGCCAGCCGGTACACCGGCACAGGTGGGCCAGCAGGGCCCGCTCGGCGGCGGTCGCATCCACGGCCGAACCGCCGTTGATGGCGGCCAGGCGTACCAGGATGCCGGGCGTGCAGAACCCGCATTGACTGGCCCCGGTCGCGGCAAAGGCGTCGGCCCACCGTTGCCGGGTGGTGTCGGGGAGACCGTCGAGGGTCGTGATGGCTCGACCTGCGACCCGGCGAATGGGGGTCACGCACGCCACCCGGGGGCTGCCGTCGACCAGGACGGTGCAGCAGCCGCACTGCCCCTGGGGGCTGCATCCGTCCTTGGCCGTGCGCAGCCCGAGCCGGTCGCGCAGCACTTCGAGCAACGACGAGCCGTCGTCGGGTACCAGCACGTCGCGGCCGTCCACCTGAAGTGCCAATTCCACACCCTGAGAGTAGGTTCGCCCTGGTGGACAGCCGCCTCACCCGCCGCAACTTCCTCATCGGCGCGGCAACCGTCATGGGTGCCGCGGCGTGCAGCAAGGGCAAGGGGGTCATCCATGTGGGCGACGGGCAGGGCACCCAACTCAATCTCCTGGTCACGTCAGGCGCGGTCGACGGCCCGGGCGATCAAGCACTCTCGGTCTTCGAAGCGGGAATCGACCAGCGGGTGGCGTATGTCCTGACCGGCAAGAACGGCCTCCTCACGCCCGGGCCGGGAACGACGACTTTGCAGGTCGGCACCGACCAGAAGCGCCTGGGCCCCGCGGTGCTGGTCGAGGTCCACTCCGACACCGGCGCGTCGACGAACACGTATCTCACGACGAACTATCGGTTCCCGGCGGCCGGCACCTACTGGTTGCGGGCGTCGTTCCAGGGTCAGACCGCCGACTCACCGGTCGTGGTGATCGACCGCACGGACGCCAAGATCCCGCTGCCCGGCCAGAAGCTGATCTCGACGCCGACGCCCACCGACAGCGATCACCGCGGTGTCGAACCGATCTGCACCCGCACCCCGCCCTGCCCGTTTCACACCCAGAGCCTCGACGATGCGCTCACGAAGCACCTGCCGATGGCGCTGCTCTTCGCCACACCCGCCCTCTGCGAGAGCGCGTTCTGCGGGCCGGTCCTTGACACGCTGATCGCGGCCGCCCCGGCCTACGCCGGGAAGATCAACTTCGTGCACAGTGAGATCTTCACGGCCCTGTCCAGGAACGCGGCCAACACCCCGGCGGTGCTGGCGTACCACCTGCAGTCGGAACCGGTCCTGTTCCTGGCGGACGCCAACGGCGTGGTCGTGCAGCGCATCGACGCCCTGTTCGGGAAGGCCGAGGCGACCGCCGCCTTGGCCCGTCTGGCGACCGGCGGCGCCTGATCCAATCGACCCGCCGGCCGGGCCATCGGGATGCCCGTACGGCCGGCGCACCAGCACCAGCGCCGGGACCACCAGCACCCGCACCGGGCGCACCGAGGGCGATCAGCCACGACGCGACCGAAGAGGCGCCTTCGAGATGGTGTGGCGATCGAGCAGGCCCGATGCCCGGGCGGGCGAGTTAGCTGAAGGAGGAGCCGCAGCCGCAGCTGCGCTGGGCGTTGGGGTTGTTGATCGAGAAGCCGGCGCCCTGCAGGCCGTCCTTGAAGTCCAACGTGGCGCCCACGATGAGCGGGAGGCTGGACGGGTCGACGACCACGCGGACGTCCCCGAACTGCGACACCAGGTCGTCAGCCGCGAACTCGCTGTCGAAGAACATCTCGTAGCTGTAGCCCGAGCAACCACCGGGACGGACCGCGACCCTGAGCGCCAACTCGGGGTTGCCCTCCTGCTTCACGAGCTCGGCAACCTTGGCCGCCGCGGCGTCCGTGAGGTTGATGGTGGTCGTGGTCTCCTGCGTGGTGCTCACAGTTCGCCTCCAAAAAGGTGTGCCTGACCCGCCATGCTATCGGCTGAGCAGGTCAACATGGCAAGGATCTCGGTCCTCGAGGGTGGCAAAGGTCCCGACGGCCACCTCGGCGTTGGGCACTCCCTCGACGATGCCCTCGACGATTCCCCGGTGCAGGTGGCACACCAGCGAGGGAAATTCCGACGCCACCTCCCGGAACGGGCAGCTGGCGAAGGCGACGGTTGTCAGTTCCCCGTCCTCGCCCACGGCGGGATCGAAGCCCAGGTCAGCCAGCTCGTCGACCAACGCCTCGAGACACGACTGGGTGCCCGCCGCGGCCCGCCGGGCCCCCGAGCGGCGCCCCTCGGCCCGCCCGGCATCGGCCACCATCTCCGAATCCGCCCCCCCGGCTGCCGCCACCCCGGCCAGTAGCCGGGCGAGCAGCCGGAACCCCGACGGCTCCAGCCCGAGCGACGGCGCCTCGGGCGCCAGCGACCAGCGATGCTGGGGCCGGCCCACCGTCCCCCGGCTGTCGGCGTCCACCTCGAGCAGCCCGACCTCTCGCATCCGCTCCAGATGGGGCCGCACCGTGTTGGGGTGCAACTCCAGGCTGTCGGCGATCTCGGTGGTCGAGAGGGGCACGGGCGAGCGGGCCAACTCCAGGTAGATGGCATACCGGGTGTTGTCGCCCAGGGCCTTGAATACCGGCAATCGATCCACGAAGACCAATATTACCGGGCCCTGCCGGTAGTATTCAGTTATGTTGCCGCTGGTTTCCGCCGCTGCCGTCGAAGGTGCCATGCGCGGCGTCATCGACCCGGAGTTGGGTGACAACGTGGTCGACCTGGGCATGTACCAACAGGCCGACATCCGCGACGACGGCGACGTGACCGTACACCTGGCCCTTACGACCGCGGGCTGCCCGTTGCGGGCCCAGTTGCAACGCGACACGGTCAACCGGGTGGGGAGCCTGCCGGGCGTCACCAAGGTCCACGTCCGCACCTCTGAGATGACGCGCGAGGCGAAGTCGGCGCTCATGGCCCGGGCACGATGGAAGGTCCGGGAAAATGCCCCGCTCACTGACATCCCCGGCCGTACCAGGGTGGTCGCCATCTCGTCGGGCAAGGGCGGGGTGGGAAAGAGCTCGGTAACGGTCAACCTGGCTGCGACCTTGGCATCGCGGGGTCATACCGTCGGCCTCCTCGACGCCGACATCGCCGGGTTCTCGGTGCCTCGAATGCTCGGAATCGACGGCCAGATCTCGGCCGAGGCCAACGAGAACGACCCCGAGCGGCCCCGGATGCGGCCCATCGAGAAGCGGATCGGCGAGGGACTGGT
>JAUTXN010000331.1 GCA_030838045.1 Acidimicrobiaceae bacterium
ACCAGAAAAACTACAAGCCTGGCATTTCATGACATTTCAAGCGCGCGAACCTTTCCGGTCAGGGCACTAGCAACCTCGACCTCGAGACAGCGAGCTACCTGCCAATCGCCCTCGTGTGTGACCGCTGCCGTGAACCGCATAACACCAACAGGTTAAGGCGCCGAAGCCGAAGTATGCGTCCAGGAAGGTTTCGTTCAGCGACGCCCTAACGCGAGTGTGAAGATAAACAAGGTCTTCCGTGAAGACCTCCGAGCAAGCGCCCCCGGCAGGACTCGAACCTGCGACCTGCGGATTAGAAGTCCGATGCTCTATCCATCTGAGCTACAGGGGCTGAAGGTCGGGGCGGACTCTAGCCGTACACGTTCGGGGCGCCCCGCAGAAATGGTATTGCCGGGCGTTCCCTGGGGTTCGCTCGGGGCTCGCCGCGACAGGCCTCGAATATCGGCGGCGACGGCGCCGTAGTACCGGCTCCCCTTTTCCCCAGACTGCCCTAGCTGGCGGCGAGGAGATCCCGGCCGCCGGTCTCGACCGACGGGTGGCGCAACTTCGACAGGGCCTGGCGCTCGATCTGGCGGATCCGCTCCCGGGTGAGGTGGAGCACGTCGCCCACCTCCTCGAGCGTTCTCGGGTCCCCGCGGTCCAGCCCGTAGCGCAGCCGGAGGATCTCCTTCTCCCGGTCGTCCAGGGGACTCAGGAGCTTCTCGACCTCGTGGGGCAACATGGCCTCGGCCACGATCTCGAACGTCGACGCCGCCGTCAGGTCGGCCACGATGTCGCCCAACTCCGTGTCGCCGTCGGCCCCGATCGGGGTGTCCAGGCTGACCGGGTCGGTGGCGTGGCCCAACAGCTCGGTGATCTGTTCCTCCGACAGCTGCAGCGCATCGGCCAGCTCGGCGGGGGTCGGGAGGCGGCCCAGTTCCCCCTCCATGTGGTTGCGGACCCGCAGCAGGCGCCGCACCTGGTCGCCGGCGTGCACCGGCAGGCGGATCGTCCGGGCCGAGTTGTCGATGCCCCGACCGATCGACTGGCGAATCCACCACGTGGCGTACGTCGAGAACTTGAAACCCTTGCGCCAATCGAACTTCTCCACCGCGTGGATCAGCCCGAGGTTGCCCTCCTGCACCAGGTCGAGCAGCGGCATCTCCGACGATTGGTAGCGCTTGGCGATCGACACGACGAGGCGCAGGTTGCAGTTGATGAAGTCCCGGGTGGCGGCTTCGCCGGCCCGGATGTCGCGCTGGAGCTGGCGCCGCTGGGCGGCCGCGACCGGCGCACCAGCGAGCTCGACGCCCGCTTGGCGGCCCGTTTCGATGGCGCGCGCCAAGCGTCCTTCGTCGTCCTTGGTCAGCAGTGGGTACTTGCCGATTTCGTCCAGATACAGCCGAACCAGGTCGGCCTCTGCGCCTTCGGGCCGCTTCTTGGCCATCCCGTCTCTTTCCCTCGACTGAGGGGAAGATACCCCTCCGCATCCCTCGGAAACACCGATAGTCCGTTGCCTATGCCCGACTCCGACGTTGTTTCGCGACGATCTCGGCCCCGGCGATCAGCCGCCGCGCCCGGTTTGCCCCAAATGAGTGTGAGCCACCAGCGGCAAGACGCGGTAGCCGATCTGCTCGGACAGGGCGATGACCGTCGTGCTGCGGCTGATGCCTTGGACTTCAAGAATGCGGTTGATGATGCGCTGCAGGTCCCGGTTGGTGCGGGCGACGACACGACAGTGGAGATCCCCCGCGCCCGAAATGCCGTGCACTTCGAGGACCTCGGGTATCTCCCGCAGGTGCTCGACCACGTCGTGCAGCCGGCCCTGGGCGATCTCGAGGGTGGTGAACGCCTGCACCTCGTAGCCGAGCGCCCGCACGTCGATGTCGGGCCCGAAGCCGGTCACGACGCCCCGCCGCTGCAGGCGGTCGAGGCGGGCCTGCACGGTTCCCCGGGCCACGCCGAGTTGGCGGGCCAGTTCCAACACCCCCGCTCGGGGCGCGGCGGCGAGGGTCGCCAGCAAGCGCCGGTCGAGAGCGTCGAGCCGGTCCGGCGAGGCCGGCGAGGCCGGCGCCTCTGGCGGTGGGCTCTCGGTGGTCATTCTGCTCATCCCTTCTCGCTGCTCGCTCGCCGCATTGGACAGTCTGACCAGAAGTATCGCAAACGGTTGACTTGCGTGGCTACGAATCGTTCACTGAGCTATACGACATGTTCACCAATGCGTCAGAAAGGTGACGAGATGATCACCACATCCATCGAGACTGACGTACTCACCCTTGGCGCCCGGGCCGGGGAGTTGGTGGCCCACCATCGGGTCGTCGCCGACAACACCTACACCCGCTGGTTCGCCACGGGGGCGGCGACGACCGACGAGGTCCGCCACCTCACGGTCCAGTTCAGCGTGTTCAGCCACCAGTTCGTCGAAGCCCAGCTCCGCAAGGTCATCAACGCCGCCGATCTCCAGACCTACCGGGCGGGCAAGGAGATCCTGATGAACGAGCTGGGCGTGATCTTCAAGCCGCCCATCGGCGGCGGTGTCGGGTCGGGCGAGGGCGACCTCGATCCCGCGCTGGTGGCGACCGACGGCTCGGTGGACGGCAGCCGGTTCCGCTTCGCGGCCGCCCACTTCGAATGGCTCCTGCGCTTCGCCGCCCCCCTCAACCTGGGCTTCGATCAGCTCGGCAAGCGCCGCCACGCCACCGCGTCGACCCTGCGGTTCTGCGACGAGCTGCTGCGGATCTACGGAAGCGAGGACGCCTCCACCGCCGAGGGAGCGTCCTACGCCGTCGAGCACTGGGCCGCGGCGGGCTTCTGGAAGGAGCTGATCGCGGGGTTGCGGGTGGTGCAACTCCGGCAGTACCCCGAGCTCAACCTGGCCTTTTGGACCTGGCACGACAAGGTCGAAGACCAGCATGCGGCGCACACCGACGACGAGCTGGCGCAGGCCATGGTGTTGCCAGGTTTCGATCAGGGGAAATTCCTCGCCGGTGCCACCGAGATGCTCGACGGGGTACAGGCTTTTTGGGACGGACTATGGGCGGACCATCTGGTCGGGAGGTCAACGACATGAAAGGCGGGAACGTAGTGTCGCGGGTACCACAGCGAGGAACAGGAGCGCCGAGCGGGGCGGAGGCGCGGCGGGTTGCGGCGGTTGCGCCGGTGGCGGCGGTTGCGCCGAGGGGGGCGGCTGCGCCAAGGGGGGCGGCTGCGGCGGTTGCGGCCGGGGCCAACTGGAGGGACGCCCTGTACTCCGGGCGCTCCTTGGACTCCTTGGCCGACTGGAATGACGACGATGCGACGGTGATCCTGCCCACCCGGGCGCCGGCGCGGTACTTCGAGGGGTGGGACTACCTGGAGCTGTGGGTGGGCAACGCCCGGGCCTTCGCCGGTTGGCTGGCCTCCGCGTTCGGCTTCGAGATCGTCGGCTACGCCGGACCGGAGACGGGCTGCAGCGACCGGGCGTCGTACGTGTTGGAGCAGGGCGCCATCCGCTTCGTGGTGAGCGCCGCCCTCGGACCGGCGTCGCCCATCGCCGACCACGTACGGGCGCATGGCGACGGCGTTCGGGATCTGGCGATCCGTGTGTCCTCGGCCACGGCCGCCTACGACGCCGCCCTCGCCCGCGGTGCCGTCGGCGTCAATCCCCCCTGGACGGAGGAGGATGACGCGGGCAAGGTGACGCGGGCCACCATCGCCCTCTACGGCGACACCCAGCACACGTTCGTCGAGCGCTCGGCCTACATGGGGTCGTTCCTCCCCGGTTTCGGCGCCGGCGCGGGACTGCTGCCGCCGTCTCCGGCGGGGCCCGAGGTGGGGCTGCGCCAGATTGACCATGTGGTTGCCAACGTGTACCGCGGGGCGCTGGAGCGCTGGGTCGACTTCTACCGCCACACGCTCGGCTTCGAGGAGATGGTCCACTTCGACGACGCCCAGATCTCGACCCAGTACTCGGCGCTCATGTCGACGGTGGTGTGGGACGGGTCACGGGTGGTGCTGCCGATCAACGAACCGGCGGATGGGCCCCGGAAGAGCCAGATCCAGGAGTACCTGGAGTGTTACGGCAGTCCTGGGGTGCAGCACATCGCCCTCCAGACCGACGACATCGTGGCGTCGGTGCGGGCGCTTCGCAGTCGGGGGGTGCGGTTTCTCACGGTGCCCGACACGTACTACGAGGACGCCCGGTCGCGGCTGTCGGAGATTGACGTGCCGTGGGGCGCGCTCCAGGAGCTGGGCATCCTGGTCGACCGTGACCAGGACGGGTACCTGCTGCAGATCTTCACCGAGAACGTGTCGGACCGCCCGACGGTGTTCTTCGAGATCATCCAGCGCGAGGGTGCGAGGGGGTTCGGGGCGGGCAACTTCAAGGCCCTGTTCGAGGCCATCGAGCGGGCCCAGGAGCGGCGCGGGCACCTCTGAGTTTTTGGGGTCGCCCGGACCCCCGGTCGGCGTGGCATGCTGAGGGGCCCGTGGTGGCCGTAGCTCAGTTGGTTAGAGCGCCAGGTTGTGGCCCTGGAGGTCGGGGGTTCAAGTCCCCTCGGTCACCCTGGAGTGGCGGGTAACCTCGTCCCTCCTACGTCACAGCGCGCCTCTAGCTCAACGGCAGAGCAACGGACTCTTAATCCGCAGGTTCCGGGTTCAAATCCCGGGGGGCGCACCACAAAGTACCTGGTCAGGGGCGCTTTCTCCCGACTGAATCGTGGCGGTCCACCCCACTACCCAGCCTGACTACCCCTCCGACTACCCTTTTGAACGATCACGCTGTTCGGACCGGTCGATGCTTGACATGGTGGTTCCCCCGGATCCTGCCGTGACCCAACACATTGCGGCGCGATTGCGGGCGTTGGGCGACACTGGCTCCGGTGTGAATCTGACCCGTCCGAGGCCTTCGCTCGTTGGCGAGTGTCGCCTTCTTGGCACCCCCGCTGCCGTCCTCCCATTCGAGACCGTGTCCGGTATCAATCGAATCGAGTGGCTTCATTGGGCCACCGGCCGGTAATGACGGAGAAGCCAGGCAGCATGCGGGGTATTCCGCTGATCGTCCGCGCGAGTTAGTCAAACTGGGTCAAAGGCGAACCGCGCCTCGCCTCGGCCCAGGTTGTACAGTATCGTACGTTGCTGTACGATAGCTGGGTGACCACGATGACAGCCAGTGAAGCTAGGGCGGCTCTGCCGGCGATACTCGACCTCGTCGCCTCTGGCGACGAGGTAACGATCACAAGGCATGGTCAACCCGTCGCCGTGGTCGTACGACCTGATTCCCTCCGCAGCCGCCGAACTGACCGCACTTTTGCCTCGACCGAAAGACTCCGAGCCCTTCTCGCCGCCGGTCGAGTCACTCCGCTCAGCGCCGGCGCGTTGAGCGAAGCCCGCGCCGACGAACTGATCGCCGAGGTCAACGCGAACCGCGACGGCCGCTGAGACGGCATGGACGCCTTCGATGCCGACGTGCTCATCTACGCGGCTGTCCCCGACCACGATTTGGGCCGTCGCATCCTGGCACTGTTCTCTGACGACCCTGCGGCGGCCCCCGCTGGCGTCGGCTCGACGTTGCTGTTGCCGGAGCTGCTCACCAAGCCAACTCGGGACCAAGCTGACGCCGAGCTAATTGCACTCACGGCGCTCTTAGCCCGCCTCGACCTTCGTCCCCTTGACGAGGCAATCGCCGCTTTGGCCGTCGCCTTGGGGGCCGCATACAGGCTGAGAGTTGCCGATGCAATACACCTTGCGACCGCCATCAGTGTCGGTGCGGACCGGTTCCTTACCAACAATCATCGCGACTTCCCGACGACAATCACCGAGATCGACGTCATCTATCCCGACGTACTCTTGCCGCCGGTGTGAACCGGGAGCTGGAAAGCAACGGCAGAGGTCAGCCACTTCTTCCAGCCCGAGTCTTGTGGAGCGCTGCAGTCGTGCCGTACTAGGACGGTCAGAAACAGGCTTTCGCAAGTAGGTAGAATTCACCGCGGGAGGCAAACGCAGAGGATATTGGCGATCAAATCCAAGGTGTCCCCCGCCTGGCTAACGAGTGGAAGGGAAATGGATGGCAGACGAAATGGGCGATCTGTCGGCACTTAGCTGAGTTCACTCGATATGAGCAGAACCAGTTACACCGTTTTTGAGACAGTCCCGCTACTGAAAGGTCCGGGCTTAGCTCTCTGCGTTTGTTCTGATGCGTCGAGGCCGCGGCGGACTTGACTTGCCGGAGGCTGCCGCACGCTGGTCAGTAAGGCGCAACCAGGCCCGCGAACATCGGGAAGTGCTTCACGTTGGTCGTCGCGAGGTCGGCGTCTAGGAGCTGCGTCGTGGCGGCCAGGCAGTAGTCGACGGCACCGATGCCGCGGGCGGCCGGTCCGTGCTGGCGGGCCAGCGAAGCGGCCCGGTCGAGCACGGGCTGGTCGACGGGCCACCACTCAATGGCTTCGAGCAAATGGTTGGTCCGACGCTCCTCGCCTCGGCGGATACCGGCCTGAACCTCGAGTCGACACAAGACGCTCGACATCAGCAGGCGACCAGATCCGAGCGCTTGGGTGAGCACCGCGGTCGCGGCATCGATGCCGCGAAGGTGGTCGACGAGCACCGATGTATCGGCAACGAGTACCGCGTTCACTGTCGGCGGCGACTCCGCTCGACGAAGGCGGCGCCGTCCTCCTGTCGGTCCTTCCAGGCGCCCGTCGAAGCCCGCAGCGCCGCTAGTCGCGTCTCGGAAGCGCTGGCCGAACCCCGAGCGGATTCCTCGACCGACCGGCGCACGAGTTCCGCAATGCTCGCGCCAGACTCCGCGGAGCGGCGGCGCAACCAGGCGTACTGCTCGTCGTCGATAGTCACCTGCAGCCGATGGCTCATGACGTCATGCTACATCACGTGGCGTTAGTTCGGGTGGTGAGACGTGATCGAGCCGTCCGACAACGTCGACTCATCGCCGCCGTGACGCTGTCCGGCGGCCCTTGACGAGCTTTTAAAGATCGTTTTACTTGACAATTCGGAAAGTTAGGCGTTTAGTTGTCTGTATGGAAAGCAATGATGTCCGCCACTCGCTCACCGACGTCGAACGTCTCCGCGCCGCGACATCGGCCGAGACGCACTGGGCTCCCCGGTGGGCGGTCCCGGTCATGGTCGTGGGCATCATCGCCTTCATTGCGGTTTGTGCAGTCGCATCGCAGACCGTGATCCGATGGGCTTCGATCGGATGGGTCGGCTTTGTCGGCGTCTGGCTGTACGCAACCCGTCGCGACCAGCAGGCCCGACCGCTGCCCGAGCACAGCCCGCGTGGGGCCCTCGCGCTGACAGGCGGGCTTTGGATCGTCTTGATCGCGGCCGCAGCGATCCCCGACCACCGCCCGTGGCTCCTCATCGGGGTGGCGAACTTGTTGTGGGGAGCCGCGATGGGCTTGTTCGCATGGCGCCAGGCCCACCACGCGAACACATGATCGGCGAACTCGATCCGGTAATTCATGCACCGAAGCGACTCGGCGCGATGGCGATGCTTGCGGCAGCGCAATGGGTGGAGTTCTCGTTCCTGCGTGAACAACTCGACGTGAGCGACTCGGATCTCTCGAAGCAGATGTCGGCGCTCTGCGACGCCGGGTACGCCATCGTGCGCAAGAAGGGCCACGGACGTAGCGGTCAAACCTGGTTCGCCGCCACCGCCGCCGGTCGCAAGGCGCTCAAGTCACATGTGGCGGCGCTTCACGCCCTTGTCGACAACGCTCCGATCGCGCCCACCTAGCACTTCCGCAGGCTTGGTCGATAGCGGATTGGGCAACGATCGGCGTCCTGCCCGCCTGATTGGGCAGAGAAGCTCAGGGCCCTCGGTGAGAACGCGTGTGGCCGGGGGTGCGCCACCACGCCATTCACCGAGGGCCCTGTAACCGTTGCCCGCCGACCGGCTCGAGCGGGTCGCCCGCGAGCTCGTCCAGTGCGCTGGCGACCTCGACGAGGCCGCGCTCGAGCATGTGGATCTCGACATCGGCGTGCACCTGGATGTCGGCGAGCGCACGGGCCGCGAGCACGTGGCTGCTGAGGCGGTCGCGCCAGTCGAGGAGGATCAGGCCGGTGCTTCGGTCGCACGAGTCGTCGACGCTCAGCCGCGCCAGCCGCTCGCCTGCGGTGTCGACGATGCGATACCACGCGTCGATCTCTGACCCGGCCTGCACCGCAGCATCGAGCGTGCCTCGCGCGAGCAGGATGACGGCGCGCGCTTGGCGCAGCATCGTCTCCTGTTTCACGCCGCCCGGCCCCGCGCGCCCCAGACCACGATGCTCGTGCACCTCGACGGACAAACCTATGCAGATCGCCCTGTGGGCAACTAGTTAGTTCGCGTCCACGAGCCGGCGGCAGGGGCACCCTCGCGGCCGCCGTTTTGGGCGGACATTATAGGACAAGCTCCCACGACCGCCGCCGATGTTCCGGGACCGTCGATCAGCGACACTCTGTCGCCAGCGAGCGATACCACTCGCTCGGTTGCATGATGCATACGTGAACGAGGACCTCGAACGCGGGCTTGAGATTCGTGACGCGGTGGAAGACGACTGGCATGCGATCTGGCCGTTCCTCCGCGAGATCGTTCGGGCGGGAGACACGTACACGTGGAGAACAGATGTCACCGAGCCCGAAGCACGCGACCGGTGGCTGCGACCGGCGCCGTGGCGCACGCTCGTAGCCGTCGACACCGACGGGAACGCTGTAGGAACGGCAAGAGTCGGGCCGAACCAGGACGGACCGGGCAGTCACGTAGCGAACGCGAGCTTCATGGTCGACCCGACGCGAACGGGCGCCGGTATCGGCCGAGCTCTCGCCGTTCACATCATCGAGGCGGCGCCTGCGGCCGGGTATCGGGCAATGCAGTTCAACGCAGTCGTGGAGTCCAATACCCGAGCCGTCCGGCTGTGGCAGTCACTCGGGTTTGACATCCTCGCCACCGTCCCCGAAGCGTTTCACCATCCCGCTGAGGGATTCGTCGGTCTTCACATCATGTACCTCCGACTATGAACGTCACGGCGCGCTGCCACGCTCCGCCGAATCGCCGTGCCGCTGGGCGCAATGCGCCGACGAATCTGTCGCGCCGGAGCGGGGACCGGAGCCGTCGATCCGTCCGCTCACGCTCATGCAGCGCTGCGCCGGTCGCAGCCCGGGGTGCCGCTGAGCCGGCGGTAGAATCTATGGCCTCAAGATTTGCGGGTCGCGAAATACAGGCGTCGCCGCAAATCTTGGTTAAGTGTGGCGATATGCTGTGTCGGGCTCTATGCTGCCGCGTGGTAATCGTCTGGGAATCGGGTGTCGT
>JAUTXN010000012.1 GCA_030838045.1 Acidimicrobiaceae bacterium
GAGCAGCACGTCTCACCCTTCGAGATCCTCGCCATCACCTTCACCAACAAGGCGGCGGACGAGATGAAGCACCGGGTGGCGAGCCTGGTCGGCCCCGTCGCCGAACGCATGTGGGTCTCCACCTTCCATTCGGCCTGCGTGCGCATCTTGCGCCGCGACGCCCACCGCCTCGGCTACAAGTCGTCGTTCACGATCTACGACGAGGCCGACGCCAACCGCCTGGTCGGCTACGTGCTCCGGGACCTCAACATGGACCCCAAGAAGCTCCCGCCCCGGGCGGTGCATGGCCTGATCAGTGCGGCCAAGAACGATCTGATCGATTTCGAGACCTACGCCGGCCAGGCCCGCACGATCTACGACCGGCGCATCGCCGAGGTCTACCGCGAGTATCAGAGGCGGCTCCTCAATGCCAGCGCCATGGACTTCGACGACCTCCTCCTCGTCACCGTGAACCTGCTCCAGGCCTCGGAGGACGTGCGCCGCTACTACCAGCAGCGGTTCCGCCACATCCTGGTCGACGAGTACCAGGACACCAACCGGGCCCAGAACGAACTGGTCCTCATGCTCTCCCAGGGGCACCGCAACATCTGCGTCGTGGGCGACACTGACCAGTCGGTGTACCGCTGGCGGGGGGCGGACATCCGCAACATCTTGCAGTTCGAGGAGGCGTTCCCCGACGCCAAGGTGGTGGTGCTGGAGCAGAACTACCGCTCCACGCAGCTCATCCTCGACGCGGCCAACGCCGTCATCGCCAACAACGCCATGCGCAAGCCCAAGTCGCTCTGGACCGAGCGGGTGGGCGGGGAGCTGATCACCACCTACCACGCCGAGGACGAGCACGACGAGGGGCGGTGGATCGCCACAGAGATCGGCCGGCTGCACGACCGCTACTCGTGGGGCGACGTGGCCATCTTCTATCGCACCAACGCCCAGAGCCGGGCGGTCGAGGAAGAGCTGGTCCGGCGCAACATCTCCTACAAGGTCGTGGGCGGCACCAAGTTCTACGACCGCCGGGAGATCAAGGACGTGCTGGCCTACCTGAAGGCCCTCGTCAACCCGACCGACGAGGTGTCGCTCAAGCGGATCGTCAACGTGCCCAAGCGGGGGATCGGCGACACCTCGGTCGACCGCCTCGAGAAGTGGGCCCGAGCCAACAACCAACCCTTCGACCAGGCGCTGCGCCAGGCCGAGGCGGCCGGGGTGACCGGCAAGGCGCTGGGCGGGATCCGGGACCTGGTGGGCCTGTTGGACGAGCTGCGCTTCGACGCCGGCATTGCGGTCCCGACCGAAGCCGCCGCGCCACTCGCCGAGCAGGCCCCACCCGCGAACGTCATCGAGTCCATTCTGGCCCGCACCGGCTACCGGGCCGAGCTGGAAGCCGAGCACACGATCGAGTCCGAGGGGCGCCTCGACAACCTCGACGAGCTGCTCGGCGCGGCGGCCGAGGCCGACGACATCGACCAGTTCCTGGAGCAGGTGAGTCTCGTGGCCGACTCCGACGAGATCGTCGATGACCAGTCCAATGTGCTGCTGATGACCTTGCACACCGCGAAGGGACTCGAATTCCCCGTCGTGTTCGTGATCGGCATGGAGGACGGGGTTTTCCCCCACCTCCGTTCACTGGGCGATCCCGACGAACTCGAGGAGGAGCGGCGCCTGGCCTACGTGGGTTTCACCCGGGCCCGGGAGCGGCTCTACCTGAGCCACGCCTGGTGCCGGAACCTGTGGGGCCAGACCCAGTACAACCCCCCCAGCCGCTTCCTGCGGGAGGTCCCGGCGTCGCTCGTGAGCGCCGCGGCCGAGCCCCGGCGCCGGCCCGGCAGCGGGTTGCCCTTCGGTGGGCGGGAGGCGATTGTCGAATCCGCCATCAGGGGGGGAAAAGCCTCGCCGGTCCGGGGCACCGGTGCCGAGGGGCTGGGACTGCGGCGCAACGACGATGTCGTCCATGCCAAATGGGGCGAGGGAGTGGTGCTCGAGGTGGTCGGTGAAGGGGAAAAAGCCGAGGCCACGGTGCATTTCCCGTCGGTGGGCGACAAGCGCCTCAACCTGTCACTGGCCCCGCTGAAGCGCGCCTAGCGAGCGCCGGGCCGGCTGCTCAACAGGCCGGCGGTGTGAAGCCCGACGGGGTACCGGGAAGCTCGTAGGTCGTGGTCGGGGGCGTGGCGGGGGCGGTCGTGGCGGTCACCGATCGCGGCGGGCCCGTCGTGCCGTTGAGCGGGACCGTGGCGATGCCCGTGTAGGACTGGCCGGTGATCAACTCGACGTCGGCGCCCTGAAGGCTCGAATCGACCTGGAGCTGGGTGTTCCCCTGGACGGCACTGGCCAGCAGCTGGGCCTTGGCCTCGTTGCCCGGGAGGTAACGAACCACCGACGACGTGTAGCTGAAGTTGTTGGCCGAGTGGGTGCTCGTCACGACGAAACCCTGGCGCTGCAGATCCGTCGCCGCCTTTCCGGCCTCGCCCGGTCGGCCCGTGCCGTTGAGCACCGTTACCCGGACGCTGGCCGGCGACACGCTCGACGTGGTGCCCGGCCCCGGCGTGGTGGTCGGGCTCGCCCCCGCCTTGTTGGGATGCAGGAAGTCGGCGACCGCCTGCTGCGCCTGCGGCTGCTGGAGGAGCAGGACGTCGGCGCCGCTCACCGTCGCCGGGGTGGTCGGCAAGGTGGCGGTGGGCAGGCTGTCGGGCGACAGGCTGCGGAAGCGCTTGCCGAGCGAGAGCAGCAGGCTCTGGCTGAACCCCTTGTCCAAGGTCAGGTTGCCGGTGACCCCGCCGATGATGCTGTTGAGCGCCAGCGGGTTGGTGAGCCCCGAGCCTTGGGCCTTGGCGATCACCTTCTTGATGAAGGACTGCTGGCGTTTGATGCGCGCCAGGTCGCTCTCGGATTCGTACACCCACCGGCCGTTGACCTTGTACTCGTAGTGCCGGGCCCGGACGAAGGACAGGGCCATGTCGCCGCTCAGGCTGTAACACCCGGCGTTGGGGATGTTGAGCAGCGAGTAGGCGTCCCGCGCCGGTGTGGGGAAGTACTCCTTGACCCCACCGACGGCGTTGACCACGTCACGGAACGACTGGAAGTTGACCTCGACGTAGTGGTCGATGCTGATCCCGAGGTCCTGTTCGATCGTTTGCACCAGCAGGTCGGGCCCAGTGTCGAAGGTCGTATTGATCCGCTGGCTGTAGTTCTTGCCCGGGATCGGCACCCAGAGGTCCCGGGGGATCGACATCATCGTGGCGGTGGTGGTCGCCGGGTCCACGTGGACGACCATGATGGTGTCCGACCGCTGACCGCCGACCTGCGTGGCACTCCCGAACTGCTTGGCGTCGGTGCCCTTGTCGGAGGCGCGGCTGTCGCTGCCGATCACAAGGATCGTCATAGGGGCGCCCGGTGGGGTGTTGGCGCCCCTGAGGTGTGGCAGGACGATCCGGCTGATCTGGCCGTAGCGCCAGTTGGCGTACCCGTAGACGGTGCCGGCCGCGATGAGCATCATGGCGACCACGACGTTGACCCCGATGAGCAGCCGGCGCGGCCATCGGCGAGCCGGGATGAAGGCCCCGGTCTTGCCCCGGGCCCGGGCCCGTCCGCTCCCGTGGCGGCCCGGCCCCGTGTCGTCGCCGGAGCCCGGGGCGCCGCTGCGCAAGCCGATCAAGCTGCGCTGCAACGGGCCGCCCGGGTCACTCGGGTCTGAGTCGGGCCAGGAGTCGTCCAGCGATCGCCTGCCCCGCCGGTCGGGCAGCGGGTCAAGCACGCCGCTCGAAGCGGACCGTCTGTCAGTGGGAGGGCTCACCGATTTGTCATGAGGTTATTGGAGCAGCCCCACCGGGATGTGCCATACCCCGGTGGCCTAGCGCTTTCAAGAAACCTTTCAAGAACTGAGTACCGGGTACCCCCCGCCATGCACCCGAAGACGCGATCATACCCCGAGGTCGCGCCCATCCTCGGTCGCCTGTTCGAACAGGTCATGCAGGCGCAGGATGTCAGACGACGAGACGATGCCCGTGAGCCGGTCGCCGTCCACCACCGCCAGTTCGTCGACGTCGGCCCGCTCCATGGCTGCCAGGGCCTGACGGAACGTCCAGGAGGGGGAGGCGGCGGCGACATCGGTGCGCATGATCTCGGCCACCGTCGTGTCGGCCCACTGGTCCTGGGCCAGGTCCTGCATGTCGTCGAGACGCGCCATGCCGACGTATCGGCCCTGGTCGACGACCGCCACCGAGCTTCGGCGGGGGCCCACGCGGAGATGATTGAACAGGTCGGCGACCGTTGCCGTCGGGGCCAGCGTGGCGATGTCGGTCCGCACCACGTCGGCGAGCGGCAGCTGGAACCGGCGTTCGAGGTGGCCGGCCTGGCGAGCCTGCTGGTAGGCCGAGACCGACGCCCGGCCCATCAGGAGCTGGGCGGCCACGGCGGCGATCAACCCGGGCACCACGAACTCGGGGCGGCCGGTCGACTCGGCGACGAACATGAGCGCCGCCAGCGGCACCCGGTAGCCGGCGCCCAAGAAGGCGGCGATGCCGATCACCGGGAACAGCGAACTTCCCGGTTGGCCGAACGCCGAGCCGCACAGGCGACCGACCAGTGCCCCCTCGACCACGAGCGGGATGAACAGACCGCCCACGCCCCCACCCGCCAGGGCCACGGGCACGGCCAGGGTCCGGATGAGCAGCAGGCCCGCCACGAGCAGCACGCCGTGGGTCGGGTCGGTGGCCCAGCGGATGGCCTGGTATCCGGGGCCGATGGCGAGCGGCTGGTCGCTGATGGCCCGGCCGGCCACGATCAGGGCGCCGAGGATGATCCCGGCCCCGGCCGCCCCGACGAAGGGGTTGAGGCGGGCGCTCAGCCGCTTGGCGGCGCGGATGAGGGCGGCGAAGGCCCGGGCGCCGATGCCCGCCAAGATGCCGATGACGAGCGCCCCACCGAGGTCGCGCAGGTCGAACGGCGGCGCCCCCTTGATGGCCAGAAGGGGGCTGGTGGTGGTGACCAGCGCCGCGAAGGTCACGTAGCCCATGGCGGCGCCGACGAGGGCCGGGAGCAGCATGTTGCGGGCCAGGTCGTCCTGGTAGGGGACCTCGAGGGCGAATATGGCGCCGGTGGCGGGCGCTTTGAAGATGGCCGCGACCCCGGCTGCGGCTCCGGCGACGAGCAGCACCTTGGCGTCGCGGCGGGAGAACACCGACGACATGCGCCGTTGCAGGCCCGAGCCGATGATGGCCCCCATGTAGATGGAGGGTCCTTCGTAGCCGAGCGGGGTCCCCGCGCCGAGCGTCGCCACCGCCGCCAGTACCTTGGCCGGGGCGGCGCGCAGCGAGAGGCGCTGGTCGTGGGTGTGGAAGTTGCGGACATAGTCGTCGGCGGTGGCGGGCGATGCCCCACCGCCGACCCATTTCAAGACGGCGGCTGCCAGCAGGAGGCCGCAGAGGGGGCCCAGCGCCTGGACGGCTAAGGGGGCCCGCTGGATGCGACCGAGCAGCACGGTGCCGGTGGTCTGGTCGAACGCCGCCACCGCGGCGCCGGTGAGCAAGCCCGTGAGGGCGGCCAGCAGGAGGACCCGGGGGGACCGGCCGGCCGGGGTGAGGAGCACCCAGATCGGGCGTTTCTCAGAGGGCTGACCGGCGGGCTGCTCGTCATCGGTCACGGCTTCGGTGGGGGGCTCGTCGGTGGTGTGGTCCCAATCGATTGGCGCAGGTTGATGATGACCTGCCCCGATGGTTCGACCCGGGTGGCGTACTGGTCGAGCCCGGTCCCGTCGGCGCGGTAGACCGCGCGGTCGCAGGGGTCCTCGAAGTCATGAGTGGCGGGCCGCCACGCCACGTTGCAGGTGGGCGGCCGGCCGGGATCGTGGGCGCCGAACGCCAGCCATCCTTTGGTCGGGTCGCCACCGAGGTGCTGGACGTACAAGGTGATCGAACCGCGAAGAGGAGCGAAGATCAGGGGCCCGTGCTTGGCGACTTGGGCCGCGAAGACCGTGTCCTTGCCCAGGGCGAACTCCTGGTCGCCCAGGTTGACCTTGGCGCCCGGCTTCCGGGCCAGGCGCAGCACGAAGACGATCAGCAATACCGCCGTGAGCACGGCGAGGATCATGATGAGCAGGAGCGCCGTTCGTCGCCGCGGGCGGCCGGGGGGGGAGTCGGGCACCTGCGTAGTATTCCGGGAGTGCGCCGGCGTTATCGAGTCGTGGTCGCCAAACCCGGCTTGGACGGCCACGACCGGGGGGCCAAGGTGATCGCCCGGGCCCTTCGGGACACCGGGTTCGAGGTCATCTACACGGGGCTGCATCAGACGCCCGAGCAGATCGCCGAGACGGTTGTCCAGGAGGATGCCGACGCGGTCGGGTTGTCCGTGCTCTCCGGAGCACACATGACTCTTTTTCCCCGGGTGATGGAGGCCCTGCACCAACGCACCCGCGGGGCCCCGGCGGGCGAGCAGGTGCTGGTCTTCGGCGGCGGGATCATCCCTGCCGCCGACGTGGCCCGGCTGAAGGAGTCGGGGGTGGCAGAGATCTTCGGTCCGGGCTCGACCATGGCGTCGGTTTGCGAGTGGCTCGAGGCCGCCCTCGACCGCCGGGAGTCCGACCTGTCGGACCTGGCGGACCTGCCGGACCTGGCGGACCTGGCCGACAACGTGGTGGACGAGGAGCGTGCCCGTGGACCTGTTTGAGTACCAGGGCAAGCGCTACTTCGCCCGCTTCGGGATCCCGGTCTCGCCCGGCGGCACCGCGGACACGGTCGAGGAGGCCTTGGCCGCGGCCGACGCGGCGGGCTACCCCGTCGTCGTGAAGGCCCAGGTCCAGGTGGGGGGCCGGGGCAAGGCCGGGGGCATCAAGCTGGCCGCCACGCCCGACGAGGTGCGCGCCCACGCCGGGGCCATCCTCGGGATGGACATCAAGGGCCACCGGGTCAAGCGGTTGTGGCTGGAGCACGCCACCGACATCGAGAAGGAGTACTACGTCAGTTTCACCCTCGATCGCGGGGCCCGGGCCCATCTCGGGATGGTCTCGGCTCGCGGCGGCGTCGACATCGAGCAGGTGGCTGTGGACGAACCGGAGGCCATCGCCCGGGCCCACATCGACCCGTCGGTCGGCCTGACCGAGCACGTGGCCCGGCGGATGGTCGAAGAAGCCGGCCTCGAGGTCGACGCCCGCGATGGCGCCATCGGGATCATGCTCAACCTGTACCGGTGCTACGTCGAGGGCGACGCCGACTTGGTCGAGATCAATCCCCTCGTCCTGGCGACCGACGGCCGGGTCCTGGCGCTCGACGCCAAGGTCACCCTGGACGACAACGCCGCCTTCCGCCATCCCGAGTGGGATCAGTTCCGCGACCTCGACGAACTGGACGAACGTGAGCGGCTGGCCCGCTCCAAGGGGCTGCAGTACGTGGGCCTCGACGGTGACGTGGGCATCATCGCCAACGGGGCGGGGCTCGCCATGAGCACCTGCGACGTGGTCAACCAGGTCGGGGGACGGCCGGCCAACTTCTTGGACATAGGGGGCGGGGCCAGCGCCGAGGTCATGGCCAACGCGCTCGACGTGATCAACTCCGACCACAACGTCAAAGCCATCTTCATCAACATCTTCGGCGGGATCACCCGGGGCGAGGACGTGGCCAACGGGATCGTCACGGCGCTCGGCCGGGTCGACATCGCGGCCCCGATGGTCATCCGCCTGGACGGCACCAACGCCGAGGCGGGCCGCGAGATCCTGCGGACGGTCGAGTCCGATCAGGTCCTCTCCCGCCCCACCATGCTCGAGGCGGCCCGCACGGCGGTGGAACTGGCCCGAGCCCGAACGGCAGGCCCCGGCGATCGCGCCGACCTGGCCGGGAGCACCTCGTGAGCATCTTCGTGGACGAGCACACCATGGTGATCGTCCAGGGCCTGACCGGTGGTCAGGGTCGCTTCCACGGGCTGCGCAACCGGGCCTACGGCACCAAGGTGGTCGGCGGGGTACGGGCCGGCAAGGGCGGCCAGGACGTCGAAGGGATCCCCGTGTTCGACACCGTCGCCGATGCCCGGGCGGCGACGGGCGCCAACGCCAGCTTCGTGTCGGTCCCACCCGCCAGCGCCCCCGACGCCGTCTTGGAGGCGGCCCAGGCCGGGATCGCGTTCATCGTCTGCATCACCGAGGGGATCCCGGCCCAGGACGAGGCCCGAATGTTCAACATCCTGCGCCGGGAGCATTCCGGCACCCGGCTGCTCGGCCCCAACTGCCCCGGCATCATCAGCCCCGGCAAGACCAACATCGGGATCACCGCGGGCGAGATCGCCCTGCCGGGGGGACCCGTCGGGATCGTGTCGCGGTCGGGAACGCTCACCTACCAGGCGCTGCACGAGCTGAAGCAGAAGGGGATCGGCGTCACCACCTGCGTCGGCATCGGGGGTGACCCGGTCCCGGGCACGACGTTCATCGACTGCCTGGCGGCGTTCGAGGCCGATCCCGAGACCAGCGTCGTCATGCTGATCGGCGAGATCGGGGGCTCCGAGGAGGAGGAGGCGGCCGACTTCATCGCCCGGGAGATGGCCACCCCCGTGGTGGCCTACATCGCCGGGGTGACGGCACCGCCGGGGCGCAAGATGGGCCACGCCGGGGCGATCGTCTCGGGCACCAGCGGCACCGCCCAGGCCAAGATGGAGGCCCTGGCCGACGCCGGCGTCAAGGTGGGCCTGAACCCCACCGAAGCGGGCGAACTGGCCGCCGAGCTCGTGGCCGCGTTGCCCCACTGATCGACGCTCGAAAAGTGATCCTCGACCGACCCTTCGGCCGAATGGCTACGACATCGGGACCACAAGCGAAGGGGCAGCACATGCGAACAATGGTGATGGTCGAACTCGACACCGCGACGGCCAACGACACGATCACGAGCGGCAAGATCGGGCAGATCCTGGAGCGGGTCCTCGGGGACCTGAAGCCCGAGTCGGCCTACTTCTATTCCCGGGGTGGGAATCGTGCCTTCAGCCTGGTGGTCGACATTCCCGACCCGTCGTACATCCCGAGCGTCGTGGAGCCGTTCTGGTTGGAGTTCAACGCTCGGGTCGATGCGTTCCCCTGCATGAACGTCGACGAGCTGAAGACCGGACTGGGGCGTCTCGCCGGGTAGATTCCCCGATGTGAAACTCGGGGTGCTGGCGAGTGGTGGGGGCACCAACCTGGCCGCCATCATCGCTGCCCGGCTCCCCGTTTCCGTCGTTGTCGCCGACCGGCCGTGCGTCGCGCTCGACATCGCCCGGGCGGCCGCCATCCCCTCGGAGCTGGTCGCACGAGGGTCCTTCGGGCCGGAGTTCGACCGGCTCGGGTACACCCAGCGGGTCGTCGCCGTCCTGAAGCACCACCACGTGGACGTGGTCGCCATGGCCGGCTTCGGCACCGTGCTGGCGGCGCCCATCCTCGACGCCTTCCCCGGCCGGGTGCTCAACACCCACCCGGCGCTGCTCCCCGCCTTCAAGGGCTGGCATGCCGTGGCCGACGCCCTGGCGGCCGGCGCCGCGGTGACCGGTTGCACGGTCCATATCGCCACCGCCGAAGTGGACGAGGGTCCGATTCTGGCGCAGGAGGAAGTGGCCGTCGTGCCCGGGGACACGGTCGAATCGCTCCACGAACGCATCAAGGAGGTGGAGCGGCGCCTTTACCCAGAGACCATTCGCCGCTTCCTCGAAGTGGAGGGAGAGCTGGCGTCATGAGAGTCCTCATTTCGGTGTACGACAAGACCGGCGTCGTCGACTTGGCCCGGGAGCTCATCAGCCTGGGCCACGACCTGGTCAGCACCGGGGGAACGTCCGCGGCGCTCGGGGCGGCCGGCATCGACCACCAGACGGTGGAGTCGGTGACCGCGGCGCCCGAGATGCTGGGTGGGCGGGTCAAGACGCTGCACCCCAAGATCCACGGCGCCATCCTCGCCGACCGCTCCAATGCCGAACACCTGGCCCAACTGGCCGACCACGGCATCGAGCCCATCGGCATGGTGGTGTGCAACCTCTACCCGTTCGGCTCGAAACCGTCGATCGAACTGATCGATGTGGGCGGCCCGACCATGCTCCGGGCGGCGGCCAAGAACTTCGCCCACGTCGGTGTCGTCGTCGACCCGGGCGACTATCCCGCGGTGCTCGACGAGCTGCGCCGGGATGGGGCGTTGTCGGCCGCCACCCGCCGGCGCCTGGCCCGGGCCGCCTTCGCCCACACGGCCGCCTACGACGGTTCGATCGCCACCTGGTTCGACTCCTTGGAGGAAGGGGCGGGGAAAGAAACCCTGCCGCCGTCCATTCACCTGTCGTTGGAACACGCCCAGACGCTGCGCTACGGGGAGAACCCCCATCAGGCGGGCGCCCGGTATCGCGAAGTCGGGGGGCACAGCTGGTGGGACGACGTCGTCCAGCACAGCGGGATGGCGTTGTCGTACCTCAACCTCTACGACGCCGATGCGGCGTGGCAACTGGTGCACCAGCTGGCCGACCTCGGGCCGGCGGTGGCGGTGGTCGTGAAGCATGCCAACCCGTGCGGGGCGGCGGTGGCCGCCGACCTGTTGACGGCCTACGACCGGGCGTTCGACGGGGACCCCATGTCGGCCTTCGGAGGCATCGTCGCCCTGTCGGGCCCGGTGGACGAGGTGCTGGCCGAGCACCTGGTGGCCAACCCCAAGGCCGACGTGCTGATCGCACCGGGCTATGACGACGGGGCGCTTGAGTTGCTGGCGGCCAAACGGAAGAACATGCGCGTCCTCGCCGCCCCCCCGCCCACGGCCGGCGACCTGCACCTGCGCCAGATCAGCGGCGGGTGGCTGGTCCAGGAGCCCTACCGTTTCGCAACCGGACGCGACGACTGGCGCGTCGTCACCGCGGTCGAGCCGACCGAGGAGCAATGGCGCGATCTGGAGGTGGCGTGGCGGGTCTGCGCCGCCGTCAAGTCCAACGCCATCGTCCTGGCGTCGGGGGGCATGGCCGTGGGCATCGGCGGCGGCCAGCAGAACCGGGTGACACCGGGGGAGTTGGCCGTTCAGCGCGCCGCCGGCCGGGCCAAGGGCGGGGCGGCCGCCAGCGACGCCTTCTTCCCGTTCCGCGACGGGTTGGACGCGGTGGCGGCGGCCGGCGTGGCGGCGGTCATCCAGCCGGGCGGCTCGATGCGCGACAGCGAGGTGATCGCGGCGGCCGACGAACACGGCATCGCCATGGTCCTCACCGGCGAACGCCAGTTCCAGCACTGATGCCTGCGATGGTCGGGTGGGCCGGGGTCGGCCGGGGTGGGGAGTGCCGGGGTGGGGCGGGCCGGGGTGGGGAGTACAAACCGTCGTCCCCACGACGGTTTGTACTCCCGAACCCCTCTGGACCGGGCGTGCGGGGCGGGCCGGGCTGATGGCGGCCGTCCTGATGCCGGGCGGGCCGGTCGCCGACGCGGTCTACGCCGAGGTGGGCGAGCGGGTCAAGGTCCTGGCTGCGGCCGGCACCACCGTGGGCCTGGGCACGATCCAGGTGGGCGACGACTCAGCGTCAGCCGGGTACATCGCCAAGAAGCACGAGATGTGCGCGCGCTACGGGTTGGTCTCGCTGCACCAACACATCCCGGCCGACGCTTCGCAGGCCGACCTGCTGGCGGCGGTGGCCACCTTCAACGCCGACCCGGCTGTCGATGCCTTCTTGATTCAGAACCCCGTGCCGCCCGGGTTCAACTTCAACGCCGCCATGCTGGCCGTCGACCCGGACAAGGACGCCGACGGTCTCCATCCGGTCAACCTGGGCGTGCTGGCGCTGGGCGCCCGCGGTCCCCGGCCGTGCACCCCGGCCGGCATCCAGGCCCTGCTGGCCTACTACGAGGTGCCCGTCGAGGGCCGCAACGTCGTGATCGTGGGCCGGGGCCCGACGCTCGGCCGGCCGCTGTCGCTGCTGCTGGCATTGAAGGAACCCCACGCCAACGCCGCGGTCACCGTCGTCCACACGGGTGTCAAGGATTGGGCCGAATACACCCGGCGGGCCGACATCGTGGTGGGGGCGGCGGGTGTTGCGAACATGATCACACCCGACGTGATCCGCCCGGGTGCGGCCGTGGTGGGCGGCGGGATCACCTGGGAGGGCCGGCGGCTCCTCTCCGACGTGGACGAGTCGTGCGCCGAGGTGGCGGGCTGGATCACGCCCCGCCTGGGTGGCGTCGGGGTCACGAC
>JAUTXN010000025.1 GCA_030838045.1 Acidimicrobiaceae bacterium
CGAAGCACGACCGTCCGGAAGTTGACGTCCTCGACGGTGCCTTCGCACGTACCGGTCGCGATCTGGTCTCCCCGCCGGAACGGACGTCGCAGTTGCAGGATGATGCTGCCGAGGAAGTTGGCCAGGATTGCCTGGGCGGCGAATGCCAGGGCGATGCCGCCAACACCGAGCGCCCCCACCAGCGGGCCCAGCCGGATGCCGAGGATCGACAGGCTCCAGAGCAGCGCGACCAGCACAACCAACAATGCGATCATCCGAGCCACTGCGTCAGCGGCCAGCCGTTCGCTGTCCCCGCGGCGCAGCGATCGCAGCACGACCAGCTGGACCAGGCGTCCGACCACGACGGCGCCAACCAGAATTCCGCCCGCGACCGCCCAATCGACGGCGCCGGTCCCGCTGCTCACCACCGTTTGGGCCGCCAGATCGGCGGCCAAAAGACGCACCATCGAGGTGGATCTACCCCTGGCGCCGCTGCCCCACCCTCCGGGCGCCGCCGGGCGTCCAGTTCAGTCCTTCGAGGCTGACCCTTCGTCGCTTGCGCCGCCTTCGCCGCTTGCACCGCTCGCGCTGCCTTCGCCGCTTGCACCGCTCGCGCTGCCTTCGCCGCTTGCGCTGCCTTCGCCGCTTGCGCCGCCGTCGCCGCTTTTGTCGACCCGCCGGTTGTCGCCGATTGCGACGCCGAGTGCAGGATTGTCCCGCTCCTCCTTCACCTTGTGCGGGACCTGCAACAGGCGCAGCACGGTGACCAATCCCACGCCGCCGATCACGTTGCCCAGCGCCGCCCAGCCCGCGGTCTTCGCCCAGTCGAGATAGCCGAACGGAGCGTGGCCGGTATGCAACGCCGCGAACATCAGGAGCGAGTTGACGATCGCGTGGTTGAGCTGGCCTCCGGCCAGAAGAAAGGCGGCGGTAACCGCGGGCACGATCTTTGAGGCCATCGATTCGCCGCTGTGCTGCATCCAGGTCATGAGAGTGATGACCGCCCCGCCCAGCACGGCGAGTGAGAGCGCCCGAAGCCCGTATCCCAGCTGGACGTAGTGGGAGCCCGCCTCGATGGCGGTCGTCGACATGTCGGGATAGCCCCGCATGATCAACCATGTGAAGATCCATCCACCCGCCAGGTTGGCCACGAGGGTACCGATCCAGAGCCGAAGCAGCATCCGGAACCGGGCCTGGCGAGCGATCACGGTCGAAACTGGTACGAGGAAGTCTTCGGTGAACAGCTCGCTGCGGGCCAAGGCGAGCGCGATGAACCCGATGGAGAACGCCAGGCCGGAAAGCAGTTTGCTCTTCGTCTCGTGTTCGACCAGCAACAGGCCGAGCACCCCGGTCCCGACGTCGATGCCGCCGACCAATCCGGTCGCGATCAGGGGCGCCAGTGACCGCGACATCCGCCGCCGTCCTTCGTCGACGGTGCGGAGGAAGGTCTCCTCGACCTCGTGTTCCGCCACCGCGGAGCTGCGTTCCGGATCAGAGCCGACGCCCGGACGAGACTCGTCGCGCCTCTCGCTCGAGCGGCCCTTATCGGCGGTGTCGGGCATTACAGCGCACGAAGCTACCCGATGACCAGGAGTCTCAAACGGATGGGGGGATCGCCGCCGCCTATCGGCCGATCGCGTCCGTATGACCAGCGTGACGTGCCGTCTCAATCATGTGCAGGAGAACCCCTCGCACGGACCTCAGCAGCTGGCCCTGCCCCCGGCGGCATGGATCGCAGCACCGACGATGCCGGCCTCGTTGCGCAGGCCGGCCGGGACGATGGGCGTGCGCAGGTGGAGACGGTCGATGAACTTGTCGGCCTTGCGACTCACGCCACCGCCGATCACGAATAGGTCGGGCCAGAGGTAGCGCTCCAGCGCCTGGTAGTAGCGGTCCAGGCGCCGGGCCCACTCACCCCAGCTCAGGTCCTCGCGCTCGCGGGCACCGGAACTCGAACTGAGCTCTGCGTCGTGGCCGTCCACCTCAAGGTGCCCCAGCTCACTGTTTGGGATCAGGACTCCCCGGTAGAGGAGGGCCGTCCCGATGCCCGTGCCGAGCGTCGTGACGATCACCAGCCCGTCTTGGCCTCGGGCTGCCCCGAATGCCGCTTCCGCGACCCCCGCGGCATCGGCATCGTTCATGGCGGTGACCGGACACCCGGTCGCGGCGCCCAGCACGGCCTCGATGTCGGTGTCAATCCAGCTCGGATCGACATTGGCGGCGGTGCGAGCAACCCCGTTGGTCACCGGCGCGGGAAACGTTGCGCCAATCCGGCCGGCCCAGCCGAAATGCTTGGTGACCTCGGCCACCGCCTCCGCCACCGCCTCGGGTGTCGACGGCTGCGGGGTGAGCAACTTGTACCGGTCGCCGACCAAAAAGCCGGTGTCGAGGTCGACTACCGCCCCCTTGATCCCCGATCCGCCGATGTCGACGCCGAAACCGTGGCTCACCGGTGCCCAGCCTACGTGCGCCCGGACCCGACTGTCGGGGAGAGCACCGCGCGACCCTTGGCTAAGTTGCGCAGGAGTGGCCGACGACAGCAAGCCTGACAGGGTCAACCTGGCTGGCTACTCCAAATCGTCCGTGGCCCGCCACTACGGGGACCTGCAGGGCCACTACGACGCCGGTGAACGTGTCGTCCTGGACGCGGTCGCCGGCGAGATGCGCGACAAGGCGATTCTTGACATTGGTGTCGGCGCGGGGCGGACCATCCCCATCCTCCGGGCGATCAGTGAGGACTACCGCGCCATCGACTTCTCGGAACCGATGGTGCAACTGGCGCGACGCCTCCATCCCGGCGTCGAGGTCGATCGAGGCGACGCCCGGGATCTCAGCCGGTTCCCGACCGGATCGCTTGACCTCGTGGTGTTCAGCTGCGCGGGCATCGACCACGTCAACCACGAGGAACGCCAGGACGTCCTACGAGAAGTCCATCGGGTGCTCGGCCCCGGCGGCGCCTTCGTCTTTTCGACTCACAATCAGAATGGTCCCGGGCATGGCGAAAAGCCGTGGGGAAGCCGCCGGGAGTTGAGCCAACCCAAGCACATGGCGGGACTGGCGCTGTTCTTCCCGCTCAATCTGTGCAACCATCTGCGTTACCGCAGGTTGGATGTCGAGGGCGCCGGTTGGTCGATGCGAAACTCGGCATCCGACCACTTCAGCATGGTGTTCCACTACACCACGGTGGAAAACCAGTTGGCGGAGTTGGAAGCAGCGGGATTCCAGGGTCTCCAGATCTACGAGTCCCGTTTAGGCCGCCGCCTGCAAGCGGGCGAGGAAAGCGCTGCCTGGCATCACCACTTGATCGCCCGCCGCTGACAGATATCGCCGCTGCAGATACCAGATATCGCCCTGACAGGAATCGCCGCTGACACCGCTGCAGATATCGCCGTTGACAATGCCGGCTGCGCAGCTCAGGACGAAGCGGTCCAACTCTGGGTCGGATAGTCGTCCATGTCGTACGCAGGCAACTCCGTCCTCTGGAGACTACCGATGGGCTGCGAACGCGCCAGACCTGAGGCCGATGCGTCACCCCATCGTGATTCCCAACGGGGCCGCTCGTCCAGGACCTCCAGAACCTCCAGAACCTCGGAACCTTCGAAACCTCCGCCTCGTAGGCGGGATGGTCCGGCCGGGGTCGGGCGATGAAGAGGTAGTAATACGCCATCACGGCGATGCTGAATGTGATCCACACGGCGACAGCCGGACCGAGGAACGGCATCACGCTCCTCCTACCCCCTTTCGAGCCCGCTATTCCCCGCTGTTCCGCGCTGATTCAGCCGGAGGCCACTCCCGATTCTGTGTCAGGGCAGCGCGCGGGCCACAAACGTTCAGCCGAGGACGCCAACTGCCAGGATGGCCATGTCGTCCTTCACCACCCCGCTCGGTGTGAATGCCCGGGCGCCCTCCTCGACCGCGGCGGCCACGGCTCCGGCCGGCCCTTCGGCCTTGGCAATGACGCCGATCATGCCCTCCTCGTCGAAGAACCGACGGCCCTCGTGGCACTCGCTGACCCCGTCGGTGTAGCAGACGAGCAGCGATCCCGGGGTCAGGGTGACCCCGACCTGGGAAAGCTGGACCGAGGGCAGGATGCCGAGCAGCTGTCCTGGTTCGCCGATGGTCGTGACCTGTCCGTCGGGACTGCGGAGCATTGGGAGCGGGTGGCCGGCGCTGGCCACGACCGCATGGAAGTCGCGCCCACGGCGGGTGAGCGTGACCGCGAGAACAGTGCAGAACCGAGGTTCATCGCACTCCCAACTCTCCCGGTTGGATCGTTCGACGGCCTCGACACCCGACGGCGCACCAATGGCCCGGTCCCCGCCCGCACCGGCGAGCGCGTCGCGGCCCAGCCAACGTCGAGACTCACTGCTCATCCGTTCCGATTCCTCGCGGAACAGCGCGTCATTGAGCGCCGCCAGGACATCCGCCGGCCGCTGCTTCGTGGTGGCGACCGCACGTATGACGTGGCGGACCATTCCCGTGAGCCCGGCCGCGTCGATCCCTTTGCCCTTGACGTCGCCCACGACCAGCAGCAGGCGGTTGCGGCTCAGACGGATGCAATCGTAGAAATCCCCACCGACCTCGGCGCCGTCGCCAGCCGGGGCGTATCGCGCCGCCAGGTCGAGGCCCTCCACGATGGGCAGCGACGGAGGCAGAAGGCTGGCCTGCAGGCGGCGGGCCAACGAAACCTGCGTGGCGTACAGCTGGGCATTGTCGATCGCCACCGCGGCGCGCGCCGCCAGTTCGTCGGCCAAGGCCCGGTCCTGCTCGCTCATCGAGTGGCCGGAACGATTGATCAATGCCAGCGCCCCGAGCAGTCGTCCGCGGGCCCGAAGGGGGACGATCCCGGCCGCCCCCACTCCGATCTGGCGAAGCACCTGACGTTGCTCCTCGGAGCTGATCGAGGCCTCGACCATCTCGTCGTCGATCATGGGGGCGAAGATCGGCCGGCCGGTACGTAAGACCGCCCCGATGCCCGTGGGGTCGGTCAGCGCCACCGGCCACTGCGCCAGGGCCTCGAGCTCGGCATCGTGCTCGTCGGGCGCCCACACCCGTGACTCCACCCGGCCTTCCACGAGCAGGTACACCCCGCAGCGATCGGCCAATCGGGGCACCGCCAAAGCGGCGATCGTCGTCATGGTCTGATCCAGATCGAGCGACGCCGCCAGCCGTTCGCTGGCATCGGTCAGAAACGCCAGCTGCGCCCTGACGGCCTCAAGAGCTGCTCGCGACCGGGTGCGGGCCAAGGCGGTCGACGCCTGGGCGGCCAAGGCGTCAAGCAGCCTCCGCTCGGCCGGCGGAAACTCCCGGGCCTCTGCGAATCCGAACACCATCGCCCCGAGGACGCCCGAGTCGTTCGCTGGAAGGCTGAGGGGCAACACCGCCACCGCCTGGTCGCCCACCCGGGCCGCTCCGCCGAAGATCGGGTACCGGGCATGGAGCTCGTCCAGGGTCGAGATGTAAATACCCGACCCGTGCCGGATGGCGTCGCCGGCCGGCGTCGCCGAGCTCAGCAGAAAGCGGCCCCAGCGTTCGGTCAGCTCGGGGGGGTAACCCACCTGGGCCGCCACTTCCATCGTCTGGCCGTCGTCGCTCAGCAAGCAGAGTGATCCGGTCGTGGCGCCCAGCTCGGCGACGCCTTCGCCGAGCACCACTTCGGCCACGTCGGCCGGCTTGGTCAGCGCCGCCAGACTCGACGTCAGCGCCTGCAGCGAAGCCAACCGTGCATTGTCCTCGTTGGAGGCTGCAAGGAGTTCGGATCGCTCGCGTTCGACCCGGCGGCGCTCGGTGACGTCGAGGGCGACCGCCACGCATTCTCCCCGAGCCGGGTCCACCGGGTCGGGCGATCCCCGCGACAGGATCCAACGGAACGATCCGTCGGCGGCGCGAATGCGGTACTCCAACTCGAATGCCACGCCGTGGGCGCCGCACTCCTGATGCGCCGTAACGACCGCGGCCCGGTCATCGGGGTGCACGCCGCCCAACCATGCCTCGCCGAGCAGTGCATCGAGCGGCTCCCCGGTGAATTGCTGCCAGGCGTTATTGAAAGACTTTCCCTCGGCGTGGCAACCGGTCACCGAAACCATGATCGGCAGGCGGTCCGCGGACGGGTACACGAAGTGGTGTGGGCCCGCCGTCGCTACCACGGCTCCTCATTTACCAAGTCGTCCGGCCCCCGCGTCCACACCCCGTGCATCGGCTGGGCCTCGCCTGACGACGATTGGTTTCGCCCGACCGCTCCTCCGGTAACGATACCCCGATCGGCTGGTCGCGGCCATGCATGGCGAAGCGGCGACGACGCCGACGCAGCTGCACCAGCCGCAGCCACTGCCGCCTTCGCAACAGCCGCTGTCTGCCCCAGCAGCGCGAGCGCTATCCGAGCGTCAACGCCGCCACCATGACGATGAGCCCGAGGACCAGATAGGCGGCGTAGTCGTTGACCGAGCCGGTCTGGACCGCCCGCAACGCCCGCAGCACGCCCGCACCGACACCGCCCGCACCGACACCGCCCGCCCCTGCACCTCCCGCACCGCCCGCCCCGACACCGCCCGCACCGACACCGCCCGCCCCTGCACCGCCCGCACCGCCCGCCCCGACACCCCCGGAGCCGGCGTCGAGCACCCGGTCGGCCCAGCGGGCCACCGGCACCGCCGCAACCAACGTGGCGAGCACGGTCGCCAGCTCGAACACGCTGAGGTAGTGGAAATGCACGTGGGCCAGCGGCAGCGCCCCGCCCCCGGCCAGCAGGTTGCGGCCGTACTGCGCCCCGGCCAGCAGCCCGCCGGCCGCGGGCGCGACGACATGGTCGAGCATCGCCGTGGGCAGGACTCCGAAACCCACACACGCCCCCATCAAGCCGACCAGCGCCACGACCATCCCGGGCCGCAACTGCTCGTCGCGCGGGTAGTCCCCCTCCGGGGCGGCCCCGAAGAACGCGTGCCACGTTGCCCGCCCGAGCGCCGCGATCGTCAACGTCTGGGCGACGACCAGCAAGAGCAACGGCAGCGGCTGGCCGGACTCACGCAGCGCGTCGTGGATCAGACCCACCGACACGTAGCCGTTCAGTGGGGGGACGCCTGCGATCGCGATCACGCCCACGACGAAGCCGGCCGCCAACGCCGGGAAGCGGCGCGCCAGACCCCCCATCTCCGACAGTTGCGTGGCGCCGGTGGCATGGACTACGGCACCCGCGCAGAGGAAGAGAAGCGACTTGAACAGCGCCTGGTTGACCAGGTGATACGACGTGCCCGCCACCCCCGAGACGGTGCCGCTGGCCAGGCCGACCGCCAGTACGCCCATCTGCGAGATGGTGTCGTAGGCCAGCAGCCGTTTCAGGTCGTCCTGGAACAGGGCGAACACCGCCCCGCCCACCGCCGACAGCAGTCCGAAGACCATGAGCAGGCCGAGGATGGGACCGGAGGTGCCGGGAAGGAAGACCTGGAACACCAGGCGACCGATGGTCACGATGCCGAGGTTGACCATGAGCCCTGAGAACAGCGCCGACACCGGCCCCGGCGCCGCCGTATGGGCGTCGGGCAGCCAGCCGTGGAACGGGACCAGCCCGGTCTTGGTCGCAAAGCCCGCGACCAAAAGGGCCAGGGCGATGAGGTCGACCGTCTCGGGATGCTCCCTGACAGCCAAGCCCAACTGCCCGAAGTTGAGGCCCCCGTGGTTGGCGTAGAGCAGCGAGGCGCCGAGGAACACCGCGAAGCCGGCGATGTTGGTCAGCACGAGGATCTTGAACGCCGCCTCCAGGGCGAAGGGCCGCTCCACGAAAAAGGCGGTCAGGGCGTAGCTGGCCAGCGCCGCCACCTCGAACCACACGAACAGGTTGATGACGTCGCCGGTGAGCGCCACACCGATGAGGGCGGCGTCGAGCAGGAGGAACAGGCAGGCGAACGACCCCAGTTCGCGCGCACCGAGGTCGCTCTGGTCCGACAGGGTGAACAACAGCAAAAGGACGCCGATCCCCGAGGCCACCAGCGCAAACGTGAGACCCCAGGCGTCGGCGGAGAACGCCACCCCCAGCGCCTGGCCGCCCACGGGAATCCAGTGCCCCATGTAGTGCGTGACCTGCTCGCCCCCGTACACCGTCGAGGCCATGGCGAGCAGGATCGCGGTCGAGGCGGCCAGCGACAGGATCGACGTGATCACCGGCAGGCGACCAGAAATCCGCCCGAGGAGGGGCGCCATGGCGGCGCCGGCCAAGGGGATGGCCACCGTCAGCGGCAGCAACGCCGAAAGACCGGCGGGCGACAAGGCGGCTCAGCCCCGCATGGCCCGCACCCGGTCGCTGTCCAGGGTGCGGTAGTGCTGGGCGATGCGCACGATCACCGCCAGCGACACCCCCGTGACGGCGACGCCGATGACGATGGCGGTGAGGCAGATGTTCTGCAGAACCGGGTCGGCCACCTGCCCCTTGGCGAGTTGCTCAGCCGACTGGCCATTGGGCGGATTGAGCAGGACCGGCGCCGTCGAGTGCGCCCGGTAGGCGAACGACAGCAGCAGCAGGTACGTGGACGCCTCCATGAGCGAGAGGCCCATGACGATCTTGATGAGGTTGCGCTTCGTCAGCACGGCGTACAGCCCGATGCAAAACAGCGCCACCCCGGCGAGGTAGTTGCCGACGATCACGTTGAAGGGCCGGATTTGGGGAAAGGGGGGTCGGTGCCGGCTGACCCGCGTTCGGCCGGCTCACCCTGGTCCCGGCTCCAGTCGTGGCCCATACCGAGCAAGCCGAATACCGCCAGGGTCAACCCGGTGCCAACTTCGATGAACTCGGCGTCGGAGAATGCCGGGAGGATGCCGCCGCTGCGGATCGTGCCGACCGGCCCGAGGGGCAGGAAGTTGGCCGAGAACGACCCCTTCAGGACCAGGCCCAGCACCTCGATGGCGACAATCGCCAGGGCCCCGAACAACTCCAGGGTTTCGACGACGTCGGGCCGAATGACGCGCTCGACCCGGCGATACCCGTACCCGACGTAGACGAACAGGACGACACCGAGTAGCACCGCCCCGGCGGGAAATCCCCCGCCGGGCGAGTACCCCCAAGCCGCAAGGTACAGGCCGGCCATCAACAGCACCGGCGCGATCGCCCGCACCGACGCCCGGACGACCACTGTCATGGCGGCCGCCCTTTCCGGCCCGGGTGCGCCCAGCGGCGT
Organism: Acidimicrobiaceae bacterium; assembly: GCA_030838045.1. Classification (GTDB taxonomy): domain Bacteria; phylum Actinomycetota; class Acidimicrobiia; order Acidimicrobiales; family Palsa-688; genus JALYXV01. The sequence goes on from JAUTXN010000025.1 coordinate 9,144, forward strand.
TTCATCGGGGGTCGCCGACTGGGGTCCCGAACCCTGTTCCCAGGCGTCGGCCTGACGGGCCTCGGCTTCGGTGTCTCCTTCGGCGGCGGGCGACTCGCCGATGCGGCGTTGCTCGCGCCACCCGGCGAGCTCCTCGCCGATGAACCCCTGCCGTGGTTCCCGGCGCCGGGCGATGGTCATCGTGCCCACGACCGCGGCCAGGAGGAGGAAGGTCTCACCGAAGGTGTCGAACCCCCGGGTGCCGTACACGACCTCGCTGACCGGTTCGGTCGTGTGCCATTTGGGCAGCGCCACCGACATGGCATAGCGGGCGATGCCGGGCAGTGGCGCGTTCTCCCGCGGCAGGGCGAGCATCGCCACGGTCAACAGGCCACCGACGACTGCGGCCATGAGCACGCCGACGGCCCGGCGATGGCTCGGTTCATGCTCGACGACCTCAGGGATGTCCTTCATCGACCCTCGCCGACTTCCCCGAGGTCATCCGAGTCGTCAGTCACGTGGGCGCGGACCTTGCCGATGGCGATGAGGTACAGCGTCGGCAATGCGATGGCCCCCACCACCACCTCCGAGTGGGCGTCATCGGGGGCTCCGAGGACGATGAACAGCAGGCTGAGGATGGTTCCCATGGCCGACAGGGCCATGACCGCCCCGTTGAGATTGCGGATCCGTATTGCGGCGATGGCGCTCACGATGACCCCTGCCAGGCACAGGTAGTCGATCGCCCAGAACACTCAGTCCTCGCTCTGCTGGCGTCGCTCGGCCCCCTGGTCGACGACCGATCCGGGCCACATCGGCACGCCTCGCTTGTACGCCGCCCGGGCCAGGGCGTGCGACGCCAGCGGATTGACGCTCAGGAGCAGGACCGCCACCACGAGCGTCCGGCTGCCGTAGCTGGACACGGGGCCTTCGGCGACGACCAGGGCCACGAGCACCGGGATTGCGCCCATGGTTATGGTCTTGGAGGAGCACTGGATGCGTGTGTACAGGTCGGGCATCCGCAATATCCCGACCGCGCCGCTGAAGGAGAAACCGACGCCGACAACGGCCAGGACGATGACGACGGCGCTTTTCAAAGCAGTCCCCGTTCCAGGAAGCGGGCCCACACGATCGTGCCCAGGTAGCTGAACGAGCACAGCCACAGTGCCGGGTCGAGGTAGATGGGCCGCTGTGCGAAGGCCGCGAAGAACAGCACCGCCAGTGCCGCCTGGGTGGAGATGGTGTTCAGTGCCACGATGCGGTCCGACACCGTCGGCCCGAGCGCCAGGCGGATGAGCAGCGGAACCATGACCACGATCTCTGCCAAACAGATCGCTCCGTAGATCGTGGTCACGGCCGGCGTATCGCCGCGATGCGATCCTCGACCGGCCCGTTGATCTGCGCCCGGTTCTCGTCCGGATCCAGGGTGTCGACCCAAACGGTGTGAAACAGCATCTCGTGGTGTTGTCGATCGACGTCGACCAGTTGGTTGTCGACGATGAGCGAGGTGACCAGTCCGACCGCGGCCCACTCGCCGTCGGTTTCCATCGCCGAGGGGACGATCACCATGCCCGGCCGCAGCGGTCGGCTCGGTGCCCAGATCCGCCGCGAGAGCGAGAGGTTGGCCCGCACGATTTGACCCAGCGCCCAAAGCGTGGCGCGAAGCGTTGCCAGCAGCCGCCGCGGTGCCAGCAGCACCCAGGGTGCGGCCACCGGGCCGAGGGGAGCGCACGCCGTGGCGACGATCGCAGCTGCGACCGCACCGACGATCAGTTGCTCAGCCGTCCTGGTCCAAGACAGCACGATCCACACCGCGAACGCGAGGCACCACAGGGCCAGCCACCGGCGGAGCATGACCGGATAATTCCCCCGTCAGAACGACGCCAAACCGCCACGTCGCGCCTTTGTGTTCACAGAGTGCTCATATAGGTATATCGAGTGAACACAATGGTCCCCGGGGGCTCAGGCGTTGCCGTCCAGCCAGCGGCGCAAGGCCCTTTCCGCCCCCCTTTCCACGCTTTGGACCACCCGGTTGCGGTACGCCCCGGTCGATCAACTCGCCCGCTCGTACACCACTCGTCGGGACTCAACTCGGTTCAAACGGCCTGCATCCGCTCGGCCGCCGCGGCCAGTCGCTTGCCGACTGCGGGTATGGCGGCCTCGGCGCTCAGCTGTCCGCGTCGCCACCGCAGCACGTCCCTCATCGCCGGTTCGCGACGTC
>JAUTXN010000056.1 GCA_030838045.1 Acidimicrobiaceae bacterium
CCCGGCCGCCAACTTCAACACCTGCGTGGCCGGGACCATCAACAACCAGCCCTATCTTGCTGATTGCCGCTGGCAGACCCAGAACGTCGCGGTCCACGACAACACGATGGCCTTCAGCCGGGCCAACGTGGGATGCTCCGCCGCTGCCGTCGGCTGCGGCGTGCAGGCCATCGTCTCCAACTGGGGGACGAGCCCCACCTGGTCGCCCTACCTGGGCAGCACCGTCATGAACACCATCGCCACGCAGCAGAACAACCACTTCGCCAACAACACCTACACCGGCGACTGGACCTTCTCCGCCGGTTCTGGGCCCGTCAGCTTTTCGACCTGGCAGTCCGCTCCCAACAACCAGGACACAGGAAGCACCCTGAACGGCAGCGCCACCGGCCCGCCGCCTCCCGCCAACGCCCTCGACAGCGACACTTCGACACTCGAGGGTTCCGTTGGTCACTGGATCCCGTGGTTCTCGTCGAGCGTCGCCCAGAACGCCACCCAGGCGCAATCGGGCACCCACAGCCTCCAGGTCAACATCACCGCCCCCTACGGGTGGGGCGTCCAGACCGACAACTGGCCCGGCTTCGACGTCGCCTCGGGCGCCCAAACAGTCAGCTTCTGGGGCTCGGCCCCCCTCTCGGGTCTCGATGCCACCATGAACGTCCAGTGGCGGGACTCGACCGGCAACACTCTGGGCACCAGCACCATCACTCTCGGTGCCTTGACCAGCACCTGGCAGCAGGCCAAGGCCAATGTCACCGCCCCGGCGGGCACCGCCAAGGTCGGCGTCACCTTCTCGGGGACCACCGGCATCGCCGGCAACTCCCTCTTCCTCGACCAGATCACCGTCGGTCCCGGCTCAGCGGTGACGCCACCGCCGCCTCCGGGCAACCTCCTGGACGCCGACACGGCGACCCTCGAACGATCCGTGGGCCGCTGGCTGCCTTGGTTCTCCGCCGGCAGCGCTCAGAGCACCGCCCAGGCAAAGGTGGGGACCCATAGCCTCCGGATCAACATCACCGCCGCCAACGGATGGGGTGTCCAACTCAATGGCCCAACCGGGACCGCGGCCGCCGCGGGACCGAAGAACATCTCCTTCTGGGCCAAGTCGGCGAACAAGAACCTCAACGCCACGCTGCAGGTGCAATGGCGGGACGCGAACGGCAACTCACTCGGGACCACCTCGGCCACGCTTGCCTTGCTCAAGTCGAGCTGGTTGAAAGCCACCGCAACCGGCACCGCCCCGGCCGGCACCACCTTCGCCAGCGTCACCCTCACCGGCACGACCGGTGTGGTCGGCAACCTCATCTACGTCGACCAGTTCTACGTCGGCAGTTGACCGGCCTCGCTACCAGCCCCGACCTTCCTGCGGGAACGCCGCGATCACGTCGGCGAAGCGCTCGACCGCAGCGGCGTCCAGATCGGGCATGTTGACGATTGCGGTCTGCACGCCGGCGTCCACGTACTGCCGGAACCGACCAACCTGATCCTCGATCGTCCCGGCGCTCACCCTGGTGGAGAAGTCCTCAGGTGAGGCGGAACGAGGTCGGAGGCGTTCGACCGCTCGGTCGACCTCCTCGCGGGAACGGCCCACCAGCACCGTCGACAGATTGGTCACGGTGATCGACGCCAGGGTCCGGCCTTCGTCGAAACAATGGCTCCCGAGGATTCCCACCTTGCGGCGAACGGTGGCCGGGTCCCCGAAGAGATTGCAGGCGTCGGCGTAACGGGCAACCAGCCGCAGGGTCTTCGTTTCCCCAGATCCCCCAACGAGGACCGGAATTTTCGCCTGCAGCGGCCTGGGGTAACAGATCGCCTCGGGAATGCTGATGGTGCGGCCCGTGTACCGGGGGTTGCCCGACCCCCACATCAGCGGGAGCAGCTCGAGGGCGTCTTCCAAGAGGTCGTAGCGCACCTTGGTCGGGGGAAACTCCCACCCGTACAGCTTGTGCTCGCGTTCGTGCCAGGCAGCGCCGAGGCCACAAATGGCCCGCCCGCCCGAGACCACGTCGAGCGTGGCGAGGATCTTGGCCAGGTGGGCCAGATTTCGGTACGTCACGCCGGTCACGAGCGTCCCGAGCCGGATCGTGCTGGTGCGTCCGGCCAGGAAACCCAAGGCGGTGTAGCTGTCGAGCATGTCCTGCCACTCGGGACCGACCTGCGGTATCTGCACGAAGTGGTCCATGACCCACAGGCTGGTGAAACCGGCTTGTTCGGCGGCCGCGGCCACCTCGCCCAGGCGCGCCGCGATCCCCGGGGGCCCGCTCTCCCAGGTGAAACTGGGAATCTGCAAACCGAATCGCAGCGGCATTGGTGCCTCCCTCTGACGGGCCGCATGCTGGGGCGCGGAGAATAGCTGGCGCGGGACCAATTCCACCGGCCCCGCCAGATGAACGCCTTCGAATCCCTCATCCGCCAGCGCCGCTCGCGTCGGTGCCAGGGCCGCCAACTGGCCCGTGAGGACCTTGGGCGGGACCGGGCGATCACGAGCCCTGTTGCGGGCCCGGCAGACCGAACCGGGGGTATCGAAGACCACGACGTGGCACGGCACTCCGTGGCGGGCGGCCGCGGCCTGGTACTGCCCCCGGCGGGTCGCGTCGAGGCCCAGCGTGTCGACCACCGTGGTAAGCCACCGCCGTAGCCGCCGTTCGAGCACCAGGTCGAGGACGTCGAACGCGTCGGTGCCCGCCCGCTGGTCGTATCGGCCCTCGCCCACCAGCGCCCGTAGATCGTCAGACGCGACGGTCTGTCCCGGCCGGAAATGCTCTGCGGCCCAGGTCGACTTGCCGCTGCCCGAGGGGCCGACGAGGACCACCAGGCACGGAATCGGCAGGCGGACCGTCACGGGCCCCATATTGGCGCCGGTTCGCCCGGCGGGCCTGGGGGTGCGATGTCAGTGGGCGTCGGCGATGAAGTTGGTCAGGCGAGGGGTGCCGAAACCTGTCACATAGTCCCACCCGGGCAGGGCGGCGTAGAGACCGTTGACGCCGACCGTGATGTCGTAGAAGTCTCGTGCCGCGGTCGCCGCGTTCTTGCCCAACCGGTAGATGGTCTCGTTGGCGAAGCCGTAGCCGGTGCCGCCGGCGCTTTGGTTGACCCGGGCCCACATGCCCATCCACAGCGGTGACGACAGGCTGGTGCCTCCCCCTTGGCTGTCCTTGCCCGCGGCCACGATGCCGTAGCCATTGGTGAGGACGTCTCCGGATTGGGCCGCCACGTCGGGCACGCCCCGGCATGGTTGGCCCGCATTGGTGAGCTGCCCGTCGGCAGTGGCGACGCACGGGAGGAACAGCCCCGGCGTTCCGGCCTGGTAGGCGGGCGCGCTGATCAGCAAGGAATCACCGCCGCCGCCGAAGGTCCAGGCGTACTCGGCGACGCGGGTGTCAGGCGTGGTCCCCGAGGTGTACAGGACCGTTCCCCCGACCGCGACGACATAGGGGCTCGACGCCGGGTAGGACGTGAGGGGGACCACCTGGTTGAGCACACCATTGCCCGCGCCGATGACCGGGAGCACGACCACGGGGCAGGACGAGCCGGTGTCGCCCGACGACGAGAACAACGTCCGGCCCTCCATCGTCGCCTGGCGCAGGGTCTGCTCGGCGACCGGCTCGAGATTGTTGCCCAGGGCGATACCGACCGTGCCGGTCGGATCCTGGCTGATGTTGCCCGGGAGCTGCAGCAGGATCGGATCGAGCGGGGTCCGCTCGCATTCCCCGAACGAGGCGTTGGCCTGCGCCGGGCCGGCGGGGTCGTTGGCCCAGGTCGTGAAGAGGGACTCGACGGTGGCATCGACGAGGTTGGATCCGAAATACAGCGTGAGGCCGCCGGCGTCTGGGGCCATGCCGGCCGAGGCTTGGGTGTCGATGTCCCATTCGACCGCCCCGGAGGTGTCGGTGAAGGGTCCCGGACCGACAGTGCGGACGGTGACGGGGACGGCGGGAAGGTGGTTCTCCTGCTCGAAGCGGGCCAGGTCGCTGATGGTTCCAGCGGTGGCACCCGAGCCGAACACCGCCATCGTCTGGCCGGCGCCACGGTAGGCGTCCGGTTGCTGGTAGATGGACCACAGGCTCTGGGGCGTGGTGGCGAACAGGTTGGGCAGCCCGGCGACGCCGGGGAGGAGCCCGCCGAGCGTCGTCGTCACGGGGGCCGCGGCCGACGCCAGGCGCGGTGGTGTGGGGTGGGCCGGGGCGGAGAACCGCTGGAAGGTGTTCAGGCCGAGTACCGACATGACGGGGAGGTCGCCGGGCACCGTGGGGGCGGTGGTGTTCGCCAGGAAGGTCGTGCTCCCCAACTGGTACCGGCGGATGGAGGTGGCGAAGGTGCGCTCGACCTGGGCCACCGTTCCCGTGGCCAGCAGGAAATCGTGCGACAGGACAGACGAGTCGATCGACAAACCGGCATCCTGCAGCCAGCTGAGGGCCTGCTGGTACACCTGGGGTGACACGCCGAAGCGCTGGTTGAACTGGGCCGGGGTCAGGAAGTGCCGGTAGTCGCTGCTGCCCGCTTGATAGAGGCGCTGGTACAGCGCCATTTCGCCGGACGGATCGGGGCGGGAAAGGGCCAACCCGACCTGGATGGTCGCGCCGGGATCAGGGGCGACACTCGCCAGGCCGGCAAGGCCGGGCAAGACGTTCGATGGAAGCACCCGACCCGCGGGCGCCGCCGCCGAGGCGGTGATCACCGGGACCGGGTTGAGGCCAACCAGGAGCAGGCTGGTGGCGACCACTGCCCGACGGAGGCGCGAGCGACGGCGAGCACGAGATCTGAACATGGCCACGTTTCCTCCCCCGGGGAATCCGATTTGACCATTGTGCGACGAACTGGCCCGGTATGCCAGCAATCAGGGCCATTCGGCCCCAGGCGCTCGTGGAGGCGCTCGTCGAGGCGGCTCGTCGAGGCGCTGGTTTCAGGCGGTCGGGCGGGTCTCGGCCGCGATCGAGGCGAGCACCCCGTTGACGAAGCGTCCCGACTCGTCGGTCGAATACCGCTTGGCCAGCTCGACCGCTTCGGAGATGACCACGCCGGTGGGCACGTCGGGCCGGCCGATCAGTTCGAAGGTGGCGATGCGCACGACCATGCGGTCGACCACCGGCATCCGGTCGATCGTCCAGTCGATGGCGTAGCGGGCGATCAGCTCGTCGATCCGGGCCAGGCGTTCACCGACTCCGGACACCAGGGACGTCACGTAGGGCGGGGGCTCGACCGGGATCTCGTCCAGCAGGGCGGCGGGGGTGATGGCCTTGGCATCGGCCTCGTAGAGGAGCGACAGGGCGCGTTCGCGGGCCTCCCGGCGCGATCCATATGGCGCCGAAGCTGGTTCCGCGCGTTGCGATCGGGCGGCCTTGGCGCCGCCGGCATCCCTGGGGTGACCTGCCGACTCCGTCAGGTCGACCCCCTCGATCAGAGCGTCGCCGTCGATCGGACTGTCGCCGTCGATCAGACTGTCGCTCTCGATCAGGTCGTCGCTCTCGATCAGGTCCGCGGCCTTGAGCAGACCGGCCGCCTCGCTCGGGCCGGCGGCGCGCTCGACTAGCTGCGGGTCGCCCGGGCTCGATGCGACGTCAGGTTCGGGATCGGTCGGTCGGGCACCGGTGCGTTCGTGGCGGTCTCGCCGTCCGGCCGGGGTGGCAGCGGCCATGGCGGGCACCGTCAGCTCAGCCGCCGGCGCGGGTCAGATATTCGCCGCTACGGGTGTCAACCTTCACCCGATCGCCGGTGTTGACGAACAGCGGCACCTGAAGCGTGAGCCCGGTCTCCAGCGTCGCGGGCTTGCGGGCCCCGGACACCCGGTCACCCTGAATCCCGGGTTCGGTGGCGCTGACCGTGAGCTCGACCGCCGCCGGGAGGTCCACACCCACGATCTCGGTGCCATACATCTGCAAGACGACCGTGTCGCCTTCCTTCACATAGGCGGCGGCGTCGCCGAGCCCCGACGGCGGAGTGGACAACTGGTCGTACGTCTCGTTGTCCATGAAGACGTATTGGTCGCCGTCCTGATACAGGTACTGCATCTCCCGCTTGTCGATGACCGCTTGCTCCAGCTTTTCGTCGCCACGGTACGTGCGTTCGATGACGGCGCCGGTACGGGCGTTCTTCAGCTTGGTGCGGACGAAGGAGCCACCCTTGCCGGGCTTCACATGGTCGAAATGCACGACCGAGTACAAGCCCTCGGGCAGGTTCAAGGTCATGCCGTTTTTCAGGTCATTGGTCGACACGGCCGGCATCAGCGCTCGACCTCAGGTTTCACAAACACGCATGTCCTTCGAAGTAGTCGTCACCGGCCAGCACCCGTCGTCGGTCACCACGACGGTGTCCTCGATTCGAGCTCCGCCGATGCCAGCCAGATACACGCCGGGCTCAACCGTGACCACGTGGCCGGCTGCGAGTGTATCCGACGACGTGGCGGCGACCGCCGGGGCCTCATGGATGTCGAGGCCGACACCATGTCCCGTCCCGTGCATGAAACGCTCCCCCCACCCCGCCGCCCCGATGACCTCCCGGCACGCCCGGTCGACATCGGCGCAGGCCACCCCGGCCCTGACCGCGGCCACGCCCGCGGCCTGGCTGGCGAGTACCACGTCGACGACGCGTTGCATCTCCGGGGTGGGCTCGTCGACGCAGACCGTGCGGGTCATGTCCGAGCAGTAGCCGTCGACCATGGCACCGAAGTCGAGGACGATCAGCTCGTGGTGTTGGACCTGGCGGGGCGACGGCCGATGGTGGGGTTTGGCGGCATTGGGTCCCGACGCCACGATGGTCTCGAAGGAGTTGCCGGTCGCCCCGAGGCGCCGGATCTCGAAATCGAGGGCCAGGCCGAAGGCCGCCTCGGTCGGTCCTTCGGCGAGCATCGGCCGCACCGAGGCCAGGGCCGCGTCGGCGATCGCGGCCGCCCGGACGACCCGGTCCACCTCGCCGGGGTCCTTGACCCGGCGCAGCGCCTCGACCAATCCGACGGTGGGCACCAGCGAAACGCCGGCGAACCAGTCGGCCGCGAACGCCCGCTGGCGAGCCCAGCTCACATGCGCCGCCTCGAGCCCCAGACGGCCGACGGCCGCCGAGGCCACGAGCGCCTTGGTGACCTCCTGCTGGCGGGCGTACTGGCCGATCTCGGTGCGGGCGGCGACGCCGGCCGCCGCCAGCTGCTCCTCCGACTGGGTCTCATACCGGCCATCGGTGACCAGGACCACCTCGTCGGGAAGGATCAGCAGCATGCCGGCCGAACCGGTGAACCCGGCCAGGTAGCGGATGTTGGTCAGGCTGGTGACGAGCAGGGCGTCACAGCCCGCAGCGTCGAGGGCGCCTCGCAGGCGCGGCAGTCTTCCCGCGACATCCATGGGCACAAGCTCGGGCCACTTCGTTGGAGAGGTCATCGCCTTCATGCTGACAGCAACTCCGCCACCGCTTCCACGGCCAGCCGGTACCCGACGCCCCCGAGTCCGGTGATCACGCCCGTGGCAACGGGACTCACGACCGAGAGGTGACGCCAGCCCTCGCGGGCGCTCGGATTGGAGAGATGGACCTCGACGACCGGGCCGTCGAAGGCCGCCAAGGCGTCGTGGAGCGACCAGGCGTAGTGCGTGAACGCCCCGCCGTTGATGATGATGGCCGCGGCCCGCCCGCGCGCGCCATGGATGGCGTCCACCAGGTCACCTTCGTGGTTGGACTGGCGGTGCTCAATCGCGAGACCCAGTTGGGCCGCGGTGGCCCGGGCCAGGGCGACGTGATCGTGGAGCGTGGCGGCCCCGTAGATCTCGGGTTCCCGCTGGCCCAGGAGATTCAGGTTGGGCCCGGACAGCAACAACACCAACTGGCTCATCGCGGCTGCACCATGTCGAGGACGTCGCGAACCGCGCCCTCGGCGACGCCGGGTACCACTTCCAGGCCCGCCGGCCCATCCAGCACGAAGGTCAAGCCCGACGTTGCCTTCTTGTCGCGAGCCATGACGGTGACGACCTCGTCGACGTCGGTGCCGGGCGGCAGCACCATCGGCAGCTTGTACCCCGACAGCACCGCATAGTGCTCGTCCACCCGCCGGGTGTCGATCCGACCGAGGCGCCGGGCCAGCTCGGCTGCGAACGCCAGTCCGATGGCGACTGCCTCGCCGTGGCGCAGGTCGTAACGCCCGACCGTCTCCAGGGCGTGGGCCAGCGTGTGCCCGTAGTTGAGCAGCGCCCGCCGCCCTGACGGCCCCTCCCGCTCGTCGGCCCCGACCACCTGCGCCTTGCAGGCCACGCACGCCGCCACGGCGTCGTCGAGCGCCAGGTCCGGCAGGTCAGCCACGCCCAAGAAGGCGTATTTGGCCATCTCCCCGAGCCCGCTGCGGTACTCGCGGGGCGGAAGGGTGAGGAGGGCCTCGGTGTCGCACAGCACGGCGGTGGGCTGCCAGAAGGCGCCGACAAGATTCTTCCCCTCGGGCAGATTGACTCCGGTCTTGCCCCCGATGGCGGCATCGACCTGGCCCAGGAGGGTGGTCGGCACATGGATGACCGCCACCCCGCGGTGGTAGACCGCAGCCGCGAAGCCTGCGGTGTCGGTGACGACGCCGCCCCCCACCGCCACGACCACGTCGGCCCGGGTGAGTCCCCAGCGGGTCCACGCCCGGCACAGCTCCTCGACCGACTCGAGGCATTTGGCGTCCTCCCCGTCATCGATGGGAAAAAGGGCCTGCTCGACGCCGGCGTCGACGGTCAGCGGGATCGTGTCCTGGCTCACGATGGCCGCCTTGCGGGCTCCAATCGGAAGCACCTCCAGGAGCCGGTGCCGGGCGCCAGCGCCCACCAGGACCGGATACGAACGCTCACCCAGGTCGACGCACACCTCATGCACCCCCGCCACCTCCGAGGTGCGGTGCGGTGTCATTCGGCCCTCCCGCGGTCGCGTGTGCCGCCCGAGCACGGACGGCGTGGAATGCCGCCACGACCTGGTCCGCCACGTCGCCCGGGGTCAAGTGGTCCACATCGATGGCGACGTCGGCCAGCTCCTGGTAGTGGGGCCGCCGCTCGGCATACAGCTGCGTCAACCGTTCGAGGCGATCTCCCTCGAGGAGCGGCCGGTGCGTGCCACTCACGACCCGTTGGGCGAGCAATGGCAGCGAGGCGCGCAGCCAGACCACGACGCCGGCGCGGCGCAGCAGGCGCCGGTTGTCGGCCGACAGCACCGCCCCCCCCGCTACGGACACGACCAGCGGTCCCTCCCCGGTAACCGCTTCGGCCAGCGCCTGGGTCTCCTCGGCGCGGAACGCCGCTTCCCCCCGCTCGGCGAAGATCTGGGCGACGGTGCTGCCGGTCTTTCGTTGCACCTGCTCGTCGCTGTCGAGATACGGCCAACCCAGCCGCGACGACACGGTGCGACCGGCGAGGCTTTTCCCCGCCCCCATCATTCCGATCAGGACGATCCGCGACGGTCGGGGGGCGGGCTCAACCAAGGTGGCCGATGAAGGCGTCGCGGTTGCGGACGAACTCCGCCACCGAGTCGCCTCCGAATTTGCGTAGGGCCTCTCCGGCCAACACAAGCGCCATCATGGTCTCGGCCACCACACCCATCGCCGGCACCGCAGTGACGTCGGTGCGTTCCTTGAAGGCGACGGTCTCGGCCTTGGTGACGACGTCCACGGTCTTGAGCACGGGCCGGTTGAGGGTCGCCAGCGGCTTCATCGCCGCCCGGGCCACGATCAGCTCGCCGGTGGACATCCCGCCCTCGACGCCACCCGCCAGGGTCGTCTCCCGTCGGTACGTCCCCGCCCCAGCGTCCCAGCTGATCGGGTCATGGGCCTCGGATCCGCGCCGGCCGGCGACCTCGAAGCCGTCGCCGATCTCCACTCCCTTCACGGCATGAATGCTCAGCATGGCCTGGGCCAGCAAGCCGTCGAGCTTGCGGTCCCACTGCACGTGGCTGCCGAGGCCGACGGGGACGCCGTATGCCAGCACCTCGACGATGCCGCCCAGCGAGTCGCCGTCCTTGGCCGCCGCCTTGATCTCGGCGATCATGGCGGCCTCGGCCTCGGGGTCGAAGCAGCGCACCTCGGAGGCGTCGACGATCGCCAGGTCGGCGGGCGTCGGGCGGGCGGTCGACTTGGCGACCACGGGCCCGATCTGGACGACGTGGCTAACGATGCCGACGCCGATCTGAGCCAGCAGCGCCTTGGCGCAGCACCCGGCGGCGACGCGGGCCGCGGTCTCGCGGGCCGACGCCCGCTCCAAGATGTTGCGGGCATCGTCGAAACCGTATTTCTGCATACCTGCCAGGTCGGCGTGACCGGGACGGGGTTCGGTCAGGGGCTTCTCGGTGTGGCCCGGTCCGGGGGACATCTCCTGCTCCCACTTGGGCCACTCGGTGTTGCCGATCATGACGGCGAGGGGCGATCCGAGGGTTCGGCCGTGGCGAAAACCCCCGAGCAAGGTGAGCTCGTCGGCCTCGAAGCGCATCCTCGGCCCGCGGCCGTACCCCAGCCGGCGTCGGGCCAGCTCACCTTGCAGCTCCTCGACCGTCAGCTCGAGGCCGGCCGGGATCCCCTCGACGATGACGACGAGGGCCCGCCCGTGGGATTCACCGGCCGTGAGGAACCGAAGCACGACCGCAGCCTACCGAGGGGCTGTGACGGCTACGCGGAGTGCGCGGCGGGCGCTCGGGCTTCTTGGTCGCAGGTCGGGCACAGGCCCCGAAAGACGATGTCGATGTCGAGCAGGCGGAAGCCCCGCTGCTGGTCCACGGGCAGGGCGAGATCGTCCGCTCCCGCGGGCTCCACGTCCCAGAGGGCGCCGCAGCGGACGCATTGCAGGTGTTGGTGCGCCGAGGTGACGTTGGGGTCGTATCGGCGGGGGCCGTCCCCGGCTTGGACCTCCCGCACCTCGCCCATGGCGACCAGCTCATTCAAGGTGTTGTACACCGTTGCCAGGCTGATCTCGGGGAGCAGGACCCGGGCCCTACCGTGGACCGCCTCGGCGGTCAGGTGCACATGTTCGCCGGTGAGGACCTGGGCCACCACACGACGCTGGGCGGTGAGCCGCCATTCACGCTGGCGTAGCCGGTCGAGCAGTTCCGTCATGATCGCTCCAAGATACAGACTTTGAACTATCCGTGTTAGTGAAGTGCTCTGTCTTTTGATACGTTCTAAATTCGTAGCTGGCGACGACCAACGGAGGCGCCGATGAACGATCCGCAAACACCTGTCACGACAACCGATGCCGGCATCGCAGCGCCGAGCGACGAGTTCTCGCTTTCGGTCGGCCCCGATGGCCCCCTGCTGCTCCAAGACCATTACGTCATCCAGAAGATGGCCCAGTTCAACCGGGAACGGGTGCCCGAGCGGGTGGTGCATGCCAAGGGCAGCGGGGCCTTCGGATTCTTCGAGGCCACCGAGGATGTCAGCCAGTGGACCAAGGCCGACTTTCTGAAGAAGGGGACCCGAACGCCGATGCTGGCGCGGATGTCGACCGTCGCCGGGGAACTGGGGTCCGCTGACACGGTTCGGGACCCGCGGGGCTTCGCGCTCAAGTTCTATACGCAAGAGGGCAACTACGACCTGGTCGGCAACAACACGCCGATCTTCTTCATCCGAGACCCGTCGAAGTTCTCGGACTTCATCCACTCGCAGAAGCGCCGGCCCGACACGGACCGCCGCGACCACAACATGATGTGGGACTTCTGGACCCTGTCCCCCGAGTCGGCACATCAGGTGACGTTCCTCATGTCCGACCGGGGCACGCCGCGGACGCTGCGGAACATGAATGGCTACGGCTCGCACACCTTCATGTGGGTCAACGCCGGAGGCGAGAAGTTCTGGGTCAAGTACCACTTCAAGACCGACCAGGGAGTGGAGAACTTCACCGATGCCGAGGCGGCCGCCCAGGTGTCCGACGACGCCGACTTCCACCGCCGGGACCTGTGGGACGCCATCAAGAGCGGCGACCACCCGTCGTGGACGCTCGAGATGCAGGTCATGGCCTTCGAGGAGGCGGCGGACTACCGGTTCAACCCGTTCGACCTGACCAAGGTGTGGCCGCACGGGGATTACCCGCCCATCACCATCGGGCGGATGATGCTCGACCGCAACCCGGACAACTACTTCGCCCAGATCGAGCAGGCCGCATTCGAGCCCGCCAACATGGTCCCGGGCATCGCGCCGAGCCCGGACAAGATGCTGCAAGGACGGTTGTTCAGCTATCCGGACACCCACCGGTACCGGATCGGACCCAACTATTTGCAGTTGCCGGTCAACCAGCCGATCTCGCCCGTTCACAGCTACAACAAGGACGGGCCGATGCGGTACACCCACGCCGGCGATCAGCCGGTGTACGCGCCCAACAGCTACGGAGGGCCGGCGGCCGACGCCGAGCGGTACCGCGACCCGTCCTATCAGCTGACCGGCGAGATCCTGCGCAGCGCCTACACGCCCCACCCGGAAGACAACGACTTCGGCCAGCCCGGGACGCTGTATCGGGAGGTTCTGTCGGAGACCGACCGGGACAACTTGGCGTCCAACATCGTGGGCCACGCCAGCCAGGGACTTGATCCCGACGTCACCGCCCGGGTGATCGAGTACTGGCGCCGGGTCGACCCCGACCTCGGGGCCCGGGTGGCCAAGGGCTTGAGCAACGGGGAGCCCCTGCCCGCGGCGTAATCGCCCCAGCCCCCGACATGTTGGAGTTCTCCCCTGAGTCCAACATGTCGACAGCGCCGGGACGGTCGGGCTCTCCGACCGGCCGTCCCGGCCGCTTCCGCCGGGTCGGCGGGGGGCGTGGGCTCATGGCGGAATCAGGAGGAGAACGAGCGGCTCCCACGTCACCTTCCCTTCGTAGGGCGGTCCGACCACTGGTCGCCGCCGGCCACCAAGAGAGATGTGCCCGTCTGCCTCATTGCACGGGCCTGAATGCTGGCTGGCCTCCTCGGGCCGGTGTCGGGTCGATACCATGCCCGACCATGCCCACGCTGCCCCGACCTGCCGCTTCCCGTCTTTTGGCCGGCGTCGCCGGTTTCGTATTGCTCGCAAGCGGCTGCGGCGGCGGCAGTGGGAGCAAAACGACCTCCACCACTCCCACCAGCCTGCCGGTCAGCACCACTGCTCCACCGCCGGGCCAGCCGCAACTCCAGGCGATGGTGCTCCAGCAAGGCGACCTCCCGACTGGCTGGTCGGCCAAACCCGCCAGTCCGCCGGCTGACCCGAAGGCTGAGGCGGCGGCATTCGCGCAGTGCGTCGGCGGCCCGAGCACCTTCAGCGACCAGGCCGCCGTCGCCTACTCCCCGAACTTCGTCAAGGGAACGTCCTTCATCTCTTCGACGGCGACCAGCTTCAAGTCTCCCGCAGATATCCAAACGAACGCGGCCGCTCTCGCCAACCCGAAGGCCTCGGCCTGCTACACCCAGGTCGTCAAGGCTCGCGCGACGGCAGCGCTGCCGAAGGGCACCGTGAAGTCGGTCACCTTCAAGATCACGCCGGGCGCGGGAGCTGGACCGGCCAACGTCATAGCCACTGCCACCGGCAGCATCGTCTTCACTTCGGCCGGCAAGACCTTGACGCTCAACAACGTGGTCGTGTTCTTCGCCGCTCCTCGCACCGAAGCCCACGTGGATTTTTTCAGCATCGGCAGCGCGATCCCGGCCAGCGTCAAGACGGCAGTGATCAACAAGGTCTCAGCCCGAGTCCAAACCGGCTCGTAGTACTGGCAGGTCCCTCGCTGGCATGTCGAGGGGGAGTACGACTATCCGGCGACCGAGGCCATGTCAGTAGTCCCCGGCCCTCCTGGGCGGGGATTGCTCGTCGCTGGCCAGACGTCCGAGATAGCTGTGCAAAACCTCCGGTATTTCATCAATCCTGAGGAATGCCGTAGCTGCGAGTACGCCGACGATGGTGGTGGAGGCCAGAAAGGGCATCCATCTCAGCCACCAGGCGAAAGGCGTCACTCACATGCGCAAGCCCAATCTGTCCAAGAAGGTCCTTCTGTCGCTCGGGGCGATTGCCGCAGCCGCGTCGATCGCCGGGATGGGCACCTTCGCCGCCTACTCGTCCACGACTAGTGCCAGCTCCGACATCACTACCGGCACAGTGGTGATCAACCTCGGAACGGCAGGGACGTCCGCAAACCATCTCGCTATCGCGGCCACCAACGTGCTTCCGGGCGACACGATTTCCCGGTCCGTTGATCTCATCAGCACCAGCAGCGACTCCCTGGCGTCGGTCAAGCTGACTACCACGGCATCGACGTCATCGGCGCTGGACACGAGCGTCGCCGGTGGCCTGCAGCTGGTGGTTCAGAAGTGCGCCACGGCATGGACCGAGACCGCCAACACAGGCACGAGCGGCTACAGCTACTCGTGTGCTTCGCCCATTTCTGTTCTCATAACGGGTGCTGTCATCCAGGCGGCGTCAACCCTGAACAACCTCGCCGTGGCGACCCCTGCAGGTTATGCCAACCCAACTACCGACCACCTGCTCGTCACCATGACTCTGCCGAGCGGCACCACTGAAACGCAGGTTCCTCAAGGCGCTCACTCGATCATCCTGTTCACGTTCGACGCTGCCCAGCACGCGGCCACCGTCCGATAGCCGTCAGCAGTAGCCGGTCACGACACCGTGAGAGCCGGGTCACCTTCGGGGTGGCCCGGCTCTTCCGGAGTTGGCCAGTCCTTTGTCACAGCTGGGTCCATTGACCGAGAGTCACTCAGAAAGGAAATCGGAAGTGGCCGGGACCCGACAGTGGAGCAGGTCCAAATCGCTTCTCCTTGCCGTGGCTATTATAATGTCCGCGGCCTCCATCGCTGGGCTCGGAACTTGGGCCAGATACAGCTCAAGCAAGGCTGCCAGCGCCGATGTGACGGCCGGCTTCGTCACCGTTGCCCTTGGGGCCACTGGCGCCAAAACCAACCGTCTCACGACAGCGGTCACGAACCTCGAGCCTGGCGATATCTTCTACCGATCGTTCGATCTCATCAGCAGCACAACCTTAATGGTGTCGGTCACTCTTACCATCACCGACTCTGCAGGCGCTCCCACGCTCAGCGGTACATCTGATTGGCTGCAACTGATCCTGCAGCGCTGCTCTATTCCGTGGACTGAGTCCGGTAGCGGGCCCGTCTTCACCTATACCTGCGCTGGAACCACGACCAATCTCGTAGCAGCAGGGAATGTTCTTCGCACCACCTCTCTCAGCGGTCTGGACGCCTTGAACTCGTCAGCAACGCTTCCCACGACGGATCATCTAATGGCCACACTGCAACTTCCGGCTTCGTCGCCCAGTTCGGCACAGAGCGCGACCTCGACAATCACCTACACATTCACCTGTGTACAGCTCAATACATCAGCGAGGCATCGATGACCGATCCAACAACGATTCGATGAGGCGGACTCGAAAGGTGGCCAGGATCTCGGCGACCGCTGCGGTTTGGATGATCGCCGTCGCGAGCCTCGGCCTCCTCGTGGTCCTCGGCATTGGACCCAGAACTGGGCGCTACAGCACCTTGACCGTTCTGTCCGGGAGCATGCGTCCCGGCATCCCGGTCGGGGCGGTCGTCCTGGATACGCCCCAGGCGCCCACTGCACTGCGAGTAGGCCAGATAATTACTTATGCCATCCCAGTCGATGATCACCATGTCATCAGCCATCGCGTGGTCAAGATCGTCAGTGGTGGTACACGGCCGGTCTTCGTGACCAAGGGCGACGCCAACAACGCAGCCGACCCATGGCAGGCCCAGGCAAATGGCGAAACAATGTGGAGGGTACGGGCCGTGATACCGGGTCTCGGAACGGCTATCCATTGGCTCCGGCGACCCATCGTGCATCAAATCGGCGTGCTCGTCTTTCCGACGATGCTGGCGGTGTCGTGCCTCATCAGCATCTGGCGTGCAGATGAATCCGATTCGCCGACCCCATCTGATGGGCCGGTGTCCTCTCCGATCTCCATTTCGGCATGAGGGGAAGCCGGATGGGGATCCGACGGGTACTTGGCTGCCTGTGCGTAATCACAATTCTCACGATCGCAATGCTCGAGGGCATGCCAGTGGCGATGGCCGCCTTCACCGGCGTGACCGCGCCAACCCAGTCCGTCACCCCACGTGGGCTGGCAGCACCGACGGCGTTCTCCTGCAGCGCAGTTAGTCTCTCAGTCCATATGACATGGGCGAACGCTGACTCGGGAGTTACCGACCCCTACAGCGGCGGATCTGCTATCGACGGCTATGTAGTCGAACACAACATCAACGGTGTCGGATGGACAGTGGCCGCAACGCCCGGTGCAGGCGCACTGGCGGTCAACGACAATAGTTTCGGTTCTGCCACCTTGGTCGCTGCTCCGGTGACGTACCGGATCCACTCGATCAGATCGACGTTCTGGGCCAGCTCCGTGGTGAGCGGCGCCTTCACCGCGCATGTGACCGCCGCGGCAGGCGCCGTTACCGTCGTCACTTGCTCATAGAGCAGCCATTAGAGTCCGTCGTCCAGACGGCGCGCGATTTTGGGGCTCTTACGCCGAGCAACATGGTTCCGCCGCCGCCTTGAGTGTGAGGATCACCTAATGTGGACAGCAACCCCGGACGGTGGCTTGCGCCTCACCCCGACACCGACGACTGGGGCCGCATGATCTCAAGTCGTAAGCGTTCCGCGCTCAACAAAGGCAAACGCCCACCGAAGCTCGCCCAGAAGTGGGGTCCAATTTTGGGACGGTCCAGATCACGTGGTCATTTGCGGTGCCGGCGGCCATTGCACACATCCCCATCTATCGCAAATCTTCAATACTGACGTTGGATGCGTGGCGGATCTGCTGGCAGCTCACACAGTCGACGTCGAGACGAGCTCATTCTCAACAGCTTCGGTCAACTGGCGACAGCGCCGAGCCCGCCTCGGAGCGTCCGGCGCTGTTCCCGGAGATCGCTCAGCAGAGAGTCACGGTCGCGGTTGGTTAGGAGCTCCTCGCCGTCGACTGCCCGGTGGACGGTATCGAGGAGGCTCTCGAAACCGGACGACTTGCTCACGATTCCGGCCGCCCCAGCTTCGACACAGGCCCCGAGACGAACACGGTCGTCCACGCCGGTCATCATGACCACCCGCCCCCCACACTCGATTAGCGGCGGAATCAAGTCCAGCCCCGATCCGAGCGGGGGCCCCAGGTCAAGGTCAAGCAGGACAAGTACAGGAGCCCGCCGACGAACGGTGGCGACGACGGCTTCGGTCGATGGACCGGCAACCGTCTCGACATCCAACCCGGATAGACGCAGCGCCATGGAAAGCGTGGCCGCGAGAAGTTCGTGATCGTCGACGATGACCAGCCGGAATGGCGTCTGCGCAGTCATTTGCGGCGTTGTCCATTTCGTCAGGGCGTACAAACCAGTGTCGGCTGACGAGAGGGCGGCGTTATCCCCAGGATTGATGAAAGTCCGGAATCGCTCGTTCGGTCGAGCCCTGAGGCCAACCTGCCTGACGGGCGAGGGCGACCGCCTCCAACTGTGACTTCACCCCGAGCTTGGTGAGGATCGACCGGATCTGAGTCCGGATGGTGGCAAGGGAGACGTACGACAGATGGGCGATCGTGTCGGCCGACTCGCCGCTCACCAGCCGGGCGAGTACCGCCTGCTCCCGGGGGCTCAACGTCGCAAACGGTGCCCGTCGCTTCTCGTCGGCCAGCCGGCCGGCTTGGAGCTCACCCAGGAAGATGTGGCGCTGGTGGGTCGTCAGCACATCTTCCCCGGCCACGGCTCGCCGGATGGCGCCGACCAGTTCGTCGAATCCGGCCGTCTTGCTGACAATGCCAACCGCTCCCGCCTCGATGCAGGCACCCAGGCGAGCTCTTTCGACCACGCCAGTCATCATGATCACTTGCCCGCCGGCTGCCATCAACGGCTGCACCAAGTTGAGTCCGGAGCCCAACGGCGGACCGAGGTCGAGGTCGAGCAGCACCAGGACAGGAGCCAATCGCCGGACTGTGCCGACCACGACGTCCACTGTTGGGCCGGCGACCGTCTCGACATCCAAACCCTGTTGGCGCAGTGCGAAGGCCAGTGATGTGGCCAGCAGCTCATGGTCCTCGACAATCAACAGGCGATCCGCCCGTCGATCAGCCAACGTGCGCCTCCCAAGAGACCCGAAACGATTCGCCGCCGCCGGGCCGGGCGACGACCTTCACGTCCCCGCCCTGTCCCCGGGCCAACCGGACGGCAACATGGAGCGATCCCAGGGGACCGAGCGGGCCGGCAGCACCCACCGGGCCGTCAGGACCCACCGGGGCGCCGGCACCCAACGGAGCGCCCTGCGGGCCCAGCAGGCCGCCGGACGGGCCGACCCCGCCCAACGGACCGGCGGTGCCCCCCGACGGGCCCACAGCACCGACACGACGGGCCCGGGATCGCGCCCCGCGGCTCAAACCGAGGCCATGGCCGGGCGGGAACCACCGCGGGCATCGCGGCTCCAGGATCGCCGTTCGCTCACGGGTGGAGTACTGGCGACCCCGATCCTCGATCCAGAGCTCGACCCGATCGCCATTCCGATGGCCGTGCACCTCCACAGGGCTCGATGGGTCGCGACCCACGGCGAAGATCAACAGCTGGCGGACCGCTTCTCCGATCTCACCTGGCGAACCGGTGACGGCCATGTCCGGCCCCACATCGACCTTTACCCGCCCGCACCAACCCGGATCCTGCGCCAGCGACATCGCCAGATCGCCCAACGCCACATGATTCTCCCCGACGCCAGCTACGAGGAGTTCCCGAAGTCGGGTCAGACCCGACCCGAGCAGGGAGTTGAGCATCGACCGATCGGCCGCGGTCAACGTCTCTCGCGTCATGATCAGCGCTGCGCCCTCGACCGCCGTGAAGGCGTTGACGAGATCGTGATGGTGCTTGCGCATCCTGGCGCGCTCAAGGCGTTGGCGAACATCGGCGATCTCCGCGTCGAACTCAAGATCGAACAACCGGATCCGTGTCTGCCGCCACCCGGCGTCGCGAAGCCTCGCGGTCACCGCGGCCCCCCTGGCGACTACGCCCCGAACGCCGCTGGCCAGGGACACCTGCGACCTGGTCGTCAGCAACGGCGTCGTCACTGGCTGGCCTGCCTGTGGCCACGAGCCGTCGGCTCGATTCGGTCCTCGGTGGGAATGCTGATTCCGGAATCCGCTACCGAGATGACCACACCGTCACCACCGGTCGAGTGCTCAACACCGTCTGGATGGTATCGACATCCCTGCAATATCGACCAATAGTTCTAAATCCAGGTTCAGATCGGGCAATACCGCCTGATAGCCCTGGTTGATCAAATCGGACAATGAGTGGCTTCAAACAAGGCGAAGAGATTGAGCCGTTCCGAATTGGGAATGACGGCCGATTCTCCCTTTCGGTCCCTAGCCGGTCGGAATTGCAATAGAAGCTGGTCAGACCCCCTCCGGAGCCGCCATCAACGACCGGCGCGGTGTTCATTGACTGACATGTCTCCTTTACACGCGCGGAGCGTGTCTGCCCGAACCCGCGCCTACCTCGTTGATGTCGACAGAGTCCGCCGGACGCTGTGCTTCTTTTCCGCCCCCACTCCCGAAATAAGAGAAACGGATATCGCCGACGCGGCTGCGGCTGCACACCCCTCCCTGTGAGTCCGTCGGAACCCAGGCCGAGTCCCGTCCCTTGATCGCGTTCGTCTCCGATGCCACCTGTGCCATCCTCTGCCGGCAAGGGGTTCCTTCTCGGCACCACCACCCTGCTGGGGCTCCCCTGCCGCGACGGCCTACCCCGGATTCCAAACGCTTCGGGCGCCACGGGATCGGTCCTGGCGAACGCCGTCATGCTCCCCACACCGGTCCTGGCGGGCTTCGCGGAGCATTTTCCCCGCTATCTCGTCCATCAGATCGACGACGAGCCGCAACGGGGGCCGCCCGCACCGGCGGAACTCCAGGCCCGGCTGGACGACAACCGGCTGGAGGTCGCAGCCCGGCCGCCGGGCGGGGGATGCTCGCCCTCCTCACGCCGGGAACCGTAGGCTCAAGCCAGACCCGAGCAGAAGGCGAAGCCATTGCCCATCACCGGGGTTCACACCCTCCTCTACACACCCGAGGCCGATGCCCTGCGCGACCTCCTGCGCGACGTCCTCGGCTGGCCCCACGTCGACGCCGGCGACGGCTGGCTGATCTTCGCGCTGCCCCCGGCCGAGATGGGCGTGCATCCGAGCGAGTCGCCCAGCCACGAGGTGACGTTCATGTGCGACGACCTCGCAGCGACGGTCGACGAGCTACGGGCGAAGGGGATCGAGTTCGAAGGCGAGCCCACGAACCAGGGCTTCGGCATCGTCATCAACATGCTCCTGCCAGGCGGCCTGAAGGTGATGCTTTACCAGCCTCGTCACCCGACTGCGGTGTGAGCAGCAAAGGCGGGACGCGAAACCGCCGGCCGGCGATCGCAATGATCACCGCCCGGCGGCTGCCGCGCTGCCCCCGTTTAGGGCGTCTGGGGTAGGGCGGGAATCAGGGTGTGCCGGTCGTGGCCGCGCCTGCTGGGACCGACCCGGCGGCGGGCGGGACGAAGAAGATCTGCGTGGTGATCTGAGCGGTCGATTTCGCCGTGCCACCGACGCCGGTCAGGTTGATCGACCCGACGTCGAGGAGCCGTGACATACCGTTCAGCTTCACGACGAAGTCCGTGATCTGCTTGTAGAGGCCGTTCACCTGGAGGGCGACGGTGACCGACTGCATACCGCCGGGGAACCCTGCGGACACCGCCTGCGCCGAGCCCGCCGCGAAGGTGGCCGGCTTGGTGGGCGTGACGGTCTGCCAGTCGATGCCGGTCGTGGCGGCCGCGGAATTGATGTCATCGATCAGCTTGTCGAGGGCCGGTGTGTCGGGCAGCGCCGCCTTGAGCGTCGTGAGCTTGGCGGTGCTGGCCGGGAGATCGACCTTCTCGCGCTGCAGGACCCCGATCTGGGAACGAAGGCTCGCCGCCTGAGCCTGGGCTGCCGACTCCTGGGCGTGGGCCTTTTTCACCGACTTGGACTGCGACGAGAACACCGCCACGTACCAAATCCCTATGAGTACCACCGACGCCGCCACCGCAATGGCGATCACTCGCTTGTTCACTTGGTGCCCCCTATCGTTTGCGCCCTGTTGGACTCAGCCGCAGGCGTCACCTGAGCGTCGGAGTTGAATGTCACGGACTTGGGGCCGGCGGGACCGCCCTCGCTGGAGGACTCGACCCACGCGTTCTGCAGACCGGGGATCGTCGCCAGCGACCGGAGCCAGTTGGCCACCGATGGCTGGCCGCCCTTGGCGGTCGCCTGAACGGTGATCGTTCCGTCGGGTGACTGGCCAACCGCACCGCCCGTTGCCGCGCCCGGAACAACCGGTGGTCGTTGCACCGTGACGGTGTTGATGGTCACATCGGCGGGCATGGCGGCCGTGATCTGGTTGAGCAGGGCAATCCAGTCGACGTCGTGACCGACCGCCGTGACGTACAGCTGCTGGCGCGTCTGGAGCTGGCTGTACACCGCCGCCACATCGTTGAACGTGGCCTTCTGGGTCTCGAGGGTCGCCACGGTGGCCACGGCGGACTTGGCGTGGCTGCGGGCCTGGCTGACCTGAACGACGCGCACGCCGGTCACGACAACGAGCAGGGCGGCGACCGCTCCGACCGCGACCACACCGAGCCCCGCCTGCTGGCGCTGGCGCCGGGCGGCGAGGACTTCCTTCGGCATGAGCGAGATCGGCCGCTGGTCGCCCGCAGTCCCCCATAGCGCCAACCCGACCGGGGCGAGCATGTAGGGAGCCGACTGGCGCAGCTGGGTCTCGCTCAGGCCGGTACGGCCCACCGCAACGGCCGCGAGGGGGTTGGCCACTTCGACTGATGATCCGAGGGCGGCCTCGAGGCGACCCACCAGACCCTCGGTTTGGATGGCACCGCCGGTCAGGATGATCCGGCCGACCCGTTCGGTGTCGGTCTGCGCGAGGAAGAAGTCGAGGGAGCCGCGGATCTCGTCGACCAGCCCGCCCATCCGCAACGACAGGGCGGATTGCGCCTGGGCGGCCACCGCCACCGGGGCCCCGTTGGCCGAGCGACGCTTCAGGTCCTCGGCCGACTGGGCGTTGAGCGCCAGCTCCCGGGACAGGGCCTCGGTCAGGTCGGACCCGCCGATGTTCAGGACCCGGACGAAGCGGGTGCTGTTGCCCTCCCGGATGGCGATGGTGGTGAGGTCGGAGCCAACGGAGACCACTGCTTCGGCAAACCCGGCCGGTGCGGCCGGGACGGCTCGCAGCATGGCCAGGGCGACGGGGTCGACCGCGACGACGTCGAGGTCGGCCGAGCGAACCGCGGCGATGTGTTTGTTCACCATGTCCCGCTGCGCCGCCGCCAGGAGGATCCGCATGTTGGGCGGGCTGTTGGGATCGGAGTTGGGTAGGACGGGGTCGATCACCTGGAAGTCGAGCACGGCTTCGTCGACGGGGATCGGGATCAGCTCCTGGGCCTCGAAGTTCAGGGCGGAGCGGAGCTCGACGTCGCTCATGGCCGTCACATCGGCTTGGCGAACGATCACCCGTTGACTCGAGACGCCCACGACGACGCGGCGGCTGGAAAAGCCGCCGTCAGACCACAGCCGCCGTAGGGCGGCGCTGACCACTTGGGCGTCGACCACCTCGCCATCGGAGACAGCGCCTGGTGGCAGGGTCACCTGGGCGAAGCGGTGAAGGGTGGGGCGTCCCCCATCGTTGCTGACCTCTGCCGCTCGAACAGCGAACGAGCCGATGTCAAGTCCGATCAGAGGGCCCCGCATGTTTGCGCGGTTGGAAATCACAGGACCAGATATCGTCAGCCCACCGGGTGTTCTTAACCAGGAATGTCCACTTCTTCTCGCGGGTTCGTTGCTGCCGCGGCCGACTGGTACCTGGGCGCGAGAGCGGCCCACCGGCGGGGTGCCGGTGGGCCGCTCGTTAGCAGGCTGCGGGATTATCGGAGGGTGTCTGTGGCTCCGCAGCCAGATCAGCTGTCTCTGGAGGTCTAGAAGGCCGACGCCCAGAGGGCGTTGCCGACACTCGACGTGGTGCTGCCGGCCGTGATCGTCGCAGCACCGGGGTCGGACGGGGCGGCGCAGGCGGTGTCCTTCATGTAGTAGGTGCCGGGGTTGGTCCCAGGAGCAGAAACGTCGCCCAGGTACCAGCAGTCGCCCGTCGCCGACTTGTCAAACACCACAACCGTGGTGGCGTTCGTCCCGAACGTCGTGGCCACG
>JAUTXN010000064.1 GCA_030838045.1 Acidimicrobiaceae bacterium
GCGGTGGGCTCGTCGAAGACGTAGGTGACGTCGGTCAGCGAAGAGCCGAGGTGGCGGATCATCTTGACCCGCTGCGCCTCGCCGCCCGACAGCGTGCCCGACGGCCGGTCGAGCGAGAGGTAGCCCAGCCCGATCTCCACGAACGAGTCGAGGGTCTGCTGCAGCGCCGACAGCAGGGGCGCCACCGACGGCTCGTCGACGCCGCGGGCCCATTCGGCCAGATCGCTGATCTGCATCGCGCACGCATCAGCGATGTTGATCGCGCCGATCCGCGACGACCGGGCCGCCTCGCTGAGCCGGGTGCCGCGGCACTCGGGACAGGCGGTGAAGGTGACCGCCCGGTCCACGAACGCCCGGATATGCGGCTGCAGCGCGTCGGGGTCCTTGGAGAGGAACGACTTCTGCACCTTGGGGACCAGCCCCTCGTAGGTGAGGTTGACGCCATTGACCTTCACCTTCACCGGCTCCTTGTAGAGGAAGTCCTGGAGCTCCTTCTTGGTGTACTTGCGGATCGGTTTGTTCGGGTCGAGGAAGCCCGACTCGATGAAGATCCCCACGGTCCACCAGCCGTCCACTTTGTAGCCGGGGATGGTGATCGCCCCCTCGGCGAGCGACTTGGAGTCGTCGTAGAGCTGGGGCAGGTCGATGTCGGTCACGCTGCCCATGCCCTCGCATCGCGGGCACATGCCGCCGGTGCGGGTGAAGCTTTTTCTCACGGTCTTGCTGTCGCCGCGCTCGATGGTGATCGTCCCGGACGCCCGTACCGAGGGGACGTTGAAGGAGAACGCGTTGGGCGAACCGATGTTCGGCTGCCCGAGCCGGCTGAAGACGATCCGCAGCATGGCGTTGGCGTCGGTGGCGGTGCCGACCGTGGAACGGGAGTTGGCGCCCATCCGCTCCTGGTCGACGATGATCGCGGTCGTCAGCCCGTCGAGTACGTCGACCTCGGGCCGCGCCAGCGTCGGCATGAAGCCCTGCACGAAGGCGCTGTAGGTCTCGTTGATCAGCCGCTGCGACTCCGCGGCGATCGTGCCGAACACCAGCGAGCTCTTGCCCGAACCGGAGACGCCGGTGAACACCGTCAGCCGGCGCTTCGGGAGCTCGACGCTGACATCCTTGAGGTTGTTCTCATGCGCGCCGTGCACGCGGATCAAATCGTGGCTGTCGGCCTCGGGCAGCGCCGGCGACTGCGTCTCGGTCCTCGTGGCCTTGCTCATCGTGGCCTTGCTCATCGTGTCTCCATGTGTTGGGCGGGGCCGCCGTCGCGGTCTTCGTCGGCGTCTCCGTCCATGACAGTCACGCTAGGTGCGCCTCCGGGGCCGGCGCTTGTCGAGTCCTGATCGCTCTGGTCACCGGATTCGAGATGCTCGACGCCGCCCGGGCGTGTTGCGGGCGACGACGCCGGAGAAGGTGCGACGGGCGCTGGCGCCGTGCGTTTACGCCTGAGCGGGGCGAGAGACGCGCGACGGAGGTAATAGGGTCGCGCCCAGCACCAACGTTCTCAAAGATTGGAGATGGTGATGGCCGAGCGCACCTCTTACGCCCCGGGTACCCCGTCCTGGGTCGATCTGGGCACCCCCGATCCGGAAGGGGCGGCGGCGTTCTACGGCGCTGTCTTCGGCTGGACGGCCGAAATGGATCCCCGCCCCGAGGCCGGCGGATACGGCCTCTTCTCGCTCGACGGCAAGCACGTTGCAGGCGTCGGGCCGCAGCAGAACCCGAACATGCCTCCCTTCTGGTCCGTCTACATCACGGTGGCCGATGCCGACGAGACCGCTTCGAAGGCATCCGCCCTGGGCGCGACGGTGGTCGCCGGTCCGATGGACGTGTTCGACGCGGGCCGCATGGCGGTCATCCAGGACCCCGTCGGGTCGTTCATCTCTGTCTGGCAACCCAACACGATGATCGGCGCCCAGCTCGTCAACCAGCCGGGCACGTTCACCTGGAACGACCTCGGCACCAATGACCTGGCCAAGGCGGGCGAGTTCTACCAGTCCCTCTTCGGTTGGGGCGTCGACCCGATGAGCGGCGAGACCGCCACCATCTGGACCCTCGACGGTGAGCAAGTCTGCGGCGCCCACAAGGCGGCCGAGGGAGAGTTCCCGGCCTGGTCGGCGATGTTCCTCGTCGAGGACACCGACAAGTCCGCGGCCCAGGTGAGCGAACTCGGCGGATCGATCCTGATGCCCCCGAACGACATGGGATGGGGCCGGGGTGCGGTTGTGGCCGACCCCCACGGTGCGGTATTCGGCATCGGAAGCCCCACCTCCGTCCCCGACTGAGCCACCTCAGCCCCGGCCGCCCCGGACCGCGGCGGCCGCCTCAGCCCCCGCCGCCTCGGACCGCGGCCGCCGCCTCAGCCCCCGCCGCCCTGGACCGCGGCGGCCACGACCGTGGCCCACAGGTGATAACCGGCGTCGTTCGGGTGGTACCGGTCGGAGAAGAAATATCGCTTCGGCTCACGCCGGAACGCCGGCCCGGTACCCCGAGCGATGTCGACGTAGATGGCACGCCGGCGGCGGGCCAGGTTGCGGATGTCGGTCGCCAGCGCCCGGCCCCGCCACCCGGCCACCGCCCGCAACGGCTGCGCGAGTCGGCGCGGTCCACCCAGGTCGGGCACGCCGAGCAGCACCACCCGGGTCACCGAGTCGGGCAGCCCGCCAACCAGGCGGTCGTAGTCGCGACGGAACCGGGGCCGGCTGGTCAGATGCGTGGCGTCGTTGGCCCCCACGCTGATGAACACCTCCGTCGGATGCACCGCCGCCACCCGTGGGAGCTGCAGGCGCAGCACGTCGGCCACCCGGGCCCCCGAGTGGGCCAGGACCGTCAGGCGGATGGGGTGGCCCAGCAGCTGGGCCACCTGTCGGGGCAAGGCGCGGGCGGGCCCCGAGGCGCCGACCCCGGCCGCGGTCGAGTCGCCCAACCACACCACCACCGGAACCGGCACCGGCGTGGCACCCTCGCCGGCACCGCCGGCACCGCCGATACCGACCGCACCGCCGGCACCGATGGGCAGATCCTCAGGTCCCGGGGGCGGATCGGGCGGCGTCTGGCCCCGGGACGCCAGCCACGCCTCGCCGCCGAGCAGCAACCCGGCTCCGACCAGCACCACGATCAGGGCGAGCGCGACGAACACGGCGGGGCGGATCAGTCGTGTCATTCAGCCGCCATGTCGCCATCGTCGCACACCCGGTCCCGGCCTTGAGATCTGGGGAAAAGCCACGCGCTCATGCGATGAAGTGGGTGCTGCGGGAGTTGCACGATGATGTTCGTCGCCGACGTACGCGCCGGACGGAGCGGGCCCCGCCCATCGGCCCAGGGAGTCAGTCGGGCGGCGCTACCGCCGCCTCTTCCAGGGCTCGTGTCAGGTCGTCGACCGACTGGTACCCGACCAGGCGGTCCTTTTCCACCCCGTCGACGAACAGCACGAACGTCGGCACCGCCGCCACGGCGAAGGCGGCCGCGTCCTCGGGCGAGGCGTCGACATCGGATTGCACGACTCGCAGCCGGTTGGCGTAGCGCTTCAGAACCTTGGCCATGATCGGCTCCTCGAGCCGGCACGTCGGAGCGTCCCGCTGGGCGAACTCCACCAGGATGGCCCCACCCGCGCCGACCTGATCGGCCAGCCAACTGGGGCCGGCGCCGGGCGGCTTGTGGGCGTAGTGGAAACCCATCACCACCAGTGAACACGGTGTGGACCGATGTGTCGCTCGAAGCCGACGATAACCTCAGCGCGCCATGTACGCATTCGTCTTCCCGGGCCAAGGTTCACAGCGCCCGGGCATGGGGCAGGCGTGGCGCGACACCGAGTCATGGTCGATCGTCGAGCGGCTGGCTCGGGAGACCGGCCGTGACATCGGGCGGCTGCTGGTCGACGCCGGCGCCGACGAACTGAAGGTGACGGCCAACGCCCAGCTCGCCACTTTTACATTGAGCCTGGTAATCCTCGACGCCGTTCGTGCCCTCGCCTACCCGGCGCCGACCGCGGTCGCCGGGCACAGCCTGGGTGAGTACAGCGCCCTGGTGGCCGCTGGGGTGCTCGAGCCGTCCGAGGGGGCCCGGTTGGTGGCCGCCCGGGGGGCCGCGATGGAGTCGGCCGCGGCTGCCCACCCCGGGACCATGGCTGCGATCCTCGGCCTCGACCCCGACGGCGTCGCCGCGGCGTGCGCCGCCGTCGACGGCGCCTGGGTCGCCAACGACAACGCGCCGGGCCAGATCGTCATCGCCGGGACCGCGGCCGGGGTGCAGGCGGCCAGCGGCCGGGCCCGGGAACTCGGGGCCAAGCGGGTCCTGCCCCTGCCGGTCGGCGGGGCATTCCACACCCCACTCATGGCACCGGCCCAGGACGGTCTCGACGCGGCGCTGGCCCAAGCGACGTTCCGCGACGGTTCCCTGCCCTGCGTGGCCAATGTCGACGCCGAGGTCCATACCGCGGCGGCCGAGTGGCGGCGCCTGCTGTCGACGCAGCTGATGGCGCCGGTGCGCTGGCGGCAGTCGCTCACCCGCCTGGGAGAACTCGGCGTCACCACGTTCGTCGAACTCGGACCGGGCAGCGAACTGTCCGGGATGGTGAGGCGCACCGTGGACGGCGCCACCCGGGCCAACGTGGCGCAACCCGATGATTTCATCGGCCTCGCGGCCCTGCGCTGAAGCAATGGCGATGCTGGCCGCCGCGCCTGTTCATTCGCTGCCGTGGTACTTCGGCCTGGCGGCGTTCGGGATATGGGCCGCGGCCGCCTTCGGGTTCACCCTCCTCGTGCGGCGCCGGATGAAAGCGAGGGCCGAGCGCCGCCGCGAGAGCCAGCGCCCCCGGCGCCGCACCGCGGCACCGGGGCCGATACGAGACGACCGTTCCCTGGGATCAGGCGGCGACCTCGAGCGCCGGTGACACGGTCACGGTGTGGGGCGCGTCACAACCTGTCTGCCTCCTGCGATCACCGTGAGCGAGGTTCCCTGATCCTGGCCCCGCGGTTGTCCGTCGACCAGGACGACCGGCGGGGGCATCTGGCTGGCGTCAGGCGGGACGAACGAGACGGCGGGGAGTCCCGCCAGCGCGACCGTCATGTACGCCCTCCAGATGCGAGCTGGGAAACTCCCGCCCACCACGTTGATGCCCCGGATGTTTCGCATCGCCACCTCACCGCTCGCGTTGCCCATCCACACCGCCGTGGCCACCTGGGGGCTGTAGCCGACGAACCAGGCGTCGTGATAGTTCTCCGCCGTGCCCGTCTTGCCCGCGAGCGGGTGGCCGCGCACCGCGGCTGCGACGCCGGTGCCGCGCGCCACGACCTGCTGGAGGACCTGGGTGGCCTCCCTGGCGATTTGGGGCGGGATGGCCTGGCGGGGTGCATCGGTGTGCGAGAACAGGACCTTGCCACTGGAGTCGGTGACCGAGGCGATGAGATGCGGCGTGTGATAGGCACCGTCGGCCGCCAAGGTGGCGTACGCCGAGGCCATCTGCAACGGGGTGACCTCATTGGTGCCGAGCGTCATCGACGGCACGATGTTGAGGTGACTGGTGATGCCCATCGCGTGGGCCACCTCGGCCACCCGCGCCAATCCGACGTCCATGGCCAGCCGGGCGTAGGCACAGTTGACCGAGTGCACGGTCGCGTCGGTGATCGACATCCAGCCGAAGGTCTCACCCTCGAAGTTGTCGGGCATCCACGGATCGGGGGTCCCATGCGGATTGGGGATGGAGCAGGGCGTGGAACCATCGATCATGTCGTCGGGTGAGTACCCGGCCTCCAACGCCGCGACCAGGGTGAACACCTTGAACGACGATCCGGCCTGGCGGCCCGCTCCTGTCAGGGCGGTGTCGAACTGCAGTGAGGAGAAGTCGGGACCGCCGACCACCGAGCGCACGGCGCCCGTCGCCGGGTCGATGGAGATCTCGGCCGCGGTCAGGTGATAGCCCGTGGGAAGCCCGGCCGCGATCGCCGCCTGCGCCTGGCGCTGCAACGACGGGTCGATTGTCGTGTGGATCTGCAGGCCCCCGGTGAAGACCGCCTGATAGCGCTCCCCCACCGTGGCGCCGAAGCGGGGGTCGGCCAGCAGCAGCTCCTTGACGGCGTCGGTGGCGTAGTCCCGGCCGCTCGGGGCGATGAACGGCGAAGTGGGCACGGGCACCGCGGCGGCGGCCGCCGCCGCCTCCGGTGTCAGATGGCGATGGGTCACCATCATGTCCAGCACCGTTTGGCGCCTGAGCCGGGCGGCGCGGGCGTGATGAATCGGGTCGTAGCCCCCCGGGTCCTGGATCAGCCCGGCCAGCATGGCGGCTTGCGGGACGTCCAGTTTGGCGGCCGGGACGTTGAAATAGGTCTCCGCCGCCGCCTCGATCCCGTATGCCCCCTCGCCGAAGTAAATGGTGTTGAGGTAGCGCTCCAGCACGCCCCGCCGGCCGAGCTGGTGCTCCAGGCGATTGGCGAGGACCATCTCCGTCACCTTGCGGCTCAGGTCCCGCTTGGAGGAAAGGAGGGTGTTCTTCACCAGCTGCTGGGTGATGCTCGAGCCCCCCTGGAGGGTGTCGCCGGCTCTGAAGTCGACGGCGAGCGCCCGCACCACTCCCCGACGGTCGACGCCGCCGTGCTCCCAGAACCGGGCGTCCTCGGTATCGATCACGGCATTCACAGCCACGGGGGCGACCTGGTCGAGCGTGATGGGCTTGCGGTTGCTGTCCGCCTGCAGGACGGCGATCGTCGAGCCGTCGCTGCCGTAGACGACCGAGCGCTCGGTCAGCGGCGGCAGGTGCACCGGCGCCGGATCCACCGTCGTCGCGGAACCTGCGACGCGCCCGCCCAGTACGACGAGCCCGACCACGGCGCCGCCGGCGACGACGGCACACCCGGCGGCCAGGCACAACAGCCGGGCCAGCACCGTGACCGGCGCCAAGACGCGGCGGAGCCAGACGCGACGCCGCCCGGGCAGGGCCGTCCGGCCCAGTCCCAGCCGGCGAAGTCCCGTCCGGCACAGTCCCAGCCGGCGCAGTCCCGTCCGGCCCAGTCCCGTCCGGCCCGGTCCCGGCCGGCGCCGTCCAGGCCCGGGCCACCATCGTTCGGGGAGGGCCCGGCGCTTCGGGGGGACGACCGATCGAGCGACCCGGCGCAGCGCCACGGTGAGGTCGACGGCGAGCGGCGGCGCCTTCTCCCGC
>JAUTXN010000094.1 GCA_030838045.1 Acidimicrobiaceae bacterium
AGGTCCACCCCGTAGGCGTCGAACAACGGCAGCCACTCCTGGCGGATCCCCAGGTCGGCCCCGTTGAAATGGGCCGAGGACATGGCGACTTGGTGCATGACGACCACGATCCAGTCGATGTCGTGGCGGCGACGGGCGTGGCGCAGCGTGTGCTCCAGCCAGGCCTTCTGGGCACCGTGGCTGTAGCCCCGGACGTAGGGGTCGTCGCCTCGGGCCGCGTATCCCGGGACGTGGTCCCGCCGGTACGTGCTGAACGCCCCGTCCTGCAGGCACACGTCGTCGTTGTTGAGCGACACGACGGCGATGTTGCCGACGACGAAGCTGTACCAGTTGCCCCTCCACGCCGCCGGCTCGCCGTTGTCGGGCAGGGTGAAGCGAGTCTCGTACGACAGATACCCCTGCGGGCCGTTGCCGACCTCGTTCTCATGGTTGCCGGCCGCGGGCATCCAGGCCCGGTTGGCCGCCGACCGCATGTTGGTGTTGAAAAAGCTGGCCCAGGTCCCTACCGGGTCATCGCTCACATTGGCGTAGCAGAGGTCCCCATTCATCAGGTGGAAAAGGGGGTCGGTGGCGTCGACCGCGTCGATGACGAATCCCGCGTTGGCGCTCCACGGCCCGAGGCCCTGCCCGATTGGGCCGGGAACCGACTGATCGCCGAAACTCGTGAAGCGGAAGGACTTCGACCGCCCGACCGGGCCGGTCGTGAACCGGCCCCGGACCGCCTCGGCCCCGGCGTGGAACACCTGATACCGGTACGCGGTGTCCGGCTCGAGGTCGCGGAGCCGGGCGTGGTAGGTGAAGACCGTTTGGCCGGTGAGGGCCTCGGTGTACACCCGCTCCTCGGCGTCGACCGTGAGGCCGAACCCGGCGCCCGGCTCACCGAGGCGCAGCCGTGGACGCGAGACCCGCTGCGCCGTGGCCCACGACACCGCCGCTTCTCGGGCAGCGTCGGCGCCGAACTGCACGTGCAACTGTTCGGGCACTGGTGCGCCGCGGATGGCGGGCTGACCTACCAGGGTCAGGCCGGTCCGGGTGAAGCCCCGGCGGGGGTCGAGGAGCGGCGCGGCGCCGACGGCCAGTGAACTCACGCCGACGCCTCGCAAGAAGTCTCGCCGGCTGAACGGGAACGGGTCGGGCTGACCGAGCGGGAACATGCTCCGATCGTTCCCCGGGGGTGTGACCGCAGGGTGGCCGCCCGGCAAACGGGGCCCGACGGCGCTGTGAAGAAACGCTGTGAAGAAACGCTTGGGCCTACGAAACCTCCGAGACCCCTCGACTGAAGTCGTCCAGGATCGGCGCCGCATCGGCGGGCACCGTGACCCGCAGGACAAGGGAGTCGGCCTCGACGAGCAGGGCGAAGTCGAAAAACGGGCAGCAGGCCTTCTCCCGCTGGGCGAGCCTGAGGACCGCGCCGGCACCTTCGACGCCCGTGCCCAGCCGCAACCGCAGGTCGGTCGGCGAGACCCGGTCGAGCGCGGCAACCGACGTCGCGATCAGGTCGTGCCACTCGTCGATCTGCGAGCGGGCCGCGGTTTCGGTGAGGCTGCAGGCGATCGGCACCTTCACAACGGGCAGCTTAGGAGGCCCGCGTCTAGCGTCGCACCCGTGACGACGGTGGCCGTGGTTGAGGACGACCCCCGGATCCGCGCCGCGGTCTGTCGCGGTCTCACCGACCGGGGCCACGTCGTACTGGCCGCCTCCACCGGTCTTGGGGCGTTGAGCGAGATCGTCGATCACCGCCCGGACGTCGTGGTCCTCGACCTCGGCCTCCCCGACATCGACGGCTTGGAACTGCTGCGGATGCTGCGGGCGGTCAGCGCCGTCCCCGTGATCGTGGCGACGGCCCGAGACGACGAGCGCGAGATCATTCGCACCCTCGACGCCGGGGCCGACGACTACGTGGTGAAGCCGTATTCCGCGGACCAGCTCGATGCCCGCATCCGCGCCGTGTTGCGCCGGGTCAAGGATGACGAGGGCGGGGCGCCGATACAGATCGGTGCCCTCGCGATCCATCCTTTGAGCCGGACCGTCCTGCTCGAGGGTGCACCGCTCGAACTGAGCCGCAAGGAGTTCGACCTGCTCTGGCATCTGGCCAACCGCCGCGGTGAGGTCGTGTCCAAACGTGAGTTGCTGGCGGCGGTGTGGCGCCAACCGTACGGGGGGGCGGAGAAGACGATCGACGTCCATCTGTCCTGGCTGCGCCGGAAGCTGGGCGAGACCGCCAACTCACCGCGATACCTGCGCAGCGTCCGCGGGGTGGGCGTGATGCTGGTCGACCCTGATTCCCCGTGAGGCCCCGCCTGGCGCTGACCGCGGCCGCGGTCACGTCCATGATCGTGCTCGCCTTCTGCATTCCCCTGGCTCGCCTGATCCAGGTGGTTGCGATCAACCGGGCCCTGGACGCGGCCAAGCTCGAGTCCCGATCCCTGGCCGGCGCGCTGGGCGCGGTCACCGACACCAACACGGTGCGTCAGCTGGTCCAGCAGACCAACGCCGGCAACCCCCGCCCGACGGCTGTCTACCTCCCCGACAACACGGTGCTGGGCGCTCCGATACCGGTTGATGCCGAAGTCGAACTGGCCCGCCAGGGTCGGTCGTTCACCGCCGCGGGGCCCAAAGGTGGTCGCGACATCCTGGTGGGGGTCGTCACGCCGGGTGAGGGTGCCCGCGTGGTCCGGGTCCGGGTGGCAGGGGCGCTGCTCAACCGGGGGGTGCACCGGGCCTGGACCATCATCGTCGCGATCGGGGCCCTGGTGGTCGTCATCGCGGTCCTCCTGGCCGACCGCCTCGGCCAGTCGATCGTCACCCCGATGAGCGAGCTGTTGTCGGTGACCCGGCTCCTGCAGAGCGGTGACCTGCAGGCCCGGGTGAAACCCGCCGGTCCCCCCGAGGTCGAGGAGGTCGGCATCGCGGTCAACGACCTGGCGGAGCGCATCGGCGATCTCCTGGTCGCCGAGCGGGAGGCCGCGGCCGATCTTTCGCACCAGCTGCGGACGCCGCTCACCGTGTTGCGCCTGGACGCCGAAGGACTGGAATCACCGATGGACCGGGTGCGCATCGCGACCGACATCGACCGCCTCGAGCAGGTGGTGACCAGGGTCATCGAGGAGTCCCGGGACGGGTCGCGCCACGAGAGCCGGCCGGGCCAGGGGCGGTCGGACCTGGGCCGGGCGGTCCGCCACCGGTTGACCTTCTGGTCGGTGCTGGCCAAGGACCAGGGCCGCCGGGTCTCGTCGTCGATCCCCAACGGCTCGCAGGCCATCGCGGTCTCGGCCGCCGATCTCGACGTCTGCATCGACGCCCTGATCAACAACGTGTTCACCCACACCCCGTCGGGCGCACCGTTCTCGGTCGACGTCCTGCCGGCCTTCAACCGGCGCTGGACCCTCGTGGTGCAAGACGGCGGCCCGGGTCTGCCAGGTGACTCCCTGCCCGACCGGGGGACCAGCAGTGGGTCGGGAACGGGGCTCGGGCTGGACATCGTGCGCCGCGCCGCGGAGAGCTCAGGGGGCTCGGTCTCCTCCGGGCGCAGCCTCGACGGGGGTGCCCGCATCGAGGTCACCTTCGGTCCACCGGGCGGCACGTGAGCCCGAGGTTGGGAGCGCCCGCCGGTGCTAGCCGCCCGGAGGGGGCGTGGTGGTCTTGTTGAACTGGATGGGCTGGCCGAAGAAGCAGGCTGCGCTGACAGAGATGTTCCGGGTGGGGCGCACGAAGTTGACCTGCACGAAGAGCGGGCCGCCCGATGTCACGAGCGCCTGGTAGCCGTCGAACGGTAGCGCCGCGACGAGGCGGATGGTGTTGAAACTGGTGCAGCCGACCGCGACGACGCCACCTTCGGTCGAGTAGGTGGCAGTACCGCCTGCGAAGGCGGTCGTCGTCGGCGGGCGGGCCGGGGGTTTGGTCGTCGTCGTCGTGGCGCGAGGCAACGTCGTCGTCGTGGCCTGGCCGCCCACCGGCGCGACCGGCGCGACCGTGCGCCCCGGAGTCGTGGTCGTCGTGGCTGATCGGGCCGGTGTCGTCGTGGCCGCGGACGCGACTCGAGGCGCGGTGGTCGAGGTCGTCGACGTCGTGGTCGACTCCCCGGAACCGGCCTGGAGTGCCACCACCACGTCCCGGTGCGCCACGACCGGCGCCGGACGATCCGTGACGTCGGCGGCCACGACCGACACCGCCGCCCAGACGATGAGGGTGGCGGTGACGGTCAGGGCCAGCCAGATTCCCGCGGCGATCGATCGGCGCACCAGTTCCAGGATGCCTGACCGGAACGGCGGCCGATGCTAAGCGCCGCCTAAATCCAATACCGTTTCCTTGAATCAGTGGGGAGCCGGCCTGGCTAGAACGGCTGGAGCTGTCCCCGGATGACGCCGCCGGGGAACTGGGCGTTGTGGACGTTGGTGTAGTAGCGGCGCGGGTGGTTGATGATTTTCTGGATCAGTGACTTGTCGGCGGTGGTGCAGCCCGCGAATACCGTGGGGCCGCCAGTGAGCGGGAACGGAACGACCACCGGTCCAGCCACACCCGCCGGTGCCGAATGGATGTGGCCCGCGGTGAGAGGCGAGGAGATCCCCGATACCCGGATCACGTAACACACCGTGCCGGTGATGGCGTTCAGCACGACGACCGTCGAACCCGACGCGTTGGGATCGCCGGGCCCGGGCACCTCTTGGGCGCCGGTCATGGTCGAATGCAGGACCGCCACGTGCGCGGACGGCGTCGCCGCTGCGAACGAAGCCGATCCGGCCAGGCCGATCGCGGACAACGTGACGACCGCCATGAGAATCCGGAAGCGGCGAAGCATGCCCATGTTGACTCCTTTTCGGGACAGAGGCGACGGCCCCACCCCTAACTAGCCCAAGGTGGCCGACTCTAGGTCGATCTGGTACAACCCTGCCGCCCCGGCGGTGACGGCGGACACGAGCCCGGCCGTCCCGGGCAGCAGTTGCTGGCAGAAGAAGCGGGCGGTCGCCACCTTGGCGGCCAAGAACTCCTCGTCATCCGCCCCGCCACCCGCATTGGCGGCCAGCTGGCGGTGGGCCGCCAGGGCGGAGCGGGCCAGGAGCCAACCCCCGGCGACCAGTCCGAACAGTTCCAGGTAGGGCGTGGCACCGGCGAGGGCGTCGTTGGGTTCGCTTGCCACCCGCCCGAGCAACCAGGCACTGGCCTGGCGCAGAACCTCGATGCCGTTTCCCAGCCCGACGCGGATCGGGTCCAGGTCCGGCCCCGCCTCCGCCAGTTCCCCCACGACGCTGTCCATGTCGCCGAGGAGGCTTTTCACCACCCCTCCTCCTCGCAGCGGCAACTTCCGCATCACCAGGTCGATGGCCTGGATCCCGTTGGTGCCTTCGTAGATCGGGGCGATGCGACTGTCGCGGTAGTACTGGGCCACGCCGGTTTCCTCGACGTAGCCCATGCCACCGTGGACCTGGATGGCCAGCGAGGTCACGGAGACCCCGACGTCGGTGCACCAGCCCTTGCAGATCGGGGTCAGCAGGTCGACGAGCTCCTGGCTGGCCTGGCGCTCGTCGGCGTCGGCGCCGTGACGGGCCCGGTCCATGGCGGCCGCGTTGGTGTACAGCAGGCAGCGCATGGCCTCGGTCTGGGCCTTCATGGTCAGCAGCATGCGGCGGACGTCGGGGTGCTCGACGATCGGTGAGCTCACGGTGGCCGGGGCCCCGACCGCCCGGCCCTGGCGGCGCTGCTGGGCGTACAGCCGCGACGCCTGATAGGCCCGCTCGGCGATGGCGAGACCCTCGAGGCCGACGGAGAGGCGGGCCACGTTCATCATGTGGAACATGTAGCGCATGCCCGCGTTGGCCTCGCCCACCAGGTAGCCGACCGCGCCGCCGTTGTCCCCGTAGGACATGACGCAGGTGGGACTGGCGTGGATTCCGAGCTTGTGCTCGATGGAGACGCAGCGCACGTCGTTGCGCTCGCCGAGGGAGCCGTCGGGGTTGACCAGGTGCTTGGGCACGATGAAACACGAGATTCCCTTGGTGCCGGGCGGGGCGCCGGGGATCCGGGCCAGCACCAGGTGGATGATGTTGTCGGCCAGGTCGTGGTCGCCGAAGGTGATGAAGATCTTCTGGCCCGTGATCCGCCAGGAGCCGTCGCCGCCGCCCGAGGGCACCGCCTTGGTGCGCAGCGCCCCGACGTCGGAGCCGGCCTCGGGTTCGGTGAGGTTCATGGTGCCCGTCCACACCCCGGCGATCATCTTTTCGAGAAACGTGGCCTGCTGCTCGGGGGTCCCGAAGCGGGTCAGCATGTCGATGGCGCCCTGGTTGAGCAGCGGGCACAGCGAAAAGGCCATGTTGGCCGAGGTGAGGATCTCCTGGATGACCACGGCCACGACCCACGGGAAGCCGCCGCCGCCGAATGCCGGCTCGAACGGCACGGCACCCCAACCGGCGTCCACGTAGGCCTGGTACGCCTGCCGGAAGCCGGGCGGGGTCACGACGTTGCCCGCGTGGTCGAGGATGCTCCCGACCTGGTCGCCGATGCGATTCAGGGGTCCGAACACCTCGGCCAGGAACCGGCCCGCCTCCTCGATGATGCCGAAGCAGGTGTCGGGGTCGGCGTGGTGGTAGGCCTCGAGCTTGGCCAGGCCCTGCAGGTCGACAACGCGTTCGAGTACGAACCGTATGTCGCGAAACGGTGGGGCGTAATCGGGCACACATCAAGGTTACGGCGGGGTAACGGGTCGGGATCGGGAAGATCGGGGCGCCCCGCCGGGTTGGTCGAGACATGGCTCACATCACCGACGCGCCCGCAGACACCCCCGCCACCGGGGACGTCGCAACCGCCGCCCCATCCGACACCGTCGACTTCTGGTTCGATCCGCTGTGTCCGTGGGCCTGGATCGCCTCGCGCTGGCTGCTCGAGGTGCAAACGCAGCGCCCCATTGCCCCCCGCTGGCACGTCATGAGCCTTGCCTACCTGAACGAGGACAAGGACATCTCCGACGACTACCGCCAGATGTTGGCGACGGCCTGGGGGCCGGTGCGGGTGTGCATCGCCGCCGCCCAGAAGTACGGCGACGACGTCCTCGGCCCGCTGTACACGGCCATCGGCAACCGGTTCCACATGGAGAAGATGCCCCGGGAACGGGCGACCGTCGAGGCGGCGCTCACCGAAGTGGGCCTCCCCGTCGAGCTGGCCGACGCCATGGACGACACCGGCTACGACGAAGCGGTGAAGGTGTCGCACCATGCCGGCATGGACCAGGTGGGCTACGAAGTGGGGACGCCGGTGATCAGCGTCAACGGCGTGGCGTTCTTCGGCCCTGTCATCAGCCCGATCCCGCGTGGTGAGGCGGCCGCCAAGCTGTGGGACGGCGTCTTGCTGGTCGCGGGCACCGATGGCTTCTACGAGCTGAAGCGCACCCGGGAACGGCCCCCGATCTTCGAGTAGATCGCCCCGGACCAGCCGCCACGACGAGGACGTGTCTCCGTCTACGTGTCTGCGTGTCTACGGGTCTACGGTCTAGGTGTCCGCGTGTCTCACGGTCTACGGGTCTCAGGTGACGTAGGCCGCCAGGTGCTCGCCGGTGAGGGTGGAGCGAGCGCCGACGAGGTCGGCGGGTGTGCCCTCGAAGACGATCCGGCCGCCGTCGTGGCCGGCGCCGGGGCCGAGGTCGATGATCCAGTCGGCGTGCGCCATCACCGCCTGGTGGTGCTCGATGACGATGACCGACTTGCCGGAGTCGACGAGGCGGTCCAGCAGGCGGAGCAGGTGCTCGACGTCGGCGAGGTGGAGGCCGGTGGTCGGCTCGTCGAGGACGTAGACGCCGCCCTTCTCCGCCATGTGGGTGGCCAGCTTGATCCGCTGCCGCTCGCCGCCGGACAGCGTCGTGAGGGGCTGGCCGAGGCTGAGGTAGCCGAGCCCGACGTCGGCGAGGCGATCGAGGATGGCATGGGCGGCCGGCGTGGCCGCCTCGCCCGCGCCGAAGAACTCCTCGGCCTCGGTAACCGACATCGCGAGCACTTCGCTGATGTCGCGGCCGCCAAGGTGGTAGTCGAGCACCGACGCCTGGAACCGCTTCCCCTCGCACTCCTCGCAGGTCGTGGCGACGCCGGCCATCATCGCCAGGTCGATGTAGGTGACGCCGACGCCGTTGCAGTTGGGGCAGGCACCCTCGGAGTTGGCGCTGAACAGCGCCGGCTTCACGCCGTTTGCCTTGGCGAAGGCCTTCCGGATCGGGTCGAGCAGTCCGGTGTAGGTCGCCGGGTTGCTCCGTCGCGAGCCGCGGATCGCGCCCTGGTCGGTGGACACCACACCCGCGCCAGCGGGGATCGACCCGTGCAGCAGCGAGCTCTTGCCGGAGCCGGCGACCCCGGTGACGACGACAAGCACCCCGAGGGGGATGTCGACGTCGACGTCGCGCAAGTTGTGCGCGGTGGCGCCGCGGATCTCCAGCCTGCCGGTGGGCGTCCGCACCGTCTCCTTGAGGGCGGCGCGGTCGTCGAGATGGCGGCCGGTGAGGGTGCCGCTGGCCAGCAGCCCCTCGACGGTGCCCTCGAAGCAGATGGTGCCGCCCGCCGCACCGGCGCCGGGGCCGAGGTCGACGACGTGGTCGGCGATCACGATCGTCTCCGGCTCGTGCTCCACGACGAGCACCGTGTTGCCCTTGTCCCGCAACCGCAGCAGGAGGTCGTTCATCCGCCGGATGTCATGGGGGTGCAGGCCGGCGGTGGGCTCGTCGAAGACGTAGGTGACGTCGGTCAGCGAAGATCCGAGGTGGCGGATCATCTTGACCCGCTGCGCCTCGCCGCCCGACAGCGTGCCCGACGGCCGGTCCAGCGAGAGGTAGCCCAACCCGATCTCCACGAACGAGTCGAGGGTCTGCTGCAGCGTCGTGAGCAGCGGCGCGACCGACGGCTCGTCGAGGTCGCGCACCCAGGCGGCGAGGTCGCTGATCTGCATCGCGCAGGCGTCGGCGATGTTGATCCCCTTGATCCGGGACGACCGCGCACCCTCGTTGAGCCGCGTGCCGCCGCACTCGGGACAGGTCGTGAAGGTGACCGCCCGCTCCACGAACGCGCGGATGTGCGGCTGCAGCGCCCCCACGTCCTTGGACAGGAACGACTTCTGCACCTTGGGGACCAGCCCGTCGTAGGTGAGGTTGATGCCGTTGATCCGCACCTTGGTCGTCTCGCGGTGAAGGAAGTCGTGCAGCTCCGTCTCGCTGTAGTCGCGGATCTTCTTGTCCGGGTCGAGGAACCCGGAGTCGGTGTAGATCCGCACCTGCCAGCCGTCCGCGGTGTAGCCGGGGATGCGGATCGCGCCCTCGACGAGCGACTTGTCCTCGTCGTAGAGCTCCCTCAGGTCGATGTCGTTGACGGTGCCCATGCCCTCGCAGCGCGGACACATGCCGCCGGTCCGCGTGAAGGTCGCCTCGATCGTCTTGCCTTCACCGCGGTCGACCGTGATCGAACCGCTCGACCGGACCGAGGGCACGTTGAAGGAGAAGGCGTTGGGGGAGCCGATGTGCGGAGACCCGAGCCGGCTGAAGATGATGCGCAG
>JAUTXN010000117.1 GCA_030838045.1 Acidimicrobiaceae bacterium
GGCGGGGACTTTCCCCATCCTCTTTTGGTCGTCGCTCGGCCACTGCGTACACGTCCTGGGTGGGGGCGACGTTGTAGCGCAGGGGCAGTTCGTCGACCTTCACGTCGTCGACGGCGAACACTCTGGCAAGGTCGGCGGGCGCCGATGTCGAGGTGTAGCGGCCGCACATGGGGTCGAAGCTACGCCGCGCTGGCGGCGCGGGAATAGCCGTGCGCCACCTTGGCGGCCAACATCTGGCGCTGCGCCTCGGCCAAGCCCAGGCGGCCGGTGCAAACGCCGCTGTGGAGGCTGTTCTCCAGGGTGTCGTCGGGGATCGAGAAGGCGTGGGGTTCAGGGAACAGGTTGACGGTCGCGGCCGCGGCGCCGCCGATTTCGAGGGCGATCACGTGGTCCTCCTCGTAGTCGCGGACCTGCCGGTCGGCGTAGCCGTAGGTCATGATCTGGTGGACCTTGAGGCGGTCGGTGAAGCTCACCGGCGGTCGGATCGTCGTGGTGTAGCCGCTCACGCAGATGGTCGTGGCGATGGTGGCGGGGGTGACGGCGGGGTTCAGCATGTCCGCGGGGACGCCCGCGGTGGTCGTGGTCGTGGGCGCGGTCGTGGTGGGGGCCGTCGTGGTGGGCGCCGTCGTGGTGGGCGCGGTGGTGGTCGTGGTGGGCGCGGTCGTGGTGGGCGCCGTCGTAGTCACGGCCGCAGGCGCCGTGCCCCCGAGGCTGGTCGCGCAACCGCCCGCCAGGATCACGGCGACAAGCAGGACCCCGGTCCGCCGGACGGGCAGGTTCAGGAAGTCCCGCCGTCGGCGTGGGCGTCTGCGTGCATGCGGGCCTCGGCCTTGGCCCGGGCGACGATCCGGCTGGGCGCCATCGCGGGCGGCCGGGCCCCCGGTGGCGTCACGAACTCGTCGAGCAGGCGGCGGGTGGCCTCCGCCACCTCATCCACGGCCCGGGCGAAGACCTCCTGGTTGGCCCGCGAGGGGGCGCGCTGGCCGCTCACCTTGCGGATGAACTGAAGGGCGGCCGCCTGGACTTCGTCGTCCGTGGCGGGTTCTTCGCCCCTGAGGGTGACGATGCTCCGGCACATGGTGCGACGATACGTGGATCAAGAGGCATTCGGCGGATCGGCGGAACCAAAATCCGGACCCGGGCGGGTGAAGCGGTCCCGGGCCTCCTCGGCCGGGCCTCGGCACCAGCATCCGGCCATGTGGTCGTTGACCAACCCCATCGCCTGCATGAAGGCGTAGACCGTCGTCGGCCCGACGAACGTCCAGCCCCGACGCTTCAGATCCTTGCTCAGTGCGTGGGACTCGGCCGTGGTCGGCGGCAGCGGCACCGTGGGCGGACGGGACCCGGCGCCCGCTCGCCCCGAATCGGGCTCCCACCGCCACAAGTACGCCGCCAGCGAGTCGAACTCGGCCTGCAGTTCGAGCGCCCGGCGGGCGTTGTTGATCGTCGACACGATCTTGCCCCGGTGGCGCACAATGCCGGCGTCGCCCAGCATCCGCTCGATATCGACGTCGCCGAACCCCGCGACCGTCTCGATATCGAACTGGGAAAATGCCTCCCGGAATGCGGGTCGCTTCCGCAGGATGGTGAGCCAGCTCAACCCGGCTTGGAAGCCCTCGAGGCAGAGCTTCTCGAACAAGGTCTCGTCGGTGCCGACCGGAAAACCCCATTCGGTGTCGTGGTACTCGACATAGTCCGGTGAGCTCGCTCCCCACGAGCAACGCAGCCGGCCATCGGTTCCCTCGGCCAGCCCGGTATCGCTCACGCCAAGATTCCAGTCACGCCAGGATGCCTGTCACGCAGGATGCCCTGTCACGCAGGATGCCCTGTCACGCCAGGGTGCAGGTCACGCCACGATGCCCAGTCACGCAGGATGCCGTCACGCAAGATTCCAGTCACGCCAGGATGCCCAGTCACGCAGGATGCCCTGTCACGCCAGGATGCCCGTCACGCAGGATGCCCGTCACGCAGGATGCCCGTCACGCCAGGATGCCGGCTGCGGCGACGCCGGCGACCAATACCAACGCCACGGCGTCACGCCATTTGGGACCAGAGGTCGTGTCCGAGACGGTCCCGAAACCGCCTCGGGCCTCCATCGCGTCGCCCAGCTCCGTCGCCCGGCGCAACGAGACCGCCAGCGTCGTGAACAACAGGTCCTGGGACTCTCGCACAACCCAGGTGAGCCGGAACTCCTTGTCGAGTCGAGTCGTCGGCCGGAGACGGCGAGCCGCGGCAAGGGTCCGCACCTCCTCGATCAGCAACGGGAGGCAACGGATCGACAGAGCGATAGTCGCCGCCCATTCGTCGATGGGCAGGCGGAGCCACCGCAACGGCGTTCCGAGGCGGGCCAAGGCGGGCGCCACTTCGGCCAACGGCGTTGTCCAGCTCATCAGGGCGGCGGCGATGAACACCGTCAGCGCGAGCGCCACGATCCGGGTCCAGTCGTCGAGGCCTCCCCAGCTGAACGCCATCCCGCCGAGGTGGCCGAGCGGTTTGGCCGACGAACGGAGGCTGAGGAAAGCGCCGACCGCGATCCCGACCCAGAACCAACGGGGGAACCGGGGAAGGGAGCCGCGGGGTATGCGGGCGACGATCCAGGCGACGATTACCAGGCCGGCTCCGGCGGCGATGACCGGCCAGGTGGGTTTCAATCCGAGAACCAGCGCCAGGATGGCGAGGGCGACGAGCTTGGTTCCCGCCCAGAGCCGGTGCATCGGGGTGTCGCCCGGGATCGGTCGGAGGAGGTTGAGCTCGACCTGGCGGCGGCGCTGAT
This sequence comes from Acidimicrobiaceae bacterium, assembly GCA_030838045.1. Taxonomy (GTDB): domain Bacteria; phylum Actinomycetota; class Acidimicrobiia; order Acidimicrobiales; family Palsa-688; genus JALYXV01. Next base: position 2,774 of record JAUTXN010000117.1, read on the forward strand.
CGGCCGGGGTGGCCGTCGGGGCGGGACCGGTGGCGGTGGTGGCCGCGCCTGCCATCGCCGCGTCTGACGTGGCGGTGGCGGCCGCGCCTGCCATGACCGAGTCTGCGGTGGCGGGGGCGGTGGCGGCGGCGATGTCCGCGGCGGAGTCTGCTATGGCGGGGGCGGCCCGCTTCCGGCGGGCGGGGTCGGGGCGGTTCCGGCGGGCGGTCACGGTGTTCCTTCGGAGCCTCGGCCGGCCAGTTGGGCGACCGGGCCATCGGCGACGATCCGTCCGTGGTCGAGGGTGACCACCCGGTCGACCAGTTGGTCAGCCCCGTCGGTGTCGTGCGAAACCAGGATGATGGTCAGTCCAACCTCGCGCCGCAGCCGGCGCAGCACCGCGATCAGCCCCCGGCGGGCACCGTCGTCGAGGCCCGCGAACGGCTCGTCGAGGATGATGACGCTCGGCCGGCGGGCCAACATGCCGGCCATGGCAACCCGCCGTTGCTGACCTCCGCTCAGCTGGTCAACCGAACGTGTGCCCAGCTCGCGGGGATCCAGGCCGACCAGTTCGAGTGCCGAGTCGGCGGCGGCGGCGTCGACTCCCCCGGCGGCTCGTACGTCACCTCGAACGGTGCTGCGCAGCAGTTGTAACCGTGCGTGCTGGAACGACAGCGCCACCTGGCCGAGCCGGCGATCGAGTGGTTGGCCGCCCAGCCAGGCCTGACCTTCGCTCGGGATCAGGAGCCCGGCCAGGATCCACGCCAGCGTGGACTTCCCCGATCCGTTGTGACCGACGACCATGACCGCTTCGCCGGCACCGACGGTGAGATCGACATCGGTCAGGGCCCGGTGGGCCCACGGTGACCGAACGGTGTACACGTGCCCGACGCCGGACAACTCGATCGTCTGGCCGGCGGCGGGGGTCGGAGGGCGCGCCGGCTGCGTCTCCGGGGCGGGAAACGGCCCGGGTGCCGGCGGCGTTGCGAGTAACTCCCCGCGCTCAAGGAAGAGAATCCGGTCGGCCCGCTTGGCCTCCTCCAGCCGGTGCGTGACATGCACCACCGCCAAACCCTCCTCCGCCGCCAGCGCGGCCAGCAGGTCAACGAGCAACTGGCGACCTTCGGCGTCCACCATGGCGGTCGACTCGTCGGAGATCAGCAGGCTCGGCCGGCGCGCCAGGGCCGAGGCCACCGCGAGGCGCTGGAGTTCGCCCCCCGACAATGTCGAGGTCTCCCGGTTGGCAAATCCCGTCAATCCCACCCGGGCGAGCAGCGCGTCGACGTCCACATCGACCGACGGGCCCCGGGCCATGCCCCAGACCAGGTCGTCGCGCACCCGAACCCCGAGGACCTGACTCTCTGGACGCTGAAAGATCAATGCGGTCCCGCCCGGGCGACCCAGCGCGGTTGCCCCGGGCCGGTGCACCGCGCCCGATGTCGGCGTCCTGCCGCCGAGTATTCGGGCGAGGGTGGACTTGCCCGATCCATTGGGGCCCACGACGGCCACGAACTGGCCCGGTTCCACCGTCAGCGAGACCCCCCGAAGGGCGGGGGTCGCCATGCCCGGATAGGTGTGCCCGACACCGACGAGCTGTACCGGCACCGGTCCCGGCGCACTGGTCGAGGTGTCGCCCGGGACCGGATCACGGGTGGACGGGGCGGCGAGGCGGGTGCGTTCGAGGCGCGCCAGCGGCGGCCACGCCAGGATGCGCCCGGCGATCGTGCTGGCGACGATCCCGACCAACAGTGCGACGGGAACGCCGATCGCCCAGTGCTCGACGAGCCAGTGGACCACGGGGTCCACCGGGCGCCCCAACGAGGACAGGCCGAGCGATCCCAAGTTCGCCTTGATCCCATCCCAGGTGTTGGTGATCTGGACGAGCGCCAGGCTCCGCAACTGGCTGAACAGCGTGAGGACGAGGACCGCGCCGAGGGCGGCCGGTGGCCAGAGCACCCCCACCGCGACCGACATCATGCGGACCGGGCCCCAGCGCCGTCGCCACGCCACGCCGAGAAGGGTGCCGATGACGGCGCAGCCGACGACGTTGGACGCCAGGCCGGTGCCGGCGATGAGCATGGCGACGGTCGTGCCGGCAATCGCCCCCGCGAGCACGGCGCGAGGCCGGTTTCGGGCCGCAATGGCCGCCATCGGAGCGGCGGCCGCGACGATGAAAATGCTCGTGATCGGCAGGAGCCAGCCGATCGCGATCAGCGCCACCGACACGTCGGCCAGGACCGCAGCCTCGGCCAGCTCGGCCGGACGGAGAGGACCACGGCCCCGCCAGGAGGCCAACCGGTGTGCCACCGGCCCAGCCTGTCACCCTCAGAGGTTGCAACGGGACCAGTCGGCCCGACCGACGCCTCCGGGTGGGCCGGGTGGGCCAGAACAAAGGCGCGCGTTTTCCTGCGACAAACCCACACTCCATGGGGGATCTCTCCAAGGAAAACCGGGCGCGGCCAGCTCTACCGGCACCCGCCGCTGGCGACGCCGGTAGGTTGCCCGCATGAGCGACGCCGACGCCGAGGCCGCTGCCGGCATGAGCGACGCCGACCCCGGCACGAGCGACCCCGACGCCGACGCCGACGCCGATGCTGCGGTCCGCCGGCACCTGGACCTGCTCGGGGTCGAGTACGAGCTCGTGTCCTGTGACCCGGCCCTCGCCGATACCGCGGCCTTCTGCGCGGCGTACGGCTACTCGCCGAGTGACTCGGCCAACACCATCGTGGTCATCGGCAAGTCCCAACCACCCACCTTCGCGGCCTGCGTGGTGCTGGCCGACACCCGCCTCGACGTGAACCGGGCCGTCAAACAACGCCTCAACGTCCGCCGCGCCTCGTTCGCCTCCGCCGACGAGACGGCAACGCTCACCGGGATGATGATCGGCGGGGTGACGGTCTTCGGCCTCCCGCCGGACCTCCCCGTCTGGGTCGACGAGCGGGTCATGGCACGCGACCGGATCGTTCTCGGCGGCGGAAGCCGGAGCTGGAAGGTCGTCGCAGCACCCGAGATCCTGCGACACCTCCCGAACACCGAGATCGTCACCGACCTGGCGCGAGCCCGCTAACGCTCACCGCGCGCCGCCGCGAAGTGCTTGCCGAGGGTCTCCTCCTGCTGCTGGTAGGACGACCCGATGCCGGGCCCGTACAGCGACGTCGGCGCCTCCAGCATCCGCTCGAATGTCAGCTTGCACACCGGCTGGCCGTGTTCGACCATGAACGGCACGTCGTGCGCCCGCACCTCGAGCGCCGCCCGGGAACCATGGAAACGACCGCCCGCGTCGTACCCGAACCCGGGGTCGAAGAACCCGGCGTAATGCGTCCGCAGCTCCCCGCTGGTCGGGTCGTACGCCGTCATCTCGGCCGCCAGTGTCGGGGGAATCGTGACCGCCTCTTTCGACAGAAGCAGGTAGAACCGCTTCGGTGACAGGACGATCCGGTTGCCCTCCTCCCGGCGCACCCGTTCCCAGTACTCGTCGCGCTCGAACGGCTCCGAGCGGGTGAGGTCGAGCAGAGCCGTGTTCTCCCGCGCCCGATAGCCGACCCACCCCTGCGAATCGTCCCCACGGAGATCCAAGCTCAGGAACAGCCCGTTGCTCACCGCCAGCTCCGAACCCGCCACCGGGCGGCCGCCCTCGTGCAGCAGCGGTGCCGAAGCATGGATTGACCGCACCTCGTCGTCACTCACGGCGCTGCGCCCCACCGACAGGCGCAACTGGTTCAACGTGAGATCCTCCCGGACCCGGATCGGGAACGACAGCGGCACCACCTCCAGATAGAGCCGCCCGTGATAACCGGCCGATATCTCGTCGAAGCGGTAACTGCCGTCGGTGATCACCCGGGTGAACACATCGAGCCGCCCGGTCGAGCTCTTCGGGTTCGCCTTGGCCCGGATCGACGGAGGCAGGAACAACCGCTCCTTCAGCGGGATCAGATACGGCCGCCCCGGCTCGAGCACCACGCCGCCTCGGTGCAGGTCGAGCTGCTCGAGCACCAGGTCGCCGAGCTTCTCCTCCACCCCCACCCGGTCGGGCAGGAAGCTGCACCGCATCCGGTACCCGACCTCGCCCAGGCGCAGGTCGAGGCTGGCCGGCTGCACATTCCCGGTCGGGATGGTGAACTCGCCGGCGTCGATGACCCCCTCGTGGATCGCGGCCGCCAGCCACTGGTTGGGCAGCACGCCGTCGCCGGCAGGCAGGGTCAGCACCGCGGCATGCTAACCCTGGCACCGGACGTGCGATCATCCAACGGTGGACCGCTTCGACGCTGTCATCGTGGGGTCGGGACCCAACGCCCTGGTCGCGGGGGCCCTGCTCGGTCGGGCCGGCTGGCGGGTCCTCGTCCTCGAACGCTCCGACACCGCAGGCGGTGCCGTCCACAGTGCCGAGCTCACGCTGCCGGGATACATCCACGACACCTACTCCGCCTTCTACGGCATGCTCCACGCCTCGCCGGTCTTCCACGAGCTCGAACTCGACCGGCGGGTCCAGTGGGCCCAGTTCCCGGTGCCGGTGGCCGCGCTCACCGGGCCCAACGACGTCGCCCGCTGCCTCCTCGACGACCGGGCGACAGCCGACGAGTTGGCGGAGCGATCGCCCGCCGACGCCGACGGCTGGATCGAGCTGTGCCGCTGGTGGGATCGGGTGGGGCGCCGGTTCCTCGACATGATGCTGGGACCCATTGCGGCCCCGATGCCCACCGCCCGCTTCCTCGCGGCGGCCGGCCGTGACCTGCCGGGCGTCGCCCGGATGCTGGTCGAACCCATGGAGGCGCTGGCCCGCCACCGCTTCGGCACCGCCTCGGGCCAGGTGCTGCTGGCCGCCGGTTCGTCGCACACCGACGTCGGCGTGGATCAGCCGGGAAGCGTCCCGGCGGCGCTCATCCTGGCCATGGTGGCCCAGAAACAGGGCATGCCCGTGCCCGTTGGGGGGGCGGGGCGCCTGGCCGAGGCCCTGGCCGCTGCGGTGACCGACGCCGGCGGACGGATTCGCACGGGGGCCGAGGTGACGCGCGTCGTTCTGGAGAAAGGCCACGCCGTCGGTGTCGAGACCCGCGATGGGGGGATGGTGTCGGCCCGCCGGGCCGTGCTCGCGGACACGGGCCCGGGAACCTTGTTCACCCGCCTGGTGGATGCGACGGTGCTCCCACCACGCTTCCTCGACGGACTCCGACAATTCCGCTACGGCACGGGGGTGTTCAAGGTCGACCTGGCCCTCGATGGCCCGGTGCCCTGGGCGGCCCCGGGCCTGGACAACTGCGGGGTGGTCCACCTGACGGGCGACCTCGACAACATGGCCGACGCCGCCTTCGGTGCCCGACGGGGCCGCCTGCCGCGCCATCCCATGCTCATCGTCGGCCAGCAGAGCACGGCCGACCCGAGCCGCGCTCCCGAGGGTGGCCACACCCTTTGGGTCGAGACCCACGTTCCCCCCATCCCCCGGGAGGAGGGCACGTGGGCCGGCGGAGCCCGTGACCGGTTCCTCGAAGCGGTCCTCGACCGGCTGGAGGCCCACGCCCCGGGCCTGCGGTCGCGCATCGTGGGGATGGCGGCGCGCACGCCGCCGGACCTCGAAGCGGGCAACCCCAACCTGGTGGGTGGCGACATCGGCTCGGGTAGCAACGCCTTGGACCAGCAACTGATCTTCCGCCCGGTGCCCGGGTGGTTCCGATACTCCACCCCGGTCCGCGGTCTGTACCTGTGCTCGGCCTCGGCCCACCCCGGTGGCGGGGTCCACGGCATGGTGGGGCGCAACTGCGCCCACCGGGTCTTGTCCGACGCCCGCCTGCACCGGATCTGAAGGGAAGCGATGACGACTCCCCTGTGCCTACGACACCGGCGACTTCGCACGCGTCACCGTCCGTGGCCGGCGCCTTGCCGACGTTCCTCCGCGCCCTCACGCAACCTCCGCGCGTTAGTGGGCTATAGCCGCGATACCGCGCGGAGGTTGCGCGGGTGCAGGTCCACGACGACATTGCCCACCAGATGGTGGAGGCGGCGATTCGGGGCTCAGGTCGCCCGTTTCGCGCTCGACCGAGGTCCCGGCTTTCGACCGGGCCGTAGCGCCGATTGCCCGCGAGCCCAGGTTCCTCTGCCGCGAAGGCATCGGAACGCCGGCCGGGCCGGTCCGGGCCGCAAGAAGGCTGGAGTGACGAGGTCGGGCAATCGTTTCCGGCTCGTCGGTGGCGAAACGACGGCGTTGGGCGGCCAATGTCGGGTGGACACCGGCCCCGGATCTTCGGACACCGACCATGGCGGGGCTACCCACGGTGCCGGTCCTGCCTGCCCGGCTCCGTCGGCGGAGAACAAACAAGGTCCCGCCGAGACCGCGCCTCTGATGCCGCTGCCTCCCCGGCCTGACGGCCCGGGGCTCGGGGCGAAACCACGATGAGCGAACCGGAGGTGATCGGTCGGGTGGCCTCGGTCAACGTGGGCCGGCCCCGGACCGTCGAGTGGTACGGCCGCCGGGTCCGCACGTCGATCTGGAAAGAGCCCGTCGATGGTCCAGCGGCGGTCCAGGGCGTCAACCTCGACGGCGACGAGCAATCGGACCTCCGGGTGCACGGCGGCTATGACAAGGCGATCTACGCCTACGCCGTCGAGGATTACCGGTGGTGGTCGTCGGAGCTGGGCGTGGAGCTCGAGCCGGGCACCTTCGGCGAGAACCTGACCACCGAGGGCGTCGAACTGGCCGACGCCGTCATCGGCGAGCGGTGGTTGGTCGGCTCCGCCACCTTGGAGATCAGTGAACCCCGGCTGCCGTGTTACAAACTCGGCATGCGGATGGGCGACTCGACCTTCGTCGACGACTTCGACCAGGCCAGCCGCTTCGGCGCCTACCTGCGCATCGCCGACGAGGGCGAGGTGGCAGCGGGTAGCGAGATCGTCCGGGTGCACCGACCGGAGAGCACATTGACCATCGGCGACCTGGTGGAGGCGCATCATCGTCCGACCCCCGGGCTGCTCGGCCGTATCGCGGCGACCAGCGCCGTGCCCGAACCGTGGCGGGCCATGGCGGAGCGGGCGCTCCTGCGCCGCCAGGCTCGGTGACGGCCCGGCGCCTGACACCACCCGACGGCGGTCCGGGGACCTCAGATCACGTCCTGGTGATCGGCGGGCGGCGGCGGGCCTATCGAGTCCACGTCCCTCCGGTCGTGCCGCTCGGCGCGCCGTTGGTCATCCAGTTCCACGGCGGAGGCGGCAACGGCACGGGCCTCGACCGGCTCACCCGCTTCCACGCCCTGGCCGATCGGAGGCGCTTCGTCGTGGTGTCACCGAACGGCTTCGACCGGAAATGGAACGACGGCCGGCGGCCGGGCGAGGTCGACGACGTCGGATTCGTCGCGGCCCTGATCGACTGCCTGGCCGGGTGGCTGCCCATCGACCGCGGGCGGGTGTACGCCGTCGGCATCTCGAACGGGGCCATGATGGCGGCCCGCCTGGCCAGCCAGTTGCCCGACCGCATTGCCGCCTTCGCCCAGGTGGCGGGCACGGTGGCTGCCGATGCCCCGAGCTGGTGGCACCCCGACCGCCCCGTACCGTTCATCCAGATACACGGCAGTGTCGACGACATCGTGCCCTACGTCGGCGGCCCGGTGCGGACCCGGCGCCGGGGCGGCACCGATCGAGGCCGGGTGCTCGGAGTGGACGAGTGGGCGGCGCTGGTGGCGACCCGCAACGGCGCCACCGGCCCCGAGATCACCGGAATCGACCCTGATGTCACGGTGCGGACATGGCGGGGCCCGACGGCGCAGTGCGACGTGGAGTTCTGGCGGGTGGAGGGCGGCGGCCATACCTGGCCGGGCGGGATCCAGTACCTGCCGCTCGGAATCGTGGGGGCCACGTCGGCGACATTCGACGCCACCGCGGAGATCTGGCGATTTGTTTCTGCCCACAACGTCTAGTCCGACGAGCAGAACCGAAACCAGCGCGACATGATTGAGACATCTCCGGGAAGGGGAGGCCCATGAAGGTCGCGATGACCATTAATGGGACGAGTCAGCAACACGAGATCGAACCGCGTGTCCTGCTCGTCCAGTTCATTCGAGAGGTCGCAGGATTGACCGGCACCAACGTCGGCTGCGACACCACCTCGTGCGGTACCTGCACGGTGCTGCTCGACGGCGAGTCGGTCAAGTCCTGCACCATCCTCGCCGTGCAAGCCGACGGCGCCCAGATCACCACGATCGAGGGCCTGGCGGAGCCCGGCACGCTGCACCCGATGCAGGAGGCGTTCCGCGAGAACCACGCCCTGCAATGCGGCTTCTGCACGCCCGGCATGGTGCTGGCGGCGGTGTCGCTGTTGCAGGAGAACGCCCACCCAAGCGAACAGGAGGTGCGCTCGGCGCTGGAAGGCAACCTGTGCCGCTGCACCGGGTACCACAACATCGTCAAGGCAATTCTGGCGGCCGCTGACGCCGCGGAGGTGCCGGCATGACCGCCGTCGTGGGAACCCGGATGCTCCGCAAGGAGGACCCGGAGCTCCTGACGGGCGAGGCCCGTTACGTGGACGATCTGGTCATTCCCGGAGCGCTGCACCTGGCCATCGTCCGCAGCACCTACGCCCACGCCACCATCAAGTCCGTCGACGTGTCGGCCGCGCTGGCCCAGCCCGGAGTGGTGGCGGCGTTCAGCGGCGCCGACCTGCGCCCGGAATGGGCCGGGCCCATGCCCTGCGCCTGGCCGGTGACCGAGGACATGCTCAATCCCGAGCACTTCCCGATCGCGGTGCACACCGCCTGTTACGTCGGTGACGCGGTGGCGGTGGTGGTGGCCGAGACCGACGTGGCCGCCCGGGACGCGGCCGAACTGGTGGAGGTCGACTTCGACGTCCTACCCGCGGTGGTCGACCTGGAGGACGCCCTCTCGGACCGGGTGCTGGTCCACGAGGCGCTCGGCACCAACCGGTCCTACACCTGGGAGCTCATCCCCGACGCCGACGCGGTGGAGGAGGCCTTCGCCAACGCCAGCCATACCGTCGTGGAGCGCTATGTCCAGCAACGGCTGATTCCCTCAGCCATGGAGACCCGAGGCGTGGTCGCGGTTCCGGCGGTATACGGCGGCGAAATTACCCTCTATACCTCCACCCAGATCCCCCACATCCTGCGGGTGCTGGCCGCACTCACCGTCGGTGTCTCGGAGAGCAAGCTGCGCGTGGTGGCGCCCTCGGTGGGCGGCGGCTTCGGCTCCAAGCTCGACGTGTACGCCGAGGAGCTGCTGTGCCTGGCGCTGGCCCGGCGCCTGCGCCGCCCGGTCCGCTGGAGTGAGGACCGCATGGAGAACACCCAGGCCACCATCCAGGGGCGGGGCATGATCCAGCACATGGAGCTGGCCGCCGACGCCGACGGCCGGGTGACCGCCGTCCGGGCCCGGCTGCTGGCCGACATGGGGGCCTATCTCCAACTGGTGACGCCGGGGATTCCCCTGCTCGGGGCGTTCCTCTACGGCGGGGTGTACGACATTCCCGCGTACTCCTTCGTGTGCACCGGGGTCTTCACCACCAAGACACCGACCGACGCCTACCGCGGCGCCGGCCGCCCCGAGGCGACCTACGCCCTCGAGCGGGCGATGGATGCCCTGGCCCGCCAGGTGGGAGTGGACCCGGCCGAGATCAGGCGGCGCAACTTCATCCACCCCGACCAGTTCCCGTACAGCTCCTCGGGCGGGTTGATCTTCGACAGCGGCAACTACGAGCCCGCCCTCGCCCGGGCCATGGAGATGGCCGGATACGACCAGGTGCGCTCCGACCAGGCGGCGCGGCGATCGGCCGGCGCGACCAAGCACCTCGGCATCGGCCTGTCGTCCTACGTGGAGATGTGCGGGCTGGCGCCCAGCCGGGTGTTGTCGGCGCTGCGGTACGTGGCGGGCGGTTGGGAATCCTCGACGGTGCGGTTCCTGCCCACGGGCAAGGTCCAGGTCGTGACCGGCACCACGCCGCACGGGCAGGGCCACGAGACCTCGTGGTCGATGATCGTCGCCGACCAGTTGGGGGTGAGCCCTGACGATGTCGAGGTGCTCCACTCCGACACCTCGATCGCACCGCACGGGATGGACACCTACGGCTCACGGTCGCTGTCGGTGGGCGGCACGGCGCTGTGGCTGGCCACCGAGAAGGTGATCGACAAGGCCAAGCTGATCGCAGCCCACCAACTGGAGGTGGCGGCCGAGGACCTGGACTACGCCGGGGGCACGTTCACGGTGAAGGGCTCGCCCGACCGGACCATGGCGATCGGCGCCGTGGCCTTCGAGGCGTTCACGGCGCACAACCTGCCCGACGGATTGGAGCCCAACCTCGAGGCGTCGAGCCACTGGGACCCGCCCAACTTCACCTTCCCGTTCGGCACGCACATCTGCGTCGTGGAGGTCGACGAGGAGACCGGCAAGGTCGACGTCCTCAAGTACGTGGCGGTCGACGACTGCGGCACCCAGATCAACCCGCTGATCATCGAGGGCCAGGTCCACGGCGGGATCGTGCAGGGCGCGGCCCAGGCGCTGTTCGAGGAGGCGATCTACGACGAAGACGGCAACCTGGTCACGTCGTCGCTGGCCGACTACCTGGTGCCCTCGGCCGCCGACTTCCCGAGCATGCAGACCGACACCACTGTGACCCCGAGCCCGACCAACCCCATGGGCGTCAAGGGCGTGGGCGAAGCGGGGACCATCGCCGCCGCCCCGGCGGTGATGAACGCCATTATCGACGCCTTGTCGCCCTTCGGCATCACCGACATCGACATGCCCGCCACCCCCCAGCGGATCTGGACCGCGATCAAACAATCCACCGACGCGAGCGGCGCGAGCGGCGCGAGTGGCGCCGGCGCGAGCGGCGCGAGCGGCGCGAACGGCGCGAGTGGCGCCGGCGCGAACGGAGGCCCGCGATGATCCCGGCCAGCTTCGACTACCGGCGAGCGGCCTCGGCCGATGAGGCCATCGCGCTGTTGACGGAGAACGGCGACGACGCCAAACTGCTGGCCGGCGGCCACTCGCTGCTCCCCTTGATGAAGCTGCGATTGGCCCGGCCGAGCGTCCTGATCGACATCAGCCGCTTGGCCGACCTGTCGTACATCCGCGCCGACGGCGACCAGATCGCCATCGGCGCCCTGACCCGCCACCACGACGTCGAGGTGTCGGAGCTCCTGGCCCGCGAGGTGCCGTTGCTCCCGGCCGCGGCCGGTCAGGTGGGCGACCCCCAGATCCGCCACCGGGGGACCATCGGGGGCTCGTTGGCCCACGGGGACCCGGCGTCGGACCTGCCCGCGGTTGTCCTCGCTTTGGGCGGCTCAATGGTCGTGCGGGGACCGGGGGGCGAACGGTCCATCCCGGCGACGGAGTTCTTCGCCGGGTTCATGGAGACGGCCCTGGCGGCCGACGAGGTGCTCACCGAGATCCGGGTGCCCCGCCTGGAGGGGGCCGGGTGGTCGTTCCAGAAGTTCAACCGGCGGGCCCACGACTGGGCGATCGTGGGCGTGGCGGCCGTGCGGCGCGGGGCCGGGTCCGGGGCCAACGGCGGGGGGGCAGGCGTGGCGCTGGTCAACATGGCGTCGACACCCGTCCGGGCGACCGCGGTGGAAGAGGCCCTGGCCGGGGGCGCGTCGGCCACCGAGGCGGCGGCGCATGCCGCCGACGGGCTGGACCCACCGTCGGACATCAACGCCACCCCGGAGTTCCGCCGCCACCTGGCCCAGGTGCTGGTCCGCCGGGCCCTCGAGGAGGCAGGCGCCTGACCGACGGAACCCAGCGCGCGCCACGAGATCCCGGCCAGGTGCTGGCGGCGCTCACAGAGCACGGGTATCTGGCCGACGAGGGACTGGCAACCGCCATCTACCTCGCGCTGGTCCTCCCGCGCCCGCTCCTCCTCGAGGGCGAGGCCGGGGTCGGCAAGACCGAGGTGGCCAAGGTCCTGGCCCGCTGGACCGGCGCGAAGCTCCTTCGGGTCCAGTGCTACGAGGGCATCGATGTCAGCCAGGCCGTTTACGAGTGGGACTACGCCCGCCAACTGCTCCATCTGCGGGCGGCCGAGGTCTCGGCCGGCGGCGGTGGCGGGGGCAGCGGCTCCGGGGGCGGGGCCGGCGGCGGCGAGGTGCGCGACGTGGAGGACGAGTTGTACTCGGAGCGCTTCCTGGTCCGCCGGCCTCTGCTGGCGGCCATCGACCACCGGGAAGGACCGCCGCCGGTGCTGCTGATCGACGAGGTCGACCGGGCCGACGACGAGTTCGAGGCGTTCCTGCTCGAGATCCTGTCGGATTACAGCGTGACCGTGCCGGAACTGGGGACGTTCCGGGCGACGCAGCCGCCGCGGGTGATCATCACGTCCAACCGGACCAGGGATGTTCACGACGCCCTCAAGCGCCGCTGCCTGTACCACTGGGTGGAGCACCCGTCGTTCGAGCGCGAGGTTGCGATCGTCAGGCTGCGGGCCCCCTATGTGCTCGACCGGCTGGCCCGTCAAGTGGCGGCCGCGGTCGAGCAGTTGCGGACCATGGAGCTGTACAAACCCCCCGGGGTGGCGGAGACCATCGACTGGGCGTCGGCCCTGGCCGCGCTCGGCCGGGCCCAGCTGGACGAACACAGCGTCGAGGTGACCCTCGGGACAGTGCTCAAGTACCGCGAGGATCAGGAGCGAGTGCGCCGGGCCGACATCAGCGAGTTGGTCCGCGCCGCCGTTCTCCGCGGTGCGTGAACCTCCGCTGGTCGCCGTGAATCTCGGCGGTGCGTGAACTTCCGCGGTCCGCGGTCTTCCGCGGTGCGTGAACCTCCGCGCCCTCGCCGTACCTCCGCGCGATATAGGGCCATAGCGCCGATACCGCGCGGAAGTTGCGTGAGAGCGCGGAAGAAGGAGCGTTCGCCGTGACCGGGGTGGACCGCATGGCCGTGGCCTTCTCCCGCCTTCTGCGGGCGCAGGGTCTCGACGTCCCGGTCGGCTGCGTGACGGCCTTCGCCGCGGCCCTCGGAGCCGTGGGGGTCCAACGCCGGTCGTCGGTGTATTGGGCGGGGCGGGCCACGCTGGTCCGCCGGCCCGAGGACCGGCCCACCTATGACCGGTCTTTCGAGGCGTTCTGGCTGGGCCGGCCCCTGATCGAACCGCAGCCGCCGGCGGGCCCGGCCGGGCCCCCGCTGGCGGCCGCCGTCGACTCCCCCGCCGGAGATGCCGCCGCCGAAAGCGACGGCCGGGAGGACCACGAGGAGCATGACGCCTTGTCGTTGCGCTACAGCGCCAGCGAGGTGCTGCGGGACAAGGACTTCGCCGCCTACACCCACGCCGAGTTCGCCCAGGCCCATCGCATGATGGCCGGCCTGCGCCTGACCGGCGATCTGCGACGGTCCCGGCGGTGGCGCCCCGCCACCAGGGGTGCCTCCGACCTGCGTCGCACCGTCCGGGCGGCGCTGGCCAATGGCGGTGAGCCGATCCGGCGCGCCTGGCGGGCGCCGTCGGAACGGCCCCGGCGGGTCGTGTTGCTGTGCGACGTCTCAGGCTCCATGGAACCGTACGCCCGGGGCATGCTGCGGTTCCTCCATGCCGCCGTCGTGGGTCGGGGCCCCGGCCGGGTCGAGGCGTTCGCCGTGGGCACCCGCCTGACGCGCCTCACCCGGGAACTCGCCTGGCGCGACCCCGACGAGGCCCTGGCCCGGGCCGGCCGGGCCGTCAACGACTGGTCGGGTGGGACCCGGCTGGGCTCCGGGCTGAGGGAGTTCAACGACCGCTACGGCGTGCGGGGAATGGCTCGGGGAGCGGTCGTCGTCGTGCTGTCCGATGGCTGGGACCGGGGCGACCCGGAGGAGCTGGCAGGTGAGATGGCCCGGCTGCACCGGGTGGCGCACCGCGTGATCTGGGTCAACCCGCTCAAGTCGGCCCCCGGCTACGCCCCGTTGGCCCAGGGAATGGCCGCGGCACTCCCCCATGTCGACCGCTTCGTGACCGGCCATTCCCTGCGGGCGCTCGAGGACCTGATCTGCGTCATCGGCGGGATCGGCGCGCCGTGAGCGCCCGCCGGCTGGCGGTGACGGTCGACCTGCTGGCGCATCTGCGCGATGCGCGGGACCACATCGACCGCCACTACGAGCTGCCCCTCGATCTCGACCAACTGGCGAAGGTTGCGGGCGTGTCGAAGTTCCACTTCGTGCGCAGCTTCGACGCCACCTACGGGGAAACGCCGATCCGGTACCTGACCACCCGTCGCATCGAACGGGCCCAGGACCTGTTGCGAGCCGCCAACCTCACCGTCACCGAAGTGTGCATGCTGGTCGGGTTCTCGAGCCTGGGGTCGTTCTCGTCGCGATTCAGCCAGATGGTCGGTGAGAGCCCGACGGCGTACCGGGACCGGTGGGCGGCACGAGGTGGTCCCCACGTGCCGGGGTGCTACCTGTTCATGCGCGGCGGGCTGGACCCGGGCGGTACGACGGGACCCATATCGGGCGGCGGAAATCGAGCAATCTGAGAGAAGCGCCGGTCCTGGGGCGGGGCGTACGTTCGACCCATGATCACGAACATCGCATTGGTAACCGTCTACTGCTTGGACCAGGACGAGGCCCGGGATTTCTACGTCGACAAGTTCGATTTCGAACCCCGCACTGACGTGACGATGGGCGAAGGCTTTCGATGGGTCACCGTCGGACATCCCAGCCAGCCCGAGATCGACGTCACACTGATGATCCCAGGACCGCCCCTCGACCCCGACGCCGCCGACTTCGTCCGCCGTCAGCTGGAAAAAGGGCAGATGGGTGGCCTGGGGTTCCGCGTCGACGACTGCCGCAAGACCTATGAGGACCTCAGCGCCCGAGGGGTGACCTTCCTGTATGAACCTTCGGACCGGCCCTACGGAGTCGAGGCCGTCGCACGCGACAACTCGGGCAACTGGCTCGTGATCGTGGAACCGAAGGATTTCCAGCCGGAAGACTTCCGCTAGGTCTAAGTAGCACTAGGTCTTAACTAGCACTAACCCCCCGGCCACGGTGGGTTACTGCTAACAAAGGCCCATCAGAGGTCGGCGATTGCGGGAATGACCTCTTTGCCGATGATCTCGATCTGCTTGTTGTTCGGGGCGTCGGGGACCCCGCCGTGCGCCAGCTGTATCCCCATGCCCGCCAACCAGCGCAACTGCTCGATCGTCTCGTCGACCTTCTCGCCATTGTCGCCGACGTCGAAACGGAACACCGCCGTCTTCTCGATCTCGTCATAGTTGCGGCCTTCGGCTTCGCAGTGCTGACGCAACACGTCAAGCTTGTGGGGGACCTCGGGGCCGGGGAACAGGTTGCACGCCTGGGCGTAGCGGGCGACCAGGCGGAGGGTCTTCTTCTCGCCCGATCCGCCGATGAGGATCGGCGGGTGGGGCGTGGTGATCGCCTGGGGTGAGTTCAGGGTGCGTTCAAGGTCGTAGTGCTTGCCGTGGTACGGGCCGTCGTCGTCGCTCCACATCTGAAGGCAGATCTGCAGCGTCTCCTCCAGCCGCTCGAAACGCTCGGCGGTCGGGGGGAAGGACAGACCGAGGCCCCGGGCTTCCTCGTCGTTCCAGGCGGCACCGATCCCGAGCCACGCCCGGCCCCCCGTGAGGACGTCGAGGGTCGTCACGATCTTGGCCAGCAGGCCAGGCGACCGGTAGACCGTCCCGGTGACCAGCGTCATCAACTTGGCCCGCGAGGTGTGGCCGGCGATGAAACCCAGCGTGGTGTAGGCCTCCAGCATCTCGTGTTCGGGCGGCCCGATCATGCTGATCTGCCAGACATGGTCCATGACGCTGATGCGGTCGAACCCGGCCTCGTCGGCAGCTTCGACGACCCGGGCCAGGTCGTCGCGCAGCTGGGCGGGGCCGTTGCCCCAGGTGAAATCGGAAACGTGTAGGCCGAGCTTCATGGATGCTCCTCTCGCGGGCGGGCATGACGGACGCTACGCGTCCTGGGCACAATGGCCGGGTGAGCGAAGAGTGAGCGAGCGGATCGCGGTCGTGCTGGCCGCGGGGGCCGGGAGCCGCTTCGAGGGCCCGACCCACAAGTTGCTGGCGCCGTGGCGGGGCCGGCCGGTGGTGACCTGGGCCCTCGAACACGCGCTGGCGGCCCGGCTGGACCGGACCTGGGTCGTCACCGGCGCGGTGGACCTGGTGGATGCCGGCGTGGTCCCGCTTGGCGTCAAGGTACTGGTCAACAAGCGGTGGGCCGACGGCCAGGCGACATCGCTGCAGGTCGCAGTGGCGGCGGCCCGAACGGTGCACGCGAATCCGCACGCGAATGCGCAGCCGGATCCGCACCAGAATCCGGGGCAGAATCCGCAGCCGGATCGGCGGCCGGATCGGCAGCGCCGCGGCATCGCCAGCTTGGTGGTCGGGCTGGGTGACCAGCCGCTGATCTCGGCCGAGGCGTGGCGGGCGGTGGCGGCGTCGGTGGGCCGGCCGATCGCAGTGGCGACCTATGGCGGGCGGCGCCGCAACCCCGTCCGCATCGACCGGGAGTGCTGGGACCTCCTCCCCACGGAGGGCGACGAAGGGGCCCGGGTGCTGTTGCGCCAACGTCCTGAGCTGGTGATGGAGGTTCCGTGCCCGTCCGACCCGGCCGATATAGATACTGTCGAGGACCTGCAGCATCCGGGAAGACAGTGAGGTCGATATGAGTGACAGCGGCGGAACTCGTCCGCAACCGGCAGCGATCGCGGTTCTGGCGGTGGTCATTCTCGCCCTCCTGGTGGCCGGGGGGGTCGGGATCGCGACCCACCACTCCACGAGCGACAAGTCCGTCGCGGCCGTCATCCCGGCGGGGTTCCAGACGGTGGTCGACGGCAATGACCATGTCAGCTTCGCGGTCCCCGCTGCGTGGAAGGTCCGGATCCTGCCGGCCGGCACCCTGAGTGGCCAGGTCGACGCGCTCAAGAAGACCGATCCGCAGCTGGCCGGCCTGGCCAGCCTGGCGTCGACATCGGGGAAGAACCCGCAGCTCGGCGTGGTCGCCATGGACCCACCCTCGCGGACGACCCTGGTGACGTTCAGCTTCGACGCCGCCGGCGTCAAGAAGGTGAGCCAGATCCCGGTCGCCAGCGTCGAGGATCCCCTGATCAAGCAGGGAGGCAAGAACATCGAGGCGGCCCGGATTCACCTGCCGGTCGGCGACGGCGAGCAGGTGTCCAACCAACTACCGATCGGGACGGCCACCGTCTCCGAAGTGTCGTTCTACTTCGTCCGGGGCGGCCGGGTGACGGAGGTGATCCTGGTTTCGCTGGACAGCCAGCCGCCCAAGGCGCTCGCCCAGCAGATCGAGGCAAGCGTGGCCGCGGCGTAGAAGGCGGCGTAAGAAAGGCTAGGAAAGGCGGAGCTGCCTAGGCGTCGACCCGCCGTCCCAACAGGCAGAACTCGTTGCCTTCGGGATCGGCCAGCACCACCCACGCGACGTCGACCTGGCCCACATCCACCTGCCGGGCGCCGAGCGAAAGCAGGCGCTCAAGTTCCTCCGCCTGATCGCAGCCGGAGGGGTTGAGGTCGATGTGCAACCGGTTCTTGCCCGCCTTGGACTCGGGAACCGGCACGAACACCAGCAGCGGCGGCGCGGCGGTGTAGTCACCCGTCGACGACAGCCAATAGAACCCCGACTCGGACTCGACCAGCGGCCACTCGAGGACCGAAGCCCAGAAGCGCCCGACGCGCTCGGGGTCCTCGCAGTCGATCACGATCTCCCGCAACAAGCTGGCCACCAGCAATAAGGTACCCCTGTCGACAACTCGCTTCACGCCAAAACAACGCAGGTCGTGGCCCGCGCCGGCGCCGTCCAGCTGGCGGTCACCGAGTGGGGCCAGGCCTCGACCGGCGAGCCCACCGTCCTGCTCGTCCACGGCTATCCCGACACCTCCGCCGTGTGGGAGCCGGTGGCCGAGCGCCTCGCCCGCCGCTACCACGTCGTCACCTACGACGTGCGCGGCGCCGGGCACTCCACGGCGCCGTCCGACACCAGCGGGTACCGCCTCTCGCACCTGGTCGACGACCTGGCGGCGGTCGCCGACGCCACCAGCCCCGGGCGCCCCGTTCACCTGGTCGGCCACGACTGGGGTTCCATCCAGGGGTGGGAGGCCGTCTGCACCGACGGCGTCAGCGACCGTTTCGCCTCCTTCACGTCGCTCTACGCCCCCGGCCTCGACCACGCCGCCGCCTGGGCCGCGGCCCGCTGGCGCCACCCCACCCCGCACGGTCTGCGCCAACTGGCGGGCCAGCAACTGCGCTCGTGGTACATCGTCGCCTTCCACCTCCCGGGGGCGCGAGCCGTGTGGCGAGCGGGACTCGGGCGCCGGTGGCCCCAGATCCTGCAGAGGGTGGAAAAGGTGGCTCCGTCCGATTCCTATCCCGCGGGAACCATCGCCGTTGACGGCGCCCAGGGAGTCGGCCTGTACCGCGCCAATTTCGGCAACCGCATCACCAGCGCGGATCCGCGGCCGACAACCGTTCCCGTGCAGGTGGTCGTCGCGACCAAGGACCACTTCGTGTCGCCCGCGATGAGCGAGGACCTGCAACGGTGGACGGCGAGCTTGTGGCGCACCGAAGTCGAAGCCGGGCACTGGTTGCCGCGAACGCACCCGGAACTCGTGGCGCAATACGTCGCCGAGCTGGTCGACCACGTCGAGGGCGGTCCCGAGTCCGAGCGCCTCCGCGGCAGCCGGGCCGGTCGATGATCAAGGCCCGCCGGGTCACCTTCGACTGGGCCACCACGCCGCTGCACTGGGTGCCCGATGATGCCTTCACGACCCATGTCATCAACGTGTTGCACCTGCTCCTGCCGGCGGGCGAGAAATGGTTCTGCGACGTGTTCCGCCAGGCGCTCCCCTTCGTCGGCGACGGTCCGTTGCGAGAAGATGCCAAGGGCTTCATCGGCCAGGAAGCGGTGCACGCCCGGGCCCACTCGCTGGTCCTCGACCACCTGGCCGCCCAGGGCCTGGACACCGCGGCCTACACCGCCCGGGTCGACTGGATGTTCGAGCGCCTGCTCGGCGACCACGGCCTCGGTGAGGGCCACGGCCCGCGGGGGCTGCGCCGGCGGTGGCTCGTAACCCGGTTGGCGATGGTCGCGGCCATCGAGCACTTCACCTGCGTGCTGGGGTACTGGGCCCTTTCCGGGTCGACCGCCTTGGACGGCGCGGGCGCCGATCCCACCATGCTCGACCTGTTGCGCTGGCACGGGGCCGAGGAAGTCGAGCACCGCTCGGTCGCCTTCGACCTGTACCAGCGCCTCGGCGGTGGGTACCTCCGGCGGGTGGTGGTCATGGCCGGCGTCTTGCCGGTGATCCTGGGCCTGTGGATCCTCGGCACCCACTACCTCGTCGATCACGATCCCGAAGCCGGGCCGAACGACCATCCGAGCGTGTGGCGCTTCTTCAAGGTGAGCCGCGGCACCGGCCGCCTGCCGACGCCGGGCTACCTGATGAGCAGCATCCCGAGGTACCTCCGGCCCAGCCACCACCCATCGCAGGAGGCGTCGACGGAGGAGGCGCTGGCCTATCTGGCCCGCTCGCCGGCCGCCCGGAATTACGCGGGCGCGTGAGGCCGGGGGCCGCCGCTCCTGGTGAGACTGGGTGGCTGTCGATGGCGGGCTGGGGTTCGCGGTCCGCCCGACTTCTTGAGCGACGCGGTATCAAACGAGTACCGGCGGCACGCGGGAGCAAGGTTCCCAGCTTGAGCCGGACGGCGGCCTCGGCCCGGTCTGCCGCCGGCTTGAGCTGGACGCACCTCGCCCGCAGCCACGGCGGTCACCCTTTTCCCCCCTTATGTCTTAGGTAACCTGAACCATGGCTGGCCCGGACCTCGGCGATGATCCGCTCGACTCGAGGCCGGTCCTCGTGGTCGATTTCGGGGCGCAGTACGCCCAGCTGATTGCCCGGCGGGTGCGGGAGGCGCACGTCTACAGCGAGATCGTGCCCCATACGCTGTCGGCCGAGGAGCTGCTCGGGCGGCGGCCGGCGGCCATCATCCTGTCGGGCGGGCCGGCGAGTGTGTACGCCGCCGATGCGCCGAGCATCGACCCGGCGGTGTTCCGGGCGGGGGTGCCGGTGCTCGGGATCTGTTACGGGTTCCAGCTGATGGCGGCGGGGCTCGGGGGGGTGGTTTCGCGGACCGATGTGGCAGAGTTCGGGCGGACCGACGCCCGGCTCGAGGCGGGCAGCTCGCTCTTCGGGGACCAGCCGGCGACGCAGCCCGTGTGGATGTCGCACCGGGACTCGGTGGTGCAGGCGCCTGAGGGTTTCCGGGTCACCGCGGCGACGCCCGGTTCGGTGGTGGCGGCGTTCGAGAATCCGGGGGCGCGGTTGTACGGGCTGCAATGGCATCCCGAGGTGATGCACACGGCGTACGGGCAGGCGACGCTGGAGCGTTTCCTGCGGGAGGGGGCGGGGATCGAGCCCCGGTGGACCACGGCGAGCATCATCGACCGCACCATCAAGGCGATCAGCGACCAGGTCGGACCGGGCCATGTCCTGTGCGGACTTTCGGGGGGCGTGGACTCGGCGGTGGCGGCGGCGCTGGTGCACCGGGCGGTCGGCGATCAGCTGACGTGTGTGTTCGTCGACCACGGCCTGTTGCGCCAGGGCGAGCGGGAACAGGTCGTGCGGGACTACGTGCAGGCGACCGGCATCAAGCTCAAGGTGGCGGACGCGTCCGAGCGCTTCCTCCACGCGCTCGCCGGTGTCGTCGACCCGGAGCAGAAGCGCAAGATCGTGGGCCGGGAGTTCATCCGGGTGTTCGAGCAGGCGGCCCGAGAGGTGCTGGCGTCCGAAGCGGGGGCGGGCGGCATGGGCGACGTGCGAGACATCGAGTTCCTCGTCCAGGGGACCCTGTATCCCGACGTGGTCGAGTCGGGCGGGGGGACGGGCACCGCCAATATCAAGAGCCACCACAACGTGGGCGGGCTGCCGTCGGACTTGAAGTTCCGCCTGATCGAGCCATTGCGGGCGCTGTTCAAGGACGAGGTTCGGGCGCTGGGTGCCGAGTTGGGGCTCCCCGAGCCGATCGTGTGGCGCCAACCGTTTCCCGGTCCCGGGTTGGCCATCCGGATCATGGGCGAGGTGACGGCGTCGCGCCTCGACGTGTTGCGCCAGGCCGACGCCATTGCCCGCTCGGAGCTGACAGCGGCGGGCCTCGACCGCAGCGTGTGGCAGTGCCCGGTCGTGCTCCTGGCCGATGTGCGCTCGGTCGGTGTCCAGGGCGACGAGCGAACCTATGGGCACCCGGTCGTGTTGCGCCCGGTGTCGAGTGAGGACGCGATGACGGCCGACTGGTCGCGCCTTCCCTATGACGTGCTGGCGCGAATTTCGTCTCGCATCACCAACGAGGTTGAGCAGGTCAACCGGGTGGTGTTGGACATCACGAGCAAACCCCCGGCCACCATCGAGTGGGAGTAGCTGCGGCGAGTGTTCTTCGGCCGGGACGGGTACGGTTCAGCCCGTGCGGCCGACTCGGGTGGGGTAAATGAGTACGCGTGTCCTGTCAATGGTGCTGGCGGGGGGCGAGGGTAAGCGGCTCGCACCTCTGACAGCCGACCGGGCCAAGCCCGCCGTGCCGTTCGGCGGCCACTACCGCCTCATCGACTTCGTCCTGTCCAACCTGGCCAACGCCGGATACCTGAAGATCGTCGTGCTCACCCAGTACAAGAGCCACAGCCTGGACCTCCACATCTCGCGAACGTGGCGGTTGTCGACCCTCATGGGGGATTACGTGACTCCGGTACCGGCGCAGATGCGCGAGGGTCCGCGGTGGTTTTCGGGGTCCGCGGATGCGATCTACCAAAACCTGAATCTCATCGGCGACGAGCGGCCGGACTACATCTGCGTGTTCGGCGCCGACCACATCTACCGCATGGACCCCCGCCAGATGCTGGACCAGCACATCGCCACGGGAGCAGGGGTGACCGTCGCGGGCGTGCGGGTGCCGCTGTCGCAGGCCAGCAGCTTCGGCGTCATCGACGCCGGTCCGGCCGAGGATTCGAACGGGTCGGGCGCCGGACCTTCTGGTGGTTTGGACACCCGAATACAGACGTTCCGGGAGAAGCCGACCGACGCAGTTGGACTCCCTGACGACCCCAACCGGGTCTTCGCGTCCATGGGCAACTACATCTTCACGACCGAAGCGCTCGTGGACGCGGTGACGGCCGACTCCAAGAACGACGGATCCCAACATGACGTCGGCGGAGACATCATCCCCGCGTTCGTGGCGGCCGGCGACGCCCATGTCTACGACTTCGAGGCCAACAAGGTTCCGGGAGCGACGGATCGCGACCGGGCCTACTGGCGCGACGTCGGGACGCTCGACGCCTATTACGAGGCGCACATGGATCTGGTGTCGGTGCACCCGATCTTCAACCTGTACAACCAGATGTGGCCGATCTTCACGTCGGGACCGCCGCTGCCCCCGGCCAAGTTCGTCTTCGAAGGCTCGGAGGGCACGGGGCAGGCACTCAACTCGATGGTCTCGGCCGGCGTGATCGTCTCGGGAGGCACGGTCCGCCGTTCCATCCTCTCCCCCGGCGTCATCATCGAGAGCCACGCCCAGGTCGAGGGGGCGGTGCTGATGCACGACGTCCGGGTCGGTCCGGGGGCGATCGTGCGCAACGCCATCATCGACAAGAACGTCCAGATCCCACCGGGAGCGCGGATCGGCGTGAATCCGGAGTACGACCGGCGCTGTTTCACCCTCTCCGACAGCGGGATCGTCGTCGTCGGCAAGGGCCAGGCCATCCCGCAATGCTGAGCTGTCGCGGTTGTGCCGGCTGTGGCGACTACGGCGGCTGCGCCGGCTGTCTCGGCTGTCTCGGCTGTGTCGGCTGTCTTTGCTCGTGAGGGTCGCCCTGCTCACCCGGGAGTTCCCTCCGGAGGTGTACGGCGGGGCGGGCGTGCACATCGAAAACCTGGCGGCCAACCTGGCACCCCTGATCGACGTGGAAGTGCACGCGTTCGGCGCCCCTCGCTCGTCGCCGCTCGTCGCCGCCACCTACAGCCCTTGGGATGCGCTGCGCGGCGGCCCCGGTGGCGGGGCGCTGCAACCGGTATCGGTGGACCTGTTGATGGCCCAGGGCGTCGCAGATGTCGACTTGGTGCACAGCCACACCTGGTACACCAACCTGGGCGGCCACCTGGCCAAGGAGATGTACGGCATCCCCCATGTGGTGACGACGCACAGCCTCGAACCGTTGCGGCCCTGGAAGCGGGACCAGCTGGGGCCGGGCTACGGCGTCTCGTTGTTCTGCGAGCGGACTGCGATCAACGGCGCCGACGCCGTGATCGCGGTGTCGGCGGGCATGCGGGCCGACGTCCTGGAGACCTATCCGGCGGTCGACCCGGACCGGGTGGTCGTGATCTACAACGGCGTGGACCCGGACGATTACCGGCCCGATCCCCGGACCGACGCCCTCGTCCGGCACGGGATCGACCCCGATCAGCCGTCGGTGGTGTTCCTCGGCCGGATCACCGCTCAGAAGGGCATCCTCGAGTTGCTCGCAGCGGCGCAATGGATCCACCCGTCGGCCCAGCTGGTCCTCTGCGCCGCCTCGCCCGACACTCCGGCGATACAGGCGGCAGTCGCCGAGGGCGTGGCGGCGTTGCGCCAGCACCGCCGGGGCGTGGTG
>JAUTXN010000130.1 GCA_030838045.1 Acidimicrobiaceae bacterium
GTCACACCCCCCGTTCAGAATGGGTGTCATGACTCTCGTGATCACCTGTGACGACTGCACGATGCAGCAGACCAGCCACTGTGACGACTGCGTCGTGACCTTTCTCTGTGACGAGCGCGGCGATGCCGTGATCATCGATGCGGATGAGGAGCGTGCCGTCAGAATGCTGGGCCGGGCAGGCCTCGTGCCGACCCTACGACACCATCCGCAGACCACCTGCGCTTGAATAAACGCTGGTCAGACATAGTGCTAGGTGCGCCAGAACGCCAGGCTGAGGTGGTAGTTTCATTTTGGACGGGTCCGACCGCCGGACTCCCTCGTGCGGGGGCGCTGTGCAACAGCTCCATCTTGTCGGGTTCACAACCGATCACAAGGGGCTCATTCTCGGAACGCGTCGCGGCACACAAGAAGGCAGCTTCGTCGTCACCCTCGACCGGGCATTGGTCGAGCAGATCGAGGAGTTGCTTCGCATTCAGGCGGGCGACGGCGGTTCGGGTGATTCGGCGGCGGCGGGCAACGGCACGTCGCCGGGTTTGCGCCGACCCAAGACCGAAAGCCGGCTGAGTCCGCGCGAGGTGCAGTCGATGTTGCGCACCGGGCGCAGCGTCAGCGAGGTGGCCGAAGCCGCTGCCATGTCCGAGGACTGGGTCGGTCGCTTCGCCCCGCCGGTGCTCGCTGAGCAGGCGCGGGTCGTCGACCGGGCGACGGGACTCACGTACTCGAAACCCCGGATCGGGCCATCGATCCAGCCGCTCGGTGAGTCGGTGGTGTGGAACCTGGCCGAACGAGGGGTCATCTTGTCGGGCCCGGCGGTCGACGATGCGTGGTCGGCGTTCCAGCAGCCCGATGGCATATGGGTCGTCCGCGTGTCCTATCTCGCCGAGCGGCGGCGCCAACATGCCGACTGGACGGTCGACATGGCGAACGGAGCGTTGAAGGCGATCAACCGCCTGGGCAACGAGTTGGGCTATGTCGAACCCGGGCGGCGCCGCCCGCAGGCACTGCCGCCCGCCACACCGGTGTCGGTATCGGCTCAGCGGGCGGCCGCGGTGCCGCCCAAGATGACGCCGCCCCCACCCCTGCCGCCGCGTCCGACCGGGCGGCTGTCTCTCCTCGGAGCCAGCGCCGGTGTGACCCGTCAACGATCCTCATCCGGTCCGGCCTCGGTTGTCGGCCGCAACCCGCGGCCGACCGCGACGCCGGGTCGCGAGACGCCCGAAGACGGCGGTCCAGGCGAAGCCACGTCAGCACCGCCCGCACCCCCTACAGCGCCGCCGGCGCGGGAGCGCCGCCAGCGACCCTTGCGACCGCTGTCGGCCAGTACGTCCACAGAAGACGTGGCGGCCCCTCCGGCCGGCACCGGCCCGCGGTCCACCGACGCGGCATCTGACTCCGCTGACGAGGGCGACACGTCGGCCAAGCCCCGGCCGCGACGCGAGCGTCCCCTCCGCGCCCCGTCGCGGATCCGGCGCGACGAGCTCGCGGGCCCGCCGCCGCCGCCGCCACCGGCGACTCGGCGCGCCTCGGTGCCCCCGGCCGCCGTCCCGCCCAGAAGGTCCACGCCCAATCCCCGCGGGAACGACGCGTCATCGCCGCCGCCGCGGCCGTCAGGGCCATCGGCTTCCAGCGAACCGGTTGTCAATCGTTTCGCGCCCGCCCACTCGGTCGCCGAGCGCCGGATATCCACCGCCGAGCGGTTCGGCATCGGCCGTTCAGGCCAGACGGCGCTGGCATCCCAGCCCACCCCGGTATCCCAGCCGGCTCCGGTATCGCAGCCTTCTCCGGTGCGCCGGTCCTCGACGCTCGCCGTGGCGACCATGCCCGACCCGCAGCCCGAGGTCGACACGGCTTCCGAGCCGGGAGCCGACGATCACGCCGAGCGGGTGATGGATCGGCGGGGCGCCCGGCCACTCCGGGCCCGCCGGATCAGCCTCGAGCCCGACCAGGACCCCGACCATGACCCGGACAATGAGGCAGACCTGGATGCAGACCCGGCGTTCGCGCCCGCGCCCGTCCCCCGCCGGGGCCGCACTCCCGACGCGGACGAGGTGTACCAGGCGTTCGCCGACCTGGGCGCCGACGACCCGGTCACCGCGCCCGTGCCGGCTCTGGACTTCGCCGACCCGGGCGGTTATTACGACGAGGGCCAAGGGCTCGACAACGGCGAGTACGCCGACGACGGCGTGTCGGGGGGCAAAGACCAGGTTTTGATCCGAGCCGGCCAAGCCGGTGCGGCCGATCCGGCCGGCAGTGGTGCGCCGCGCAAGGCGCGTCCGGCGAGCGATGACCGCCAGGCCCGGCCGGGCCGGCTCAAGCTGCGACGCCGGCCCCAGGATTCGCCGTAGGGAAAGCCGCTTCGCCGTCGGTCGCCGCGACCCTCGCCCGCGAGGTGCGCGAGATCGGGCTGGCGGCGGGACTCGACGCCGTCGGAATCGCCCCGGCCGCACCCTTCGTCGGGACCCGGCGACACCTGGAGGAGCGACGGGCCGCGGGGCTCCACGGCGGGATGAACTTCACGTACCGAAACCCGGCCCGCTCCACCCAACCGGAACGCATCGTCGACGGGGCCGCCGCGATCGTCGTGGGAGCCCGCCGATACCCGTCCCGGGGCCGGCCCCCCCGCCGGCTGCCGGACGAATCCGCGGTCGACCGAGACCGTGACCCGAAGGGCGTTGTCGCCCGCTACGCGTCCAGCGACCACTACGGACCACTCCGGCGGTCGCTGACCGCTGTGGCGCAGTGCCTGCGGCAGGAGGGCTGGCAGGCCCGGGTGGTGGCGGACGACAATGCCCTGGTCGACCGGGAGGCGGCCTACCGGGCGGGGCTGGGGTGGTACGGCAAGAACACCAACCTGCTCCTTCCCGGCCAGGGCTCGTGGTTCGTCCTCGGCAGCGTCGTCACCGACGCCCCCTTACCCCCCTCCGAGGTCCTGCCCGACGGCTGCGGGGCGTGCCGGCGATGTCTGCCGGCCTGCCCGACCGGCGCCCTGGTCGCCCCGGGTGTGCTCGACGCCCGCCGGTGCCTGGCGTGGCTCGTCCAGGCGCCGGGCGTGTTCCCTGCCGAGTACCGCGTCGCCCTGGGCGGCCGCATGTACGGATGCGACGACTGCCAGGAGGTGTGCCCGGAAAACCTGGCCGCCGAGCGGGCCGGCGTCGGGGCGCGGCTCGATCCCGGACCGGGTGACCAACCAGTGGTCGAACTGCTGGCGGTGCTGGACGCATCCGACGAGCAGCTCCTGGCGTGGCTCGGCCGTTGGTACATACCGCAGCGCCAGCCCCGCTATTTGCGCCGCAACGCCCTGGTGGCCCTGGGCAACACCGCCGACGGGCGCCACCCCCCGGTCGAGCAGGCGCTGCGACGAGCCTTGGGTGACCCCGATGCCATCATCCGCAGCCATGCAGTGTGGGCCGCGGCCCGGCTCGATCGGCGCGATCTCCTGGCGGCGGTCGCCGGCGACACCGATCCCGACGTGCGTCGTGAACTCGACCGGGCGGCCGATCTGACGTAGAGACCGACAGGTGAGAGGCTGAACGGGTCCGGACGGCAGGCCGCGGCCACCGGGTCCCACTCAACCTTTGCGCCAAGCCCCAACCGCCGTGCCCCACCTCCTCGTCACCAATGATTTCCCGCCCAAGATCGGGGGCATCCAGTCCTATTTGTGGGAACTGTGGCGACGGTTGCCCCCTGGCGAGGTGACCGTGTTGACCACCGCCCACCGAAGCGCCAGGGACTTCGACAAGGCCCAGGCGTTTCGGGTTGTCCGCAGCCGCACGCCGGTGCTGCTGCCGAACCCGCTGCTGGCCCGCCGGATCCGCCGGCTGGCCGCCGAGGTGGGGGCCAAGGCGGTGGTGCTCGATCCAGCGCTGCCGCTCGGCCTGGTCGGGCCCCGGCTCGGATTGCCCTATGGCGTGGTGCTGCACGGCAGCGAGATCTCGGTGCCGGGGCGACTGCCGGGCAGCCGTTCCCTGCTGGCTGGCGTCGTCTCCCAGGCGTCGCTTGCCGTCGCCGCGGGCGGCTACCCCGAGCGCGAGGCGCGCCACGCGGTTGGGACCGACCTGCCGTTCCCGCCGGTGATCCGCATCCCTCCGGGGGTCGACACCACCCGCTTCACGCCCATGGCGGCCATAGACCGGGCCGCCGCCCGGGCCCGGTTGCAGTTGCCGGCCCAGGGCCCACTGGTCGTCAGCGTGAGCCGGCTGGTCCCCCGCAAGGGCATGGACACACTCATCGCGGCCTCGGCGTTGCTGGCCCCCGACCACCCGGAGCTCACGGTGGTCATCTCCGGGACCGGGCGCGATCTGTCCCGGCTTCGCCTCCTGGTCCGGCGAAGCGGTGCCCCTGTGCGTTTCGTCGGCCGGGTCAGCGACCTCGACCTGCCCGCGCTGTACGGCTGCGCCGACGTGTTCGCCATGTGTTGCCGTCGCCGTTGGGCGGGGTTGGAGCAGGAGGGCTTCGGGATCGTGTTCCTCGAGGCCGCGGCATGCGGCGTGGCGTCGATCGCGGGGGACAGCGGCGGTGCGGCCGAGGCGGTGGTCAACGGGAGCACCGGCTACGTCGTCGACCACCCCGACGATCCGAAGGCGGTGGCGGCGGCGCTGCGCCGGCTGCTCGACGATCCCGCCCTGGCTTCGCAGCAGGGTCAGTCGGCCCGGGCTCGAGCCGAGACGGAGTTCGACTACGACACCTTGGCCAGCCGTCTGGAGGACGCGTTGGGCCATCTCGCCGGGGGGCTGCGGTGAGCCGGTCGTCGGGGGCCGGGGGACGTCCCCGGCGCTCGCGAGACGGCCTCGGCCCCGCCGGAGCGCGCCCGGGCGGAGCCGAGGCCATCCGAGCCGAACGCCTGGCCGCCCGCAAGGGAGTCCCCGAACCGGCGGCCGTCGTGGACCCCAAGGCCGGCGCCACCGTGATCCGGTCGGCATGGATCGGCACCGCGGCCTTCGTCCTGGCCACCGCCGTCGCCGCCGCCGTCCCCTCGGCCCGCCTCCCCGTGGTCGTCATCGACCTGATCCTCCTGCTCGGCGGTACCGGGCTGTACCTCTGGGGCTGGGGGGTGGCGGCGGGGCGCAGTCGCGAGGACGAGATCAGCCTCTGGAACCTCATCCTGCTCGAGGACGTGGCGCCTCGCCCGGTGCGGATCCGCCTCCTCGGCGCGTTGGCCGTGCAAGTGATCGTCGCGGCCGCCACCTGCTGGATCACCGCCGCCCTGGCCTTCGGCTGGCTGGTACCGGTGTGGGGGTTGGCCCACTGCGAGTATTGGGGCGCCCGGTACGGGGTCTTCCTGCCCCGCAAGACAGTCGACCCCGGCGGCATGCCCCGGCGTCGCCGGGGCTAACCTCGATCGGGCGTGCCCCTCCTCTTCGCCTTCCTCGTCCTCGAGGCGATACCCATGCTGGCGTTGCTTGATTGCATCGGGCGGGAGAGCGCGGAGTTCCCCGCGGGAGCCACGGACCGACGGGAGTGGATCCTGTGGTTGTGCGTCGGGGTCGCCACCGCGTGGTTCCTCGTCGGCAACGGCATTGTCCTCGGGTATTACTACGCCGTCGTCCGCCGGAACACGGCCCGGTATTGACGAGCAGCGGGAACTGAGAGAACGCCACTGTGGAGGAACAGGTCGCTGAACGAACGATGATCCGGGCCACGCCGGAGGAGTTGTTCGCCATCCTGATCGACTTCGAGGACTACCCGTCGTGGTCGGGCGATATCAAGGCGGTTCAGGTACTGGCCCGCGACGAGCAGGGCCGCGGGACCAAAGTGACGTACCGGGCGGCGGCGTTCGGGCGCAGCACCTCGCTGACGTTGGTGTACGACTACAGCGAAGCTCCCGAGGGGCTCTCCTGGGTCCAGGACTCCGGAGACTTGACCCGGTGCTACGACGGGTCGTACTCCTTCGAGGCGTCGGTCGGAGACGGCGACGACACCGAGGTCGTGTACCAGCTCACGGTGGAGTTGAAGGTGCCGCTCCCCGGCTTCGTGAAGCGTCGGGCTGAGGGTCGCCTCGGGGTCAAGGTGCTGCGGGAGTTGAAGGCCAGGGCCGAGGGGTGAGCGGCGCAGGGGTGCGCGGCCCGGGGGTGCGCGGCCCAGGGGTGAGCGGCCGGGGCCCCGCTCCGGTCCCCTGCCGGGTCCTGCTGTTCACGGGCAAGGGCGGGGTGGGCAAGACGTCGGTGGCTGCCGCCACCGCGTTGTGCTGCGCCGACAGCGGCCTGCGCACCCTGGTGCTGTCGACCGACAGCGCCCACAGCCTGAGCGACGCCTTCGACACCCCTCTCGACGGGCGCCCCCGACTCATCTCCGAGGGGTTGTGGGGCCAGCAACTCGACGCCACGGAGCGGCTCGAGGATGCGTGGGGCGACATCCAGGACTACCTGCGCGACCTCTTCGGTTGGGCCGGTGTGGACACCCTCGAGGCGGAGGAGCTCTCGGTGCTCCCGGGGCTGGAGGAGGTGTTCGCGCTCGCCGACATCAAGGGCCACGCCGACAGCGGCCAATGGGACGTGGTCGTGGTCGACTGCGCGCCGACCGCGGAGACCATCCGCCTCCTCTCCCTGCCCGACATCCTCGCCTGGTACATGGACCGGGTCTTCCCCGTGGAGCGCCGGGTGCTGCAGACGGTCCGGCCCCTCCTGCGCCACCTCACGTCGATACCCGTGGCCGGGGATCACGTCTTCGGCGCCGCCCGCCGGCTGTACGACGGTCTCGAAGGGGTGCGGGAACTGTTGACCGACGGGGAGCGCAGCACCATCCGCCTCGTCGTCAACCCCGAGAAGATCGTCATTGCCGAAGCCCGCCGCACCGCCACCTACCTGTCCCTGTTCGGGTACCGGGTCGACGCCGTGGTAGCCAACCGGCTGTTGCCCGAAGCCATCACCGACCCGTGGTTCAAGTCGTGGAAAGAGGCGCACGCCGAGCACCTGGCCACCATCGAGGAGGGGTTCGCCCCGTTGCCGGTGCTGCGGGCCGAGCTGGCGACCGACGAGCTGGTGGGGTTGGACCGGCTGCGGGACTTCGCCGCCGTGGTGTACGGCGACCTCGACCCGACCGGTATCTTGCACCGCGGGGAACCGCTCCGTGTGGAAGCGCGCGACGAGCTGCTGGTGCTGCGCCTCGAGCTGCCCTTCGCCGACCGCGAGGACCTCGACGTGGGGCGCCGCGATGGCGAGCTGCTGGTACGGGTGGGCCCCCACCGGCGGGCGATCATGCTGCCTGACTCCCTCCGCCGCCGCCAGGTCGTGGGTGCGACCATGGTGTCGTCGTGGCTCGAGGTCAGCTTCGCCCAAGGGGCCGAGGAGCCGCTCGGGGCGACGGTATGACGAATCCCCAGCGGGAGAAGGCCGAAGCGGTAATCGGCCACGTGCAACAAGCGGCCAGCGAGATGATCGCGGCCGCCCACGACGCCCTCGACCTGGTCGACCAGGTGGTCGCGACCGCGGGCCTCGGAGCGGTCCTCGACACCTTCAACCACGTGAGCCAGTCCCTGTTCGGGCGGATCCGCCCTCCGAGCGACAGCACTTCCCCCGCCCCCGACGACACCCCGGCACCATCACCACGCCCGGCCAGCACGGTGCAGCGGATCACCGTCGGTTGATCTGGTAGCCCGACGGGCTCGGTAGCCTCCCGGTCATGTCGATCTATGACGTCGATCTCGCCGGACTGAGCGGCGAGCCCCTCGACCTCCACCAATTCCAAGGCCAGGCCGTCCTCGTCGTCAATGTCGCCTCTCGCTGTGGCCTGACCCCCCAGTACAACGGGTTGGAACGGCTGCAGAAGCGCTTCGAGGACAGCGGGTTCACCGTGCTCGGCGTGCCGTGCAACCAGTTCGGCGGCCAGGAGCCAGGGAGCGCGGAAGAGATCGCAACCTTCTGCTCGAGCACCTACGGCGTGTCGTTCCCGATGACCGAGAAGGTCGAGGTGAACGGCGAACGGCGCCACCCCCTGTACCGCCAACTGGTCGAAGCGCCCGACGCCGCCGGCCAGGCAGGCGACATCCAATGGAACTTCGAGAAGTTCCTCGTCGACCCGGCCGGCGAGGTCATCAGCCGCTTCCGGCCCACGACCGACCCCGAGGCAGACGAAGTGGTCGAGGCGATCGAAGCGGCTCTGCCCGGCTAGCGCGCCGGCAATGGGTCCGGTGGTGGCGATCGGCGATCCCGACGACAAGCGGGTCGACGACTACCGCAACCTGACCGACGCCGAGCTCCGCCGGCGGGAGGAACCGGGCGCGGGCCTGTTCATGGTCGAAGGCCCGACGGTGATCCGCCACCTCCTCCGATCCCGTTACCCGGTGCGTTCGATGCTGCTCTCCGAAGCCAAGTGGGAACAGTTGCGCCCTGAAATCGACGATCTCGGCGACGGGGGTGACTGGCCGGTCTATGTGGCTTCCAACGAGATGATGCGAACCATCACCGGGTTCCACTTCCACCGCGGGGCGCTGGCGGCGGCGGGACGGCAGCCTCCCGCCGACTGGCGGGCCATTGTCGAGGGCCGGCAACGCATCGCCATCGCCGAGGACGTCGGCGACCACGAGAACATGGGGGCGCTGTTCCGCAACGCCGCGGCGTTCGGCGTGACCGCCGTCCTGCTCAGCCCGGGCTCGGTGGATCCCCTCTACCGGCGGGCCGTCCGGGTCTCGATGGGCCAGGTCCTGCGGATTCCCTGGGCTCGGGCGGAGCCCTGGCCGCAGGTCCTGACCGACCTCAAGGCGGCGGGATTCCGGGTCGTGGCGCTGACGCCTGACCCGGAGGCGCCCGCCCTCCGAGCCCGCGGGGGACCGGTGGCGGTCCTGGTCGGCGCCGAGGGCCCAGGCCTCACCGCGGGTGCCCGGGCGTGCGCCGACGAGCTGGCGCGCATCCCCATGCGGCCCAGCGTGGACTCGTTGAACGTGGCGACGGCCGCCGCCATCGCGTTCTACGAGCTCACCCGGTCCGAGGGCCCCTGAGCACCTACCCTCGCACCCATGCCTGAGGTCATCGGCGTCGATGTCGGCGGAACCAAGATCCTCGCCCTTCAACTCCGCGCCGACGGCTCGTTGGGCCAGGAAACCCGAAAACTCACGCCACGCGGCGGCGAGGCGGTCCTCGACGCCATCGCCGAGGCGGTCGACTCCCTCGGCCCGGTCAAGGCGGTGGGTGTCGGCGCCCCCGGGCTGGTCGACCACGCCGGGATCCTGCAGTTCGCACCCAACCTGCCCCATGTCGTCGGCCTCCCGGTGCGCGCCGGCCTCGAGCAACGTCTCCCCGGCGTCGTCGTCACGGTCGGCAACGACGCCACCTGCGCCGGTTGGGCCGAGCGGCTCCTCGGCGCCGGGCAGGGGAGCCACGACCTGCTGATGGTCACGCTCGGCACCGGCATCGGCGGCGGCCTGGTCGGGGGCGGCGAGCTGCTGCTCGGCGCCAACGGGTTCTCCGGTGAGATCGGTCACATGGTCGTCGACATCCACGGCCCCCCGTGCCCGTGCGGCAAGCGGGGCTGCTGGGAACGCTTCGCGTCGGGCAGCGGCCTCGGGCGCCTGGGGCGGGAGGCGGCGGAAGCGGGCCAGGCCCCGCGCGTGGCCCAGTTGGCCGGCGGTGACCCGGTGGCGGTCCGGGGTGAGCACGTGACCGCGGCCGCGTTGGAGGGCGACGCCGGTGCCATGGACGTCATCCACCGCTTCGCCTGGTGGGTGGCGCTCGGGCTGGCCAATCTGGCCAACGTCTTCGACCCCGAGTGCATCGTCCTCGGCGGCGGCCTGGCGGAGTCCGGCGGGGTGTTCCTCGAGCCGGTGCGCACGGCGTTCAACGACCTGGTCGAAGCCGCCGAGTACCGCCCACCCATCCGGATCGTCCTGGCCCAACTCGGCGAACGTGCCGGGGCGGTCGGCGCCGCCCTCTTGGCCCGCCACGCCTCCGGCGCCCCCGCCGCGACCCCTCGGCCGTGACCCCGCTGGCCGTGACCCCGCTGCCGTGACCCCGCTGCCGTGACCCCGCCGTGAAAGTCGGGCTGGTCGCTCCGGTGTTTGCCCGCTCGACCCAGTTGGCGCTCTCGGTCGCGCAGCAAGCCGACGAGAGCGGGATCGACGGCGTGTTCAGCTACGACCACCTTTTTCCCATACATAGCCCGCACCGGCCGGCACTCGCCGCCCTGCCCATGCTGGCCGCCATGGCCCGGCGAACCGAGCGCATCCACCTGGGGACGCTGGTCAGCCGGGTCACGTTGCTCCCCGCTGCGGTGCTGGTGGAGGCCCTGGCCACGCTGGACGAGATCGCGGGCCACCGGGTGATCGCCGGGATCGGGACGGGCGACTCGCTGACCCAGGCCGAGAACGAGGCGTACGGGATGACGTTCCCGCCGCTCGCCGAGCGGCTGCGGCTGCTGGTCGAGGTGGCCCGGGCGCTGCGCGAGCGGGGCGTCGTCACCTGGATCGGCGGGCGGTCGCGCCAGGTGCGAGCGATCGCAGCCGCCGACTCCGATGGGTGGAACGCCTGGGACGGCCCGCTCGACGAGCTGGCCGCCTTCGCGGCCGCCAACCCCGGGGGCGCAGCCGCCACCTGGGGCGGGCCACCGCCACCGGACGGGGACTTCGAGGACCACTTGCGGCGCCTGGCGTCGGCCGGCGTTGCGTGGGCGGTCTACGGGCCGCCGCCGGCGACCGACTGGGCGGAGCTGGTCGCCAAATTGGCAGGAGCCGCGAAGGCCGTCCGGTAGCCTCGAAATCTCTATGGAGTTCCGCCGCATCAACGGTTTGCCGCCGTACGTCTTCGCCATCATCAACCAACTGCGCGATCAGGCGCGCCACGCGGGCGACGACGTGATCGACATGGGGTTCGGCAATCCCGACATCCCGAGCCCCGACATTGCGGTCGAGAAGCTGTGCGAGGCGGCGCACAATCCCCGCAACCACCGCTACTCGGCGTCGCGGGGGATTCCCAAGCTGCGCCTGGCGGTCGCCAACCTCTACCTGCGCCGCTTCGGCGTCGACATCGACCCCGACACCGAGGTCGTCACGACGATCGGCGCCAAGGAGGGGCTGTCGCACCTGATGTGGACCCTGGTGGGGCCGGGCGACACCGCCTTGGTGCCCACGCCGAGCTACCCGATCCACATCTACGCCCCGCTGTTCGCCGGCGCCGACGTCCAGCAGGTGCGCCTCGGCCCCGACCAGGACTTCTTCGCCAACCTGATGGACAGCTGGGAGTCGACCTGGCCCCGCCCTCGGGTGATCGTCTTCTCGTTCCCCCACAACCCGACGACCGAGACCGTCGACCTGGCGTGGATGCAGCGCCTGGTGGATTTCGCCCGGGAGCGAGACGTGGTCCTGGTGCACGACTTCGCCTACTCCGACACGGCTTTTGACGGCTATCAGCCGCCGTCGATCCTGCAGGTGCCCGGCGCCAAGGACGTGGCCGTGGAGCTGTACACCCTAACCAAGAGCTTCTCGATGGCCG
Organism: Acidimicrobiaceae bacterium; assembly: GCA_030838045.1. Lineage (GTDB taxonomy): Bacteria > Actinomycetota > Acidimicrobiia > Acidimicrobiales > Palsa-688 > JALYXV01. The sequence goes on from JAUTXN010000130.1 coordinate 11,418, forward strand.
GCTGGCGGGTGGCGTTCATGGTCGGCAACCGCGAGATCGTCGCCGCCTTGACCAAGCTCAAGAGCTACCTGGACTACGGCACGTTCCAGCCCATCCAGATCGCGGCGATCGTGACCATGAACGAGGCGCCCGACTACCCGAAGTTCGTCAACGAGATCTACCAGTCGCGCCGCGACGCCCTGTGCGAGGGGCTGGCCCGCATCGGGTGGGAGATCGAGAAGCCCAAGGCCACCATGTTCGTGTGGGCGCCGATCCCCGAGCCGTACCGGGAGATGGGGTCGCTGGAGTTTTCCAAGTTGCTGGTCACCGAGGCCAATGTGGCCACCTCGCCCGGCGTGGGATTCGGCCGGGGGGGCGAGGGGTTCGTCCGCTTCGCCCTCATCGAAAACGAGCAGCGCATCGCCCAGGGCGTCCGCAACCTGCGCAAGGCGCTCGTCAAGCTGTAGCTGCCTCGGTCGGGTTGGGGAAAGGCCGCCCCCGGTCGTGGCCTAGCCTGTTGTACGGAAATGACCTATTGGCTGCTCAAGGTGATCCTGACGCCGCTGCTGCGGTTCTTCTACCGCGTCAAAGTCGAGGGGATGGAAAACGTCCCCCAGGACGGGCCGGTGATCCTGGCCAGCAACCACGTGTCGTTCTGCGACTCCATCTTCCTGCCGTTGGTGTTGCGCCGCCGGATCACCTTCGTCGCCAAGGCGGAGTACTTCGAGGACCCGAAAACGGCGTGGTTCTTCCGGGCGGTCGGCCAGATCCCCATCAAGCGGGGGGGCGGCTCGGCGTCGCAGCGGGCGCTGGCCTCGGCCAAGGAGATCCTCGACGGCGGTGGGGTGTTCGGGATCTACCCCGAGGGGACCCGCTCGCCCGACGGGAGGCTGTACAAGGGCCACACCGGCGTGGCCCGTCTGGCGCTGGCGTGTCGTTGTCCGGTGCTGTCGGTTGCCATGGTCGGCACGCGCCAGGCGCAGCCCATCGGCCAGGTGAAACCCCGGCTGTTCATGCCGATCAAGGTGCGGTTCTCGGCGCCGATGTATTTCGACCGGTTCTATGACCGCCAGGACGACCCGTTGGTGCTGCGCCAGATGACCGATGAGATCATGTGGCAGCTGCGGGAGCTCTCGGGCCAGGACTACGTCAACCGCTACGCCAAGCGCGGCGATGCGGTCGAGGCGGTGGGCGCCGAGACCTCGGCGGTGGTGGCGGCCCGCCGGGCGGCCGCGGGGTCGGCCGTCTCGCTGGCGGGGTCGGCCGTCTCGCTGGCGGGGTCGGCCGTCCCGGCATAGTCGCTGGAGGCCCCGAAGTAACCACGCCGTACCCTGAAGGAAACGCTTTGTTCACAGCCGCGCCCTAGCGTGGCTGACTATGACGACCTACGTGGTCCGTGTCTGGGTACCTGACCGACCCGGTGCACTGGGGTCGGTCGCCAGTCGGATCGGCGCCGTCAGAGGCGATCTCGTCGGCATCGACATCCTCGAGCGGGGCGGGGGTCGGGCCATCGACGAGTTGCTCGTCGACCTGCCCGACGCCTCGCTCGTCCCACTCCTGATCAGCGAGGTCGAGGAGGTGGACGGGGTGGACGTCGAGGACGTGCGGCCCGCAGCGGACTGGTTGTCCGACCCGCGACTCGACGCCCTGGAGACGGCCGCGGTACTGGTCGACCAGCACAGCGTCGCCAACCTGTTGGACCGGTTGGTGTCGCATGCCACCCACGACTTCACCGCCGATTGGGCGGCCGTCGTGGACCTCGATTCACCGGTGCCGTTGACGACCGTGGGTCCCGTTCCCCCGGCCCCATGGCTCGAGGCGTTCGTGACCGGCAGCCGGGCGTCCGCGTCACCCGCCGCCGGGCTCGGCGGACCCGACGACGTCGCCTGGGCCGAGCTCGACACGGCGAGCCTGGTGCTCGTCATCGGGCGCCGGGGCCGCCCGTTCCGGGCCCGCGAGCGTCAGCAACTGGCGGCGCTGGCGCGCATTGCCAACCATCGCTGGGTCGAACTGGTGACCCGGGTCAGCCGCATGATCCACCCGAGCGCCACTCCCTAACTTCGGCGTCAGGCGTCAGGCCTCAGGCGTCACGGCGTCATGGCTCAACGAGGCTCGACCCGCTCCGGGTCGGCGGGGGGAACGCCGACCCTTCGCCGGTCGACCCTCGTGGTCGCTCGCGCCGGTGGTCCTACGGGCAGACGGCGGTCGAGATGGGCGCGGGGCGGCGAACCACGGGGCTGCGAAGCGTCCACTGGTACCTGGGGCTCGGCGGTCGGGGGTGGCGCTCCGCGCGGGCCAGCAGCCGGCTCGTCGTCGCTTCGGCACGCAGGCTGTTTCGATGATCGGTGCTGAGTTGGGTCAGGTGGGTCGGGTGCATTTAGGCCACCTCCTGAAGGGGTGCCGGATTGTGGTGGATGTGGGTGTTGCCGGTGGTGCCGCAGGTGCAGCGCCAGCGGAGTTCGACTCCATCGGGCCGGTTGACCAGCGCTTCGATGTGCTCGCTGAAGAGCAGGACCCGGCTCTCATGACCTGAGCAGTAGATGGCGAACATGCACCTATTGTCACCCTGGCGGACTGATTTGAGGAGTGGCAGAATAGACACCATGCGAAAGGATGCTGCCAAGAAAATCCGTCGCCACAGTGTCGTTGCTGTGCTATTCGACGGCGTGTCGCCATTCGAGTTCGCCGTGGCGTGCGAGGTGTTCGGCATCGACCGCTCGGTTGACGTCGGAGCGCCGTGGTACCGCTTCAAGGTGTGCGCCGCGGGACCCACGCCCATCACGACCGGGATCGGCTTCACCATCGATACCCCGTACGGGCTTGAAGCGTTGAGGCGCGCCGACACGATCATCGTCCCTGCGGGCCAGGGCGAGGACAACGAGCCGCTGCTCGACGCCCTCCGCCAGGCTCACCGGCGCGGCGCCCGGATCATGTCGGTCTGCACGGGTGCATTCATCCTGGCGGCCGCGGGACTGCTCGACGGCCGGCGCGCCACCACCCATTGGATGCACGCCGCGGAGTTGGCGCGGCGTTTCCCGCTGATCAAGGTGGACCCCGACGTGCTGTATGTCGACGACGGCGACATCCTCACTTCGGCGGGCACGGCGGCGGGGATCGACCTCTGCCTGTATGTGGTGCGGCTCGACTACGGCGCCGAGGCGGCCAACATCGTGGCGCGGCGCATGGTGGTGCCTCCGCACCGTGACGGGGGACAGGCTCAGTTCGTGACCCAGCCGGTGTCCGACCTCCCGGCCTGCGATCCGTTCACCGAGACCCTGGCGTGGGCGATCGAGCACCTCGACGCCGACCTGTCGGTCAATGAGCTGGCCGCGCGGTCGGCCATGAGCACCCGCACGTTCGCTCGTCGCTTCGGTGAGACCCATGGGACAACGCCGCACCAGTGGCTGCTTCGACAGCGGGTCCTATTGGCGCAACGGCTGCTGGAAACGACCGACCTGCCCATCGAGCTGGTCGCCTCCCAATGCGGCATGGGCTCGTCGGCCAACCTGCGCCAGCATTTCCAGCGGATCGTGCGCAACACGCCGCAGGGCTACCGCCGCTGCTTCCAGCAGGGCTGCGGTCAACCCGAGCGCCCCGCAGAGGGACTCGCAGAGGGGTTCGGAGAGGGGTTCGCAGAGGGGTTCGGAGCGGGATTCGCGGTGGAGGCCCCCGAAGCCGTGGAGGCGTAGCCCGAGGGTGCGCCGTCGGCGGGCGTCCTGGCGCGTTCCCGCAACCTCTGCGCGCTCACGCAAAGTTCGCGCGTTACCGCGGCTATGCCCCGGTTACGCGCGTAGGAATCCTGAGGGCGCGGAGATTCGCTGACGGAGTCGCGGCTCAGAGGGCGGTCGGGGAGTCTCGGGCCCAACCGCGGGCTCGTTCGACGGCCCGGCGCCATTGCTCGTACTTGCCGTCGTCGGTGCGTAGCGGCCGGGCCTCGGCGTCGGCGCCCCAGAGCGACGCCAGTTGGTCGAGCGAACCCCAGACCCCCTCGGCCAGGCCCGCGAGGTAGGCGGCGCCGAGGGCGGTCGTGTCGGCCACCCGTGAGCGGGCGACCGGGATCTGGAGCTGGTCGGCTTGCAGCTGGAGCAGCAGGTCCATGACCGATGCCCCGCCGTCGACCCGCAGGCTGGTGATCTCCGTGCCCGACGCAGTCGACATGGCGCTGACTACGTCGCGCGTCTGGAACGCCATGGCCTCGACGACCGCACGGGCCAGCTGGGCCCGTCCGCTGCCGCGGCTGAGGCCGAGCACCGTCCCCCGAGCGTACGGGTCCCACCACGGACTCCCGAGGCCGGTGAAGGCGGGCACGACATAGACGCCATCGCTGTCGTCCACCGACGCCGCCAACGGGCCGATCTCGGCCGCCTCGGCGATGATCCCGAGGCCGTCGCGTAGCCACTGGATCGCCGCTCCGGTGACGAAGATGGCCCCTTCCAGGGCGTACGCCGTGGCCTGCGGCCGAGCCAGTGTCCATGCCACGGTCGTGAGGAGCCCGTCGACCGGCGGCGGACAGTCGGGCCCCACGTTCATGAGGACGAAGCTGCCCGTTCCGTAGGTGTTCTTGGTCATACCGGGCCGGAAACAAGCTTGGCCGAACAGCGACGCCTGCTGGTCGCCGGCCACGCCGGACACCGCGATCCCGGCCGGAAGACCGGGGATGGCATCGCCCGAGGTGACACCCAGGCGGCCGCTCGACGGCCGGACCTCAGGCAGGCAGGTGGCCGGGATGCCCAAGAGATCGAGCAGTTCGTCGCTCCACCGCAACCGCCCGATGTCATAGAGCAGGGTCCGGCTGGCGTTCGACGCGTCGGTGGCGTGCACCGCACCCGCCGTGAGCTGCCAGATGATCCAGCTGTCGACCGTGCCGAACGCCAGGTCCGGGGATGCCTGGACACCACCGTCGGTCAGCAGCCATTCCAGCTTGGTGCCCGAGAAGTAGGGGTCGAGGACGAGCCCCGTGTGCTGGCGGACGAGGTCGAGGTGTCCCGCCCCGGCCAGTTGCTCGCAGCGGGCGGCGGTCCGGCGGTCCTGCCAGACGATGGCTCGGTGCAGCGGGCGGCCGGTGCGACGGTCCCACACAACGGTCGTCTCCCGCTGGTTGGTGATTCCGATGGCCGCGATCGGGGTGTCCCGTCCCGCCAGCTTCGAGACGACGGCGGCCACGGTCTGGGCGACCGCGCCCCAGATCTCGTCGGCGTCATGCTCGACCCAGCCGGGCTGGGGGAAGTACTGCGGGAACTCCTGGTAGGCGGCCGCGACCACCTCGCCGATGTCATCGACAGCCAGGGCGCGCACGCCGCTGGTTCCCGCGTCGATGGCGATGACGGCGGCCATGGCGGCGCACCGTAGTGCCGCGACGGCATGAACAGACGGCTCGCGGACGTTATCCCTAGCGCGGCCCCCCCGTCGAAGGGGCGGGGACAGAGGAGGCCTGCGCCAGGGTGAAACCGCCGAGGGGGCAGCTTCGGCGGCTCTCTAAGGAGTACCCACCCCGTCGGGGCGATCAAACCGAAAGTTGTCTGAAGTTTTCTGAGGACTGCTTCCGTGAACTGCTTCTGTGGACAAGTCCCGCAATTCACAGCCTTGTTCCCCTCGTTGTTCACAGGCCGGGGTCCCTACCGTTGGGGGATCGGAGAGGCCGCCAATTCTCTCCTGGAATCGATTGACACCAGTGGAACTACGATGATGTAATATAACCCACATCTCGCGTCTCCAGGAGGCCTGGGGGGACGTCGCCACAACATGTTGTGGTTTGAGCACGTACGCCGGGCTGGCGGACCAACCACGCAGGGAGGGTTTTATCTCATGGCAATGGCCCCCGAGCGAATCGGGATCGGAATCCACCGTCGCTTCACGTCGGCCGGCAGCGATCCCTTCGACACCGTGCGTTGGGAGCGGCGCGACGCCCGCATCACCAACTACCTCACGGGGGCGGTGGCCTTCGAGCAGGTCGGAGTCGAGGTGCCGTCGGGATGGAGCGTCAACGCCACCAACATCCTGGCCCAGAAGTACTTTCGCGGAACCTTGGGCACCTCGGAGCGGGAGTGGTCACTCAAGCAGGTCACGCGCCGAGTGGTCGACACCATCACGGCATGGGGTCGCAAGGACGGCTACTTCGTCGACGACGACGAGGCCGAGGCGTTCCGCGACGAGCTGACCTACCTGATCATCCATCAGAAGGCTGCCTTCAACTCCCCGGTGTGGTTCAACATTGGAGTGAAGGGTGTACCTCAGCAGGCTTCAGCCTGTTTCATCCTATCTGTAGATGATTCGATGGGTTCCATTCTCAACTGGTATGTCGAGGAAGGGACCATCTTCAAGGGTGGATCGGGCTCGGGGATCAACCTTTCTCGCATCCGCTCCTCCAAGGAAGGCCTGCGCGGCGGCGGCACGGCGTCGGGCCCGGTGAGCTTCATGCGGGGCGCCGATGCTTCGGCGGGAACGATCAAGAGCGGTGGGAAGACCCGTCGCGCCGCCAAGATGGTCATCCTTGACGTCGACCATCCCGACGTTGAGGACTTCATCTGGTGCAAGGCGATCGAGGAGCGCAAGGCCCGGGCGCTGCGCGACGCCGGCTTCGACATGGACCTCGACGGCAAGGACAGCCACTCGATCCAGTACCAGAACGCCAACAACTCGGTCCGGGTCACCGACGAGTTCATGGAGGCGGTGCTCGACGACGCGGACT
>JAUTXN010000156.1 GCA_030838045.1 Acidimicrobiaceae bacterium
CATGACCGAACCAGTCACCAAGTGGGCGACGCGTGTCGTCGATCCCGGGTCGCTGCTGCGAGTCCTGCGGCGGGCCATCAAGGAGGCCGGCACCGCGCCCATGGGGCCGGTGTTCGTGTCGCTGCCCCTGGACGTGCTCGATGCGCCCAACGACGAGGAAGTAGTCCCGACGTCGTTCCCGTCGACTCGCTCGCTTGCCGCCCCCGAGGACATCGAGCGAGCTGCCGCGCTCCTGGCACCGGCCACCCATCCGATCATCATCGCGGGCGACGGGGTGTCGTTCTCCGGGGCCCAGCCGGAGTTGACCCGGTTGGCCGAGCTCTGGGGCGCCGAGGTCTGGGGCGCGGACTGGTCCGAAGTCAACATGTCCTTCGCCCATCCCCTGTTCCGGGGCATGACGGGCCACATGTTCGGCGACCACAGCCAGACCATCACCGCGCCGGCCGACGCCGTGTTGATCACGGGCACCTACGTCTTCCCCGAGGTCTTCCCGTTGCTCTCGGGGGTCTTCGCCGAGGGTGCACCGGTGGTGCATGTCGACCTGGATGCCCACGAGATCGCCAAGAACTTCCCGGTCGACATCGGCCTGGTGGCCGACCCGAAGCTCACGCTCGGGGCGCTCGCGGACGCCATGAACGCCACGATGTCCGACGACCAGAAGGCGGTGGCGGCGACCCGGATGGCGGACCTGGGGGCGTCAAAGGAGCAGGCGATCGCCAACGACAAGGCACGCGACCGCACCTTCCATGACTCACTGCCCCTGCATGCCTCGTTGTTCGGCGAGGAGCTGGCCCGCCAGCTGCCGCCCGACGCCATCATCTTCGACGAGGCGTTGACCACCTCACCGGAGATCACCCGCTACCTCGTCCCAACCGAACCGGGCGGATACTTCCTCACCCGCGGCGGCTCACTCGGCGTGGGTTTTCCGGGTGCCATCGGGCTGAAGATCGCCAACCCCGACAAGGTGGTGTTCGGCTTCTCGGGCGACGGCGGCAGCATGTACACCATCCAGTGCTTGTGGACCGCGGCCCGCCACGGTGTGGCCGCCAAGTTCGTGGTGTGCAACAACCACAGCTACGAACTGCTGAAGCTCAACATCGACGAGTACTGGAAGGAGCGCGGGGTCGACGAGCACGAGTTCCCGGTCGGTTTCAGCCTGGAGGACCCCCCGTTGCATTTCGACCAGATCGCTCGGGCGCTCGGTATCGGCGCGGTCCGGGTGGAGAAGCCCGACCAGATCGCGCCCGCGATCAAGGAGGCCTTGGCCCACGACGGTCCGTTCCTCATCGACTTGGTGATCGCCAACCAGGTCGAGGGCGTGCGCTCCATCGCGGGATGCGACCGGGCATGACCAGGCGGTAGATGCCCGAGTACGACTTCATCGTGGTCGGCACCGGCTCGGCCGGCTCGACCATCGCCGCCCGATTGACCGAGATCCCAGGCGTCGAGGTACTGGCATTGGAGGCCGGTCAACCCGAGATCCCCGCGGACGTCGCCAACCCCTCCCTGTGGTACACGCTGTTCGGCTCGTCCATCGACTGGGCCTACCTGAGCGTGCCCCAGGCCGCCCTCGGCGGCCGGACGACCTTCGAGCCCCGGGGCAAGGCCCTGGGTGGCTCGAGCAACCTCAACTTGATGATCCACATCCGGGGCCACCGGTCGGACTACGACAACTGGGCCTACAACGGTTGTCCGGGATGGTCGTACGACGAGTGCCTCCCGTGGTTTCAGAAGCTGGAGGACCAGGAGGACGACAGTCACTCCCTGGCGGGCCGGGGCGGCCCCTTGCATGTGTCCAATGCCCGACTGCACGACCCGAGCCCGACCGCGTCGGCCTTTCTGGAGGCCTGCGAAGAGCGCGGGTACCCGATGACCGACGACTTCAACGGACCGGAGATGATCGGCGCCGGCTGGCACCACATCACGGTGAAGGATGGTGTTCGCCAGACCACCAAGGTCGCCTACCTCGACCCCGCCGCCGACCGACCCAACCTGACGTTGTCGACTGGGTCACAGGCGACCCGCCTGCTCTTCGAGGCGAATCGGTGCGTCGCCGTCGAGTACGTGAAGGACGGCATGGGCCACACCGCCATCGCCCGTCGTGAGGTGTTGGTGTGCTCCGGCGCCATCGAGTCACCGAAGTTGCTGCTCCTGTCAGGCATCGGCGCCCCGGCCCAACTGGCCGCGAACGGTATTCCTCCCCGCGTGGCGTTGCCGGGCGTCGGGGAGAATTTTCACAACCATGTTCTTACCGGCGTGGTGTCGGAGTGCCGCCTGCCGGTGCCCCCGCCCCACCAGAACCTCTCCGAGGCGGCCCTGTTCTGGAAGTCCGATCCGGGGTGGCCGGCGCCGGACATCCAGATCGCCTACGTCGACGCCCCCTTCGGCTTCGAGATCTGGCGGGAGCACCCCAACTCGGTCAGCATCCTGCCCGGCGTCATCCGTCCCATGTCGAGAGGCTGGATCCGTCTCGACGGCCCCGATCCGCTGGCCAAGCCCCTCGTCAATCCCAACTATCTGGCCGCCCGGGCCGACCTCGACCGGCTGGTCACCGGGATCAGGATGGCCCGGGAGCTGTTCGCCACCAAGGCCATGTCGGAATGGATCGACCGCGAGCTGTCCCCAGGCCCCGACTTGGACAGCGACGCTGACCTCGAGGAGTTCGCCCGGGCGAGTGCCGACTCCTATCACCACCAATCCGGCTCCTGCAAGATGGGAATGGACGAGTGGGCGGTGGTCGACCCGCAGCTGCGGGTCTACGGCGTCGAGGGGCTGCGGGTGGCCGACGCCAGCGTCATGCCGACGGTGCCGTCGGGGAACTGCCACACTGCTGTCGTGATGATTGCGGAGCGGCTGAGTGACCAGCTGAAGAAGGAGCACCACCTGTGAGCGTCGAGGGTAAGAAGATCGCCATCCTCATCGAGAGTGACTTCTACGAGCCGGAGATCCACTACTACCAGCACCGCTTTCTCGAAGCTGGGGTGGACGCCCATTTCATGACCCGGCTCTGGGGCAACCCGTCGATCACCTTCACCGGCCACGAGTACAAGCAGCCCTTCGAGTGCCGCGAGACCTTCGAGGACATCGACGACGCGGGGTTGCGGGAGTTCGCAGCCGTCATCGTGCCGTCGGGGATGGTGTCGGACCGGCTGCGCTACACCGAGGACGTGACCAAGACGCCGCCGGCGACAGAGTTCCTGCGCCGGGCGTTCGCCGAGCCTTCGGTCCTGAAGGGCATCATCTGCCACGGCATGTGGCTGGTCGCTCCGGCGCCGGAACTGGTTCGGGGGCGCCGGGTGGTCGTGCACAACAACCTCATCGGCGACGCCAAGAACATGGGCGCGGTGTACGTCGACGAGGACGTCGTGGTCGACGGCGACCTGGTGACCGCACGGGCGGGCCCCGTTTGCCACCTGTTCGCGGCCAAGATCCTGGAGATGATCGACCAGCGCTAGCTGGGCTGGCCGGCTCGCGGGCGTTCGGCTCGCGGGCGTTCGGCTCGCGGGCGTGGGCGTCGGGCCGTGAGCATTCGGGCCGTGGGCGTCGGGCCGTGGGCGTGGGCGTCGGTGGCTTTGTGCCGATTCCAGCGACTGTGCCGATTCGGCGTGCCATATGCACGTCCAATCGGCACAAAGCGCTGAATCAGCACATACGGGCGCGCATCTCGCAATGGGACTGCTTGGCCCCACTGGGATGAGTTCGGTTCTAAATGGGTCGGTTGATCTGGCTCAAGGTGGCCGAGGCGCCGCCGTGGACGAGGAGCACGTCGATCGCCACGATGAGGAACGTGAAACCCTGTTCGATCCTCTGGTTGGCCACTTCCGGGGCGAGCGCGACGATGCCGCACGGGACGCCGGCCGCCTTGCACGACGCCAGCACCTTTTGCACGGCCTCCTCGACCTCCGGGTCATCGGTCTGCCCCAACTTGCCCATGCTGCCCGACAGGTCGAGGGCGCCGACGAACGCCGCGTCCAGGCCCTTGACCCCGACGATCTCGTCGATGTGCTCGACGGCCGTCACATGCTCGATCTGGGCGATGAACATCACCTCGTCGTTGGCGGTCTGCAGGTACGGGCCCATTTGCATCCCATAGGCCTGCGCCCTCCCGAGTCCCGCGCCACGCTCGCCCGCCGGCGGATACTTCATCGCCTGTACCGCGGCCTCGGCCTCCTCGGCGGTGTTGATCAGCGGGACGAGGATCGCGTCGGGCCCGATGTCGAGTGCTCGTTTGATCAGCGTCTTGTCGTTCCACGGGACTCGAATGACGGTGCTCACGTTCGAGCCGTTGGTGGCCTGGAGCATGGCGACCGCGTCGGCGAGGGTGATTGCCGTGTGCTCGGTGTCGATCCAGAGCCAGTCGAGGCCCACCCGGGACAGCATCTCGGTGATGGCCGGGCTGGCGATGGTGATCGTGGCGCCGAGGCTGACCTTTCCCGCCGCCAGGTCACGCTTCATCCGGTTCGGCGGCCGTTGTCCTGTTGCGTCCATTTCCCTGCCCCTTGTCTCCCTCGAAACCGCGTTCACCTTAACGCCGACGGTCCGATGCCGGCCGTCCGGCTTCGGCCGTGTATGCCTCTGCGGATGCTGCAAAAGCCGCAAATCCCTACGTTTGCATTCGTTTCGCTTCGTTTGGCTCGAACCCCTTGACAGAGTCGCATCGGGCGCGGATGCTGAGTGCTCGGATCGCTACACTCCGTAGCGGGGCAAAGTCCGGCGCGGCCGGGCGGGCAGCAACCCCACCAAGCTCGGAGCGCCATGTCGTGCTGCGACCAGTCCGGCTGCGCCAAAATCACATGAAGAGGGGAACCGTATGAGCAAGAAAGTCTTGATCCTGGCCTCCAACTATGGCCTCTGGGCTGAGGAGCTCCAGGGTCCCTGGGACGCGCTCACCAAGGCGGGCCATGAGCTGACGCTCGCCACCAGAATGGGCAAGACGCCCCTGCCACTGTTGTTCAGCGAAGACGCAGACTTCGTCGATCCCCAGCAGGGCGCCAAGGTAAATACGCCCGAGGTTGTCGCCCGGGTGAAGGAGCTATACGCATCGGGCGACTGGGATCATCCGATCAAAATCGACGATGCCAACATGGATGATTACGACGTCTTAGTGCTCGTCGGCGGGCCCGGCGCACCTCTTGACATCACCGGCAACCCGGCGGTGCACCGGCTGGCCGAGAAGGCGTTCACCGACGACAAGATCATCGGCGCCATGTGCTACGCCATCGGCGCCCTGGTGTGGGCCCGCGTTCCCGACAATCACGGCAAGAGCGTGCTGTGGGGCAAGACCGTCGTCGCCCACCCACGCGAGTGGGACTTCACCGGGGACCTCCCCTACCCGCTGGTCGGCACCACCCCTGACAACCCTGGCACCGACATCATGACGCCGGGCTTCGTCTACCCCCTTGCTGTCATCGTGGAGGACGCGGTTGGGCCGGAGGGAACAGTCGTCTCCGACCCCCACACGACCCGCGAGGCTCCCGGCGTCATCTACGACCACCCGTTCGTCACGGGGCTGTCGGTCGAGTCGTCGTCCGCCTTCGGGTACAAGCTGGCCGCAGTTCTCGCCGATTAGAAGGAGACACGTTTCCCATGAGCACCATCGATCAGGAATCGCCGCAATGGAAGTTCTACGTGAAGCATGTCCAGTGGTTCTTGGACGGCGACGTTGAAGGTTTGGTCGAGAACGATTACACCGACGATGCCGTCCTGCTGGCAGGCGAGTTCTCGGTGAAGGGGCACGACGCCCTGAAGGCGGCTTTCACCCAATACCTCGAGATGGTGGGTCCCTTCACCGTCCGGTCCACCGACAAGTTCAACACGATCGACGACGCCATCATGCTTGAGGCGATCCTCGACACGACGAATGCCGGTGAGCGGAAGGTCTGGGACGCATTCATCATGCGAGACGGCAAGATCTCCCATCACATCACCGGCGTCCGGTAGGTCTTAGGGTGGATCGCGCCCTGACACTCAATGGCGTCGAGGTTCGCTTCGACGTTGAGCCCCGAACCCTCCTGGTCGACCTGATCAGGGAGGAGTTCGGGCGGACGGGGACCAAGGTCGGCTGCGAAACCGGCGAGTGCGGTGCCTGCACGGTTCTTCTGGGTGGCAAAGCGGTCAAGAGCTGCATGGTGCTGGCCGCCCAAGCCGATGGTGCCTCGGTCACGACGATCGAGGGACTGGGCGAGCCCGGCGAACTCACCGCCGTGCAGGACGCCTTCTGGGAGGAGCACGCCGTCCAGGACGGCTTCACCACTCCGGGCCTCGTCATGTCCGTGACCGACCTCTTGTCGCGCAATCCCGACCCGACCGAGGCCGAGATCCGCAGCTGGCTCGACGGCAATCTCGAACGGGTCACGGGGTACCACAACGTGGTGGCGGCGGTGGAGTCAGCGGCGCGCAAACTGAAGCAGGGCGACTCGTGGAAGATCGAGCCCGAGGTGGTCGCGGGCGACATGGTCGGCGCCAGCGTGCGTCCCCGGGAAGCTCCGGAGATGCTGCGCGGCGAAACCGACTACATCGCCGACGTGACGCTGCCGGGGATGGTGCATGCCGCCATCCTCCGCAGCCCCCACGGCCACGCCACGATCAACGGCATCGACACCAGCGCCGCGGCTGCCATGCCGGGCGTGATCGGCGTGTTCACCGCGGCCGACCTGGGTTTTGTCATGCCCCTGCCCGTGATCTGGGTACCGACGGATGTCGAGAGCCACTGGCCGCCCCATCCTTCGGGAATGGTTCCTGGCGGGCAGTCGCTGCTGGCGACCGACCGGGTGCGTTTCGTGGGCGATCAGGTCGCGGTCGTCGTGGCCGAGACCGTCCAGCAAGCCAACGACGCGTTGCAGGCGATCCGGGTCGACTACGAGGTGCTGCCGGCGGTGGTCGACGCCGAAGAGGCGCTGAAGCGCAGCGCCCCACAGCTGCACGAGACAGTCCCGAACAACCTGTGCATGTCCGCTCCCCTCGGTGACAAGGCGGCTGCCGACGCCGCGATCGCGGCCGCCGAGGTCGTGGTCGAAGAGACCATCCGCAACCAGCGGATCATGGCCAACACGGTCGAGGCCCGGGGCGCGATCGGCTCGTACGACGCCACCACGGGCGATTACACCCTGTGGACCAACGTGCAGCCGGTCAACCCGATCCGCCTCCTGATCGCTCTCTACGTGCTCGGCGTCCCGTACAACAAGCTCCGGGTGATCGCGCCTGCGATCGGGAGCAGCCTGGGCGCCAAGGGCTATCTGTTCGCCGACGGACCGCTCATGTTGTGGCTCGCCAAGGCGGTCGGGCGGCCCGTGAAGTGGTTGGACACCCGGTCGAGCTACCCCCGTTCCACGCCGCACGGACGCGACCATGTGGCCCACGCCACCTTGGCCGGCAGCCGGGACGGCAAGATCAGCGCCCTGTCGGTGCGAGGGTTCAACAACCTCGGTGCCTACCCGGTCATCAACGCCCCGGGCAGCCCCCGCACACTGATCGGCCAGAGCGTGACCGGGGCCTACGACATCGCCAATCCGTACTACGAGGCCAACCTCGTGTTCACCAATACCAGCCCCACCGGCCCCGTCCGGGGATCGGGTCGGGCCGAGGCCATCTACCTCATCGAGCGGATGATCGATCGGTACGCGGGCGAGATCGGGATGGACCCGGCCGAGGTCCGCCGGATCAACATGGTGAAGCCGGACCAGTTCCCGTACGACAACCACCTGGGCTGGATGTACGACTCCGGCGACTACCCGGGCGCGCTCGACAAGGCGTTGGAGATGGTCGGCTACGACGATCTCGACGCCCGGCGAGCCGATTCGCGAGCCCGGGGCAAGCGCCTCGGAGTCGGCATCGGGTCCTACGTGGCCGCGGCCGGGGTGGGGCCATCCGCCATCATGGGTTCCAAGGGACTGGTGAGTGGGACGTGGGGCAGCGCCTACATCGGCATCGAGCCGAGCGGCGAGGTATCGGTGACCACCGGTGCCCAACCGCACGGCCAGTCCCAGGTGACGACGTTCTCCCAGATCGTGGCCCAAGAGCTCGGTGTACCGCTCGAAGCGATCACCATCAAACACTCCGACACCAACGGGGCCCTCTATTACAGCCAGGCGAGCTACGGCAGCCGGTCGCTGAGCGTCGAGGGCGTGGCGGTGTACAACGCGTGCCAGCTCATCAAGGAGAAGGCCCGCCAGCACGCCGCCCACCTGTTCCACTGCCCGGTGGACGCGGTCGAGTACGGGCCGGCCAAGGTGTTCGCCCGATTCGCCCCCGATCAGGCGGTGATGACCCTCCAACAGATCGCCTTCACGTTGTGGCTCGGTTGGGACCTGGCGGAAGGCATGACGCCGGGGCTCGAGGCGAAGGGCTTCTTCGACCCGCCCGAGTTCAACTACCCCTACGGCACGCACGTGGCCATTGTCGAGGTGGACGAGCAGACCGGCCATGTGGAGTTGGTCCGGTATGTCGCGGTCAACGACTTCGGGACCGTGGTCAACCCCAAGGTCGTGGACGCCCAGAGCCATGGCAATATCGCCCTCGGGGTAGGCCAGGCGCTGTATGAGGCGGTGCGCTACGACGAGACGGGGGCGTTGCTGACCGACAGCTACTCGACCTACCCGATCGTCCGGGCGTCGGAGTTGCCGAGTTTCGAGCTGCTACGCACGGTGACGCCGACGCCGAACAACCCGCTCGGCGCCAAGGGGGCCGGCGACGTGAGCAACCCCCCGGTCGCCCCTGCGGTCGTGAATGCCGTGTGCGACGCCTTGTCCGACCTCGGGATCACGAGTCTCGACATGCCGTTGCAACCGCACACGATTTGGAGGGCCATGTCGTCTGCGTCCGCTGGTGGGGCTGCTGGGTCCGGCGGGTCTGCGTCTGCTGGGTCCGGCGGGTCTGCGTCTGCTGGGTCCGGCGGGTCTGCGTCTGCTGGGTCCGGCGGGTCTACGTCTGCTGGGTCCGGCGGGTCTGCGTCTGCTGGAGCGGCTGCGGCTGCTGAGCCGGCCGGGGCGGCCTCATGATTCCCGCCAAGTTCGACTACGCGGCGCCGGCCAGCTTGGCCGAGACGGTGTCCCAGCTGGCCAACGGGGCGGATGCCCACGTGCTCGCCGGGGGGCAGGGCCTGGTGCCCGCGCTCACCACCCGGGAAGCCACCGCGGGGCTCCTGGTGGACCTGCGCAATGTGCCTGATCTGGCCGACATCCTCCCTCAGGATTCCGGCGTCCGCATCGGCGCCATGGTCACGCTCGACGAGGTGGCGGCCAGCACGCAGATCAATGGGAGCGAAACTGCCCTCACCGACTGTCTCGCGGCCTTTGGCGACCCCCAGGTCCGCAACCGGGCCACCATCGGCGGAGCCTTGGCACACACCCACCATGGTGTCGACCTTCCGGCGGTGGCGGTGGCCCTGGACGCTTCGATCAGTGTGTTCGGCGCCGACGCTGGTCGCACGGTTGCGGCCAGCGAACTGTTCGGCGGCTTGGTGACCGCACTCGGCCCGGCCGAAGTGATCACCTCCGTCTCTGTGCCTGTCCCCGCCTCGGGTGCCGGCAGCGCCTACGAGAAGGTGAGGAACCCCGGCAGCAGCTACGCCATCTGCGGGGTAGCGGCATCGATCGTGCTTACCCCCGAGGGGACCATCGACTCGGCCCGGGTGGTCGTAGCCGGAGCAACGGCGGCCGCCGTCCGTATCCCGAAAGTCGAGGCGGCGCTGGCCGGCCAGCCGGCCACCCAGGAGACCCTCGCAGCCGCGGCCGGGCATCTGCCCGACGAAGGGCTCACCTTTCCCAGCGACCTGGCGGCTCCGGCTGACTATCGAGCCCATTTGGCTGAGGTTCTCATCATCCGGGCGCTGGCCCGGGCAACCGATCGCGCGAGGAAGGTCAGTTCATGAAAAACATCCCCGATTCCCCCCTTGGCCATATGTACCGGGAGCACATCCAACACATCTTGGACAAGGACATCGAGCCCCTCCTCGACCAGTACACCGATGATGCCCTGTTGATCAGCAGCTTCACCAAGAAGCCGTTGTACTACCGGGGTCGGGATGAGTTGCGGGAGCACATGCAGGGCATCCTCGGGATAGACGGCCTCGAGACCGACATCGCCTTCTGGGCCGAGACTGAAGATCCTCAGACACTCATGATCGTCGAAGACATCACCATGACCACCTCTGACGGAGATGCGAAAATGCGCTTCGCCGACAGCTGGGTCCTCCGGGACGGGAAAATCGCCATTCACTTCGCCGGCATGACGCAGTACCCCGACGGATCCGTCGCCTGACCAGCCCAACCGGGCGGGTGACGGCCAAACAGATCACCTACCGATCGTATACAGATCACCTACATCAGGGTTCGATAAGAGGAGGCAATCGTGTCATTGGACGCAGCCGAGATTGAGAAGTTCATATTCGAGTTCTACTCCAAGGCGGACAACAGCGCTCCGCTGGTGTGGTTCCTGCCGTACATCGACGAATCGATGCACATGGTTTGGACGCCGACCTGCCAGTTCGACGGCAAGGCCGGCTTCGAGGAGTTCTACCGCTGCCTTACGGGCAACCTGTTCGACCGGGTGCACGAGGTCTACGACATCAAGATCGATGTTGACGGCGACACCGCCAAGGTCACCTTCACGATCCACCTGACCGCCAAGGTCTGGTCGCCTCCGTTGCCGAAGAGCATCCATGCCGAGAACCACGCCAACTTCGCGTGGGAGATGAAGCGGGATCCCGATTCCGGCACCGCCGTTATCACGTCGTACCTCCTCACGGGCGTCAGCTTCCCCGAGGGCAGCATCATCGTCGACGCCGACAAGGTCTTCCAATATCAGAAGTTCATGTACGGCCCCTGGGGCTTCCCGTAAAGGCCCGGGAAAAGTGACCGCAGAGGAGAATCAGGCCCTCGTCCATCGGTGGGCCGATGCCGTCAACTCAGGTGACATCGACGTCGCCGTGGAGTGCCTGGCGCCCGACTATGCCGGGTACTTCACCGGGATGGCGGAGCCGGTGCAGGGCCCCGAAGGCTTCAAGCAGATGTACATGTACTTCATCAAGCCGTCGTTTCCCGACCAGCACATCACCATCGAGGTGGACTTCGCGACCGACGACAAGGTGGCGGCGCAAACCTCCTGGACCGCGACCCATCAGGGCGACTTCATGGGTATCCCGCCCACCGGGAGGACCGTGGTCGTACCCGGGACGGGAATTTTCCGGATTGCCGACGGCAAGATCGCCGAAGAGTGGATGCAGGAAGATTTCTTGGGGATCTATCAGCAGCTCACCCAGGGGCAGGGAGGCTGACATGTCTGAAGCCGACAACCTGGCCGTATTCCGGCGCTACGTCGACGAGGTGTTCAACGCCGGCAACCTGGCGGTGGTCGACGAGATCTTCGCACCCGGATACCACTCCCACCACAACGACCCGGTGGCACTGCCGCCGGGGCCGGAGGGCGTGAAGCAATTCGTGGCCGCCACGAGGGAGGGATTCCCGGATCTGACAATGAGCCTGGACGATTCCTTCGGCAGCGGAGACATGATCGCGTCACGCTGGACGTTGCGGGGGACCAACTCGAACACCTGGTTCGGCAACCCCCCGACGGGCAAGTACGCCGACTGGGCGGGCGTGGTGATCAGCCGGTTCGAGGACGGCAAGATCGCCGAGGAGTGGTTCAATTTCGACCAACTCCGCCTACTGCAGATGCTCGGGATCATCCCGAGCGGGTAGCCAGCTCCTACTTCACGGGCGTGACCGCGAGCCCGGAACCAGCCTCAAGAGGACGGTTCCGGGCTCGCGGCCGTTCGAGACGCACTTGTTTCCCGGGACATGCCTCCAGCCCGGCCCTGCCCGATGTCCTACTTGACGGTGACGACGGTATGCATGCCGGCCATGAAGTGCCCGGGGAGGTTGCACACGAAGAGGTATGTCCCGGGCTGGCTCAGGTCGATTGTCCGAGATTGGCTGGCGCCGGGTTCGAGGTCCGCGCCGTCACTGATCATGAAGCCGGGGGCATCTTCGGCAACTTTCCCATCGGAGCCAATAGGGATATCCGCCGGGGCAATGTCGGTGTGGAACACGAGCAACTCATGGACCATCATCCCGGAGTTGCTGATGGTGACGTCGTACTTGCCCGGCGCAACGCTGACCGACGACGGCGTAACCTTCATGTCGCTGAGGGTCACCGAAGTGAGCGCAACAGGCGCAGCAGCTCCAGCGGTTGCAGGGGCTGCGGCGGTTGCAGGGGCTGCGGCGGCTGCCGGGGCTGCCGGGGCTGCCGGGGCTGGAGTCACGGCGGGGACCCCGGCAGATCGAACCGCTTGGGGACTGCTCCTCGCGTCGTCCATTGCCCGCACCCCAAAGCCAATGGCCGCAATACTGAACATCAGGGCCACAAGAGCGACGCCGAACATCATGATGGTCCAGTTGTCACGTCGAATGGACCTCCGCTCGAGACTGCCCTCCAGAGCTCGAAGCTCGTCGGTGTCCGAGCCCCCGCTGTTCGGTGTGAGGGCGGACTCGTCCGTCCTCTTGGGAAGTTCGAGAGTCGTTGTCATACAACTCATGTTCCTCCGAACCTCTCGGCCTGGGAAGGACCGGAGGGCGGGATCCAATAGGGCCATTCGGCCTTTCGTCGCCGTCGGCGCGAGGACACGACGGCACGCCGCTGACGGTCCGGGACCAACTCCAACATCTCTTCGGACACCCGCCGCAGTATGGACGCCAGCCGAGGAGTCACGGCCACTCAGACCCGGCACCGGCCGAAGGGGGCGCGCTCGTCTCGCTGAACGCGCCCCACTCGGGGTGGTTCATTGAAGGAATAGACGCGGCGAGATCCCCAGTGGCAGGCCACCCGCTCGCAGGCGGAACCGCGCTCAGACCGGCTGACGCTCTCGGGAGCGCCGCTTGTCAGCCGGTCGTTGTTGGCGTGGCGCTGGGCGCCGCGCTCGTGCCTGCGACCGGACCGAGGTAGGGCTGGAACTTCGGGTCCGTCAGCGCAGGACGGTACGCCGGCACAGCATTGGGCGGCAGGAATCCCAGCTCCGCCAGCAAGGTGAGATTGTCGGAAACTCCCCAGTGCTCGACGGCTTTCCCGGTCGCGCGGTCCCATTTGACCTCGTCGAACACGTCGGTTCCGACCTTGCGCCCGGTGGGTGGGATCCCCAGATAGGACCCGGTATTGGTGCCGGTCGTGAACACTCGCGCCCAGGTGTAGTCGCCGACCCCTACGACCTCACCGACGGTCGTGTGCAGGTCGGGAAAGGCTGTTCGCAGCACGGAGATCATGGCTTTCAGACCCTCGAATGACGAAGGAAACCCGGGCCCGTACGACTGATGATCGACGATGTGCGCGTCGAACAGGGTGCTCAATGCCGCGAGGTCCCCACTGCTCGGCCCGACTTGCGTGAACCGGACGAACGACGCCTTATTCCGCTCGACGATGGCCCGGTCGGCCGCGGCGCCAGACGTAGCATTTCCCGTCGCCGCATCCGCTGGTTTGTTCGCAGCCGCCTTGTCACACGCTACCAGTGACAGTGACGCTGCCACCGCGACCATCACCACGATCGAAATTCGCCCGCTTGCACTACGTCTCATTTGACTGGCCCGACCTTCTGTCACAACGTCACGCGAAATATGGCTTGCCTGCCCAATCGGACGCAGCCTTCACGGAGTCGCGTGTCCGAGTTGCATGTCTGGGGGCTCACAAATGAGCAACACCGTCCGTCGATGAGCCTTGCAGCTAAACGTACGCTGGTCGGCCAAGAACCGGCTTGACCTTTCCCGGTTTTCGTGACTGACCCGTTTCGTCCCTTACCGGGACTTTCGCCCACCTGCCGCCCGGGGGGAGCCCCGCCGTTGTGGTCCCCGATGTGTATATATCATCGGTTCGTGGCAACAAAGGGACGGGTCCGAGGAGGTCCACGCACGCAGAGGTGGCTTCCGGCTCCGAGCGACGTGGTCCGAGGCTCTCTCGCTCCGCCGGAGAGTGCGGATCACCCATGTCGGTGAACCCGAAACCTCTTGGGATGTCTCCTTCCGAACGTCTTGCCAGGTACCGCCACGCGGCCAAGTCGTTGGCGCTGCTGAGTGATCGACAGCTGAGCCAGCGCTTGGACGACACTGCCTTGATCGGCTCGGGTATCGGAGGCACGTCTCTGTCGTTGACGGTCGAGGGCGTGCCGGTATTTGTAAAGCGGATACCCCTGACCGACTTGGAGAGACGCCCGGAGAACTACCTCTCAACGGCCAATCTGTTCCACCTGCCGACCTACTACCAATATGGGGTCGGTTCGACGGGATTCGGGGTGTGGCGCGAAGTCGCGGCACATACAATGACCACCAGCTGGGTGGTCAGCCGGCAGTCTGAGAGCTTTCCGTTGATGTACCACTG
The DNA here is from genome assembly GCA_030838045.1 of Acidimicrobiaceae bacterium. Classification (GTDB taxonomy): domain Bacteria; phylum Actinomycetota; class Acidimicrobiia; order Acidimicrobiales; family Palsa-688; genus JALYXV01. Next base: position 14,359 of record JAUTXN010000156.1, read on the forward strand.
GAGAGTGATCGAAGGACCGCCGCCAACACGAGCCACTCCCGAGCAACAAGCCGATATTGAACGTACGGTGACGTACTGGAACGGATCGACGGAAGTGCTTGACCGGCTCGAGGCAATCACGACCTCATCCGCCAGTGTAGTGCTCTTTCTCGAACATTTTCCGTACAGCCTCCATGAATGGCTGACGTTGGATGGGATCGACGGCGGCATGCCCACGGGAGCGGCGCTGATGACGGTGGAACAACATATGAGGTCCGGTGTTTCCTTGATGAATGCGAAGGGACTGCTGCATTTCGACGCGCATTTTCGGAATATTCTGACCGACGGCCGGCGGCTCTATTTTTCCGACTTCGGACTTGCAACCGCATCGTCGTTCGACCTCTCCGACGCTGAGATCGAATTTTTTGCAACGAATATCACTCACGACGCGTGCTATTCGGTCACACAACTGGTGAACTGGCTTGCTACCTCGTTGACCGCCGACGGAGACCGCAACCCATGGGACCGAAACGCATTTATCCAGCGATGTGCCGAAGGGGACAACCCGGCGCAGATCGCGGCGCGAGAAGTCGCGGCGCCTGTGGCGGCGATCATCAAGCGGTATGCGGCGATCGCCACCGTCATGAATGACTTCTACTGGAAGTTGCATGGCGAGAGCCGAACTACTCCCTACCCGCTCGACGCGATCCGACGCGTCTGTGGCCATGCCTCGGGAACAGGGACGTCGTGATGGTGACCGGAACGTTAGGTTGGATGAGTGACCTGGCTCCCGAGCGACTTCACACATCCGGCCCGC
>JAUTXN010000157.1 GCA_030838045.1 Acidimicrobiaceae bacterium
GTCACGTCCTGGCTCCTCGCATCGGTCGGAGTCGATGCCGGCCTGATCGAGCCGCCCAAGAACGGTCGTGCCCCAGGTCGGGGCGCGGGATTGGCGGTCGCGAGGCGGATCGTAGGAACTGCAAGGCCAGCTGGTAACGGCCCCGTGACCAGGGGTTCTTCAACAGCCGTGCCCAGCCCCAGGATCGGTGTCCGGTCGGCGTGGCTGCGTGGTGCGTGTAGAAACTTCTCATGGATCAATCGACGGCGGCGCCGATCTCGACCCCGGGCTCGGCCCGGCTGAGCGACGCCGAACTCAGTCAGCTCGACCGCTGGTGGCGGGCGGCCAACTACCTCTCGGTGGGACAGATCTACCTGATGGCCAACCCTCTGCTCGAGGAACCACTCCTGGCGGAGCACGTCAAGCCCCGGCTGCTCGGCCATTGGGGCACCACGCCCGGCCTCAATTTTCTCTGGGCCCACCTCTGTCGGGTCATCGACCGCCACGACCTGCGGGTCCTGTTCGTGTGTGGGCCCGGACATGGCGGCCCAGCCATGGTGGCCAGCACCTGGTTGGAGGGCTCCTACAGCGAGGTGTACCCGACCGTGCCCCGCGACGCTGCCGGTATGGGGCGGCTGTTCCGCCAATTCTCCTTCCCCGGCGGCATCCCAAGTCACGCCTCCCCCGACACACCCGGGTCGATTCACGAGGGCGGCGAGCTGGGCTACTCGTTGGCGCACGCCTACGGGGCGGCGTTCGACAACCCTGAGCTGGTCGTGGCCTGTGTGATCGGCGACGGCGAAGCCGAGACCGGCGCCCTGGCCACGGCATGGCACTCCAACAAGTTCCTCGACCCGGTCCACGACGGCGCCGTGATCCCGATCCTGCACCTGAACGGTTACAAGATCGCCAACCCGTCGGTTCTCAGCCGCATCGGTCGCGACGAGCTGTGCCGCCTGCTCGAAGGGTACGGGTACCGGCCCTACATCGTCGAAGGGCACGACCCGGCGGTCGTCCACGGTGAGCTGGCCACCGCCCTGGACGAGATCGTGGCCGAGATCCGCGCCATTCAACTCCACGCCCGGTCCGACTCCGGCGCCCCGGACCGGGTCAGGCCCCGGTGGCCCGCGCTCATCTTCGCCACCCCCAAGGGTTGGACGGGGCCGGCCGAGGTCGACGGGGTAGCCATGGAAGGCACGTGGCGAGCCCACCAGATCCCCCTGACCGAGGTGCGGACCAACCCCGCCCATCTGGCCGAACTGGAACGCTGGCTGCGCCGCTACCGTCCCGAGGAGCTGTTCGACTCGGAAGGGCGGCCGATGGACGACATCGTGGCATTGGCGCCGCCCGGTGATCGGCGTATGGGCCTTGTCCCCCAGGCCAACGGCGGGGTCATCCTGCGCGACCTCGAGCTGCCCGACATCGCCCGGCACGCCGTGGTCGTCGCCGACCGGGGGGCCCCGCTCGCAGAGGCCACCCGGGTGCTCGGCGGCTGGCTGCGCGACGTCATGGCCGCCAGCGACGCCACCCGCAACTTCCGGCTGTTCGGCCCCGACGAGACCGCGTCCAACCGACTCGGCGCCGTGCTGGAGGTGACCGCCAAAGCCTGGCAAGCCGAGGTGCTTCCGACCGACGTCGACCTGGGCCGGAGCGGCCGGGTGATGGAGATCCTTTCGGAGCACACCTGCCAGGGCTGGCTGGAGGGCTACCTCCTGACCGGCCGCCACGGGCTGTTCAACTGCTACGAGGCGTTCATCCACATCGTCGACTCCATGTTCAACCAGCACGCCAAATGGCTTGAGGCCAGCGCGGCGCTGCGCTGGCGGCGGCCGGTGGCGTCGCTCAACTACCTGCTGTCATCGCACGTGTGGCGGCAGGATCACAACGGCTTCTCCCACCAGGACCCCGGCTTCATCGACCATGTGATCAACAAGGCGCCCAGCGTGGTCCGCGTGTATCTCCCGCCCGATGCCAACTGCCTGCTCTCCGTCGCCGACCACTGCCTTCGCAGCCGCAACTACGTCAACGTCATCGTGGCGGGAAAACAGTCCGCTCCGACCTGGCTCAGCCTCGACGAGGCGATGCTGCACTGCGCTCGGGGTGTCGGGATGTGGGAATGGGCGTCGAGCAGCCCCGACGACGAGCCCGACGTGGTCCTGGCGTGCTGCGGTGACGTCCCCACCCTGGAAACGCTGGCCGCGGTCGACCTGCTCCGGAGCCGGCTGCCCGAGCTCAACGTCCGAGTGGTCAACGTGGTCGATCTGTTGCGGCTCGCGCCCGACACCGAGCATCCCCACGGCCTGTCCGACCGTGAGTTCGACACCATCTTCACCGCCGACAAGCCGGTCATCTTCGCCCATCACGGCTACCCCACGCTCATCCACCGCCTGGCCTACCGGCGGACGAACCATGCCAACATCCACGTGCGGGGCTACAAGGAGCAGGGCACCACCACCACGCCGTTCGACATGGTCATGCTCAACGACTTGGACCGCTTCCACCTGGTCATGGACGTCATCGACCGAGTCAGTTCGCTCGGGTCGCAGGCGGCCACGATCCGCCAGGAGATGGTCGACATGCGAGCCACCGCCCGGGCCTGGACCCGTTCCCACGGCGAGGATCTCCCCCAAGTCCGGGATTGGGCCTGGCCGGGCTGATGGCCACCCTGGTCGTCAACGCCGGCTCCAGCAACGTCAAACTGAGCGTCGTCGACGACGCCGGGCATCGGGTCGCCGAATCCACCTTCGACCGCCACGGCGCCCACCTCGACCCCGAGGCGCTCCGGAGGCTGGTCGAGGAGGGCCGTCCCATCGACGCCGTCGGCCACCGCATCGTGCACGGGGGCACCGAGTTCTCCCAACCGGTACTGGTCGACCCTGATGTGGTTGTCCGCCTCGAGGCGCTGACCACGCTCGCCCCGCTGCACCAGCCGGCGGGGCTGGCGGGCATCCGGGCCGCGCTGGCGGCGTTTCCTGACGTGCCCAACGTGGCGTGCTTCGACACGGCGTTTCATGCGACCATGCCCGCCGCTGCCGCCACCTACGCCCTACCGGCGCAATGGCGGCAGCGATTCGGACTCCGCCGATTCGGCTTCCACGGCCTCTCCCACGCCTGGGCGTCCCGGCGGGCCGCGGGCATCCTCGGCCGTCCGCTGCCCGAGCTGCGAATGGTGACCTGCCATCTCGGCGCCGGGGCGTCGCTGTGCGCCGTCGCGGGGGGCCGTTCCCAGGACACCACCATGGGATTCACCCCCATGGAAGGCCTGGTCATGGCGACGCGGTCGGGCAGTGTCGACCCGGGCCTGGTGCTGTGGCTCATCAGGCAGGCGCACATGGGCGCCGACGAGGTCGCCGATGGTCTCGAACACCAGTCCGGTCTGGCCGGTCTCTCGGATGCGGGCGGCGACATCCGCGACGTCATCGCCGCGGCCGGCGGCGGCGACGCAGGTTCGGTGCTCGCCCTCGAGGTCTGGGTCCACCGGCTGTGCCGGGAGATCGGCGCCATGGCCGCGGCCATCGGAGGAATCGACGCGCTGGTCTTCACCGGGGGAATCGGTGAGCACGCCTCCGAGCTTCGGGCCCGGGCCGCGTCGCGTCTCGGCTTCCTGGGCGTCGCCGTCGACGCCGAACGCAACGCCGCCGCACACACCGACGCCGACGTCACCGCCCCCGAGGCGCGGTGCGCCACGCTCGTCGTCACCGCCGCCGAGGACCTGGAGATCGCCGGGCAGGTAGCCGACCTGGTCGGCACCGGGGACGCCCCGAGGCGGGAACCCGCCGATCCGCTCCCCTGACCCCAGCGACCCTGGAGAGGTCGTCGGTGGAAAAGGACGTCCGGTGGAAATCACGTCGGTGGAAACGATCTCGGGGAAAAGGGGCCTCGCCCGGGTCGGGCGCCTCTACGCCAGTCGGGGCAGCCACGACTCAGGGGAAGGCGGTGGTGACGCCAGGCGGACCTTGGCATCGACGGCGACGACGCCGTGGGCCGTCGCAATGACCGGGTTCAGGTCGAGCTCGGCGATCTCGGGGACCTGCTCGGCGAGCCGTGCGACTCGCAGGACCAGGTCTTCGAGCGCGGCCAGGGCGACCGGGGCCGAACCGCGGTAACCGGTGAGAAGGGGCGAGCACCGCAGGCTGCGGACCAGTTCGGCGGCGTCGATGTCGGTCATCGGCAGGATCCGAAACGCCCGGTCGCCCAGCAGTTCGGTGGTGACGCCACCCAGGCCGAACATGATGAGCGGCCCGAACAGTGGGTCATGGACCACGCCGACGACGGTCTCGACGCCCGGCTCGACCATCGCCTGGACGAGGCCGCCGCCCATCGGGGGACCGAGGTCCGATCGCATCCTCTCGAACGCCTCCCGCAATTCGGCGTCGCTGCCGAGGCCGAGACGGACGGCGCCGACATCGGTCTTGTGGACGATCTCGGGTGAGGCGGCCTTGAGGGCGACGGGATAGCCGAGGCGCCCGGCGACGGCAACCGCTTGATCGCTGTCCGCGACCGCCTCGGTGTCGGCCACTGCGATGCCGTATGCCCGAAGGAGAGCCTGGACGTCGGCCGCGGGCAACCAGCCACCGGTCCGGTCCCCTGCACGGCCTCGGCGCACGACGGCCGCGGCGGCCAGTTCATCGATGCCGGCCAAATCCGCCGGGCGTCCCGCCGGGCGCTCGGCCCATTCCCGGTATCGGGCGGCCCGAGCCAGCGCGGATGCGGCGCGTTCGGGGGCGGGCAGGCACGGCACGCGGCGCATGCCCGCTTGAGGGTGACGAAGGGCAGCTGGCACGGTCGGGCAGGCCAAGAAGCAGGCGACCACCGGTTTGGTCGCCGACCCGGTGCTGGCTGCGGCGATTGCAACGGCGATCGGATCGGCGGTGGTGACCGTCGGCGGGGTGTAGATGGCGATGACGGCGTCGACGGCCGGATCGGCCAGGACCACCGCGAGTGCCTGGGCGTAGTGCCGCGCCGGCGCCGAGGCCAAAAGGTCGACGGGGTTGGCGGTTGAGGCCGTCGATGGCAGGAAGACCCTGAGGGCGGCCTGGGTGTCAGCCCCGAGCTCGGGCAGGACCAGTCCCGCGGCCTCGCACGCGTCGGCGGCCAGGATGCCCGGGCCGCCTGAGTTGCCGACCACCGCCACCCGGCGCCCGAGGGGAAGGGGCTGGTCGGCGAGGACCACGGCGGTGTCGAACAGCTCACTCAGGGTGTCGACCCGGATCACGCCGGTCTGAGCAAACAGGGCGTCGACTACGACGTCGGAAGTCGCTGCTGCCGCAGTGTGGGAGAGGGTTCCGCGATGGCCGGCGGTGCTGCGCCCGCTCTTCAGGGTCACGATCGGCTTGGCCCGCGACACCCGCCGTGCCACGCGGGCGAAGCGGCGGGGATTGCCGAACGACTCCAGGTACAAGCAGATGACCTTGGTGGCCGGGTCGTCCTGCCAGTACTCCAGGAGATCGTTGCCGCTGACGTCGGCCTTGTTGCCGACAGAGACGAAGCTGGAGAGTCCGAGCCCAATCGATGCTGCCTCGGCCAGCGCCACGATGCCGACGGCACCGGATTGGGAGAGCAAGGCGGTGTCGCCGGGCACCGGCGTCGTCGGGGCGAAGGTGGCATCGAGTGAGACGTCGTCGGCCGTATTGGCCAGACCGAGACAGTTGGGCCCGACCAGACGCATACCCCCGCGCCGGGCCGCGTCGACGAGGCGTCGTTGTAGATCCGCGCCTTCAGGGCCCGTCTCGGCGAACCCGGCCGACAGCACCACCAGTGCCCGGGCCCTGCGGGTCACCGCTTGCGCGGCCACGTCGAGCACCCCGGCGGCGGGAATGGCCACCACGACGAGGTCGACGTCGGCGCCGGGCGGCAAGTCCAGCAATGTGGCGTAGCCGGGGCGGCCGAGGACCGCTTCGCCCGTGCGGTTGACCGGGTACACGGCCCCGGTGAAACCACCCTCGGCGATGTTGCGGAACACCTCGTGGCCGATTCCACCCGGCCGCGTCCCCGCCCCGACGACGGCCACCGAGCGGGGCCGCAACAACCGGTCCATGGACCGCCGGTCGGCGGCGTGGCTGCGTTGGTCGGCGGCGTCAACCAGATCATCGGTCGCGTCGATCGGGAATGTGACCTGAACGACGCCGATGTCGACCCGATGGCTGGTGACGCGGAATCCCGCGGCCCGGAACATGTCCAGCATGGGCCCGTTCTGGGCCAGTGTGTCGGCCACGAAGCAGCGGATTCCTCGGGGCCGGGCGGCCACCGCCAGGTGTTCGAGCAGCAGCGTCCCGAGGCCGCGGTGGTGATACTTCTCGGCTACCACGAAGGCAACCTCGGCCTCGCCGTCGCGCCCGGTGGCGTCGTAGCGGCCGACGGCCACAAGTGTGCCGTCGGCTTCGATCACAAGTGCCAGGCGGTCGTGGTAGTCCACGACGGTGAATCGATCCACCTCCCGCGGTGACAATCGCGGATGGGCCGAGAAGAACCGGAGGTGGACCGTCTCGGGAGAGAGCCGGCGATGGAACTCGACCAGCGCCGCCGCGTCATCGGGGCGGATCGGTCGTATGCGCACGACCGTCCCGTCGGCGGCCAACGCGTCGACCACCAGCTCGGTCGGGTAGGAAGCTGCAGCGGTGGCGGCTGCGGGACCTGGGGAGGCATCGGCAGTTCGCAGCCCGATCACGGCTGCGGGGGCTGTCGTCACGGGATGACCGCGACCGGGCAGGGGGCATGGTGGACGCAACCCCGGCTGGTCGAACCGAGGACGGCGGCGGCCAACCCGGAATGGCCCCGCCCGCCCACGACGACAAGGGTGGCGTCGGCGGCGGCCGCCACCAGCTCGCGGTCGGGAGCGCCCTCCACCAGGCGTGGGATGACGGCAACGTCGGCCCCGGGCTCGAGGAGGCCGACGGCCTGGGCCAGGATCGCCTCGCCCGCCTGCTGGCAGTCCTCGGAAGGGACGACCATGGTCGGGGCGTACGGTGAAGCCAACACCACCGGCACATGCCAGGCGTGGAGGACGACGAGCTCACAATGCCGGGCTTGCGCCTCGTCGCTGGCCCACCGCAACGCCCGCGCCGCTCCGTCCGAGCCGTCCACGCCGACGACGATCCGGTTGCACCCCTGGCGCCAGTCGGCGGTCGGCGGTACCACCACGGTCGGGCGGACCCGGTGGTGCAGCAGCGCGGAGCTGACCGAGCCGAGGAACAGATTTGTCAGCGCCCCGTGGCCCCTGGTGCCGACCACGAGCAGGTCGCCGTGGCGAGCCAACTCGGTCAGCACCTCGACCGGGTCACCGGCTACGAGCTCGACATTCGTCGATGGGCTCCCAATACCGTTGGCGACGACGTCGGCGACCGTTGCCGACAGTGCACTCTGCTCGTCTGCCAGGAAGTCGAACATGGGCAATGCGGTCTTGCGATCGACCACCTCGAAGGCATCGGGTGTCAAGACCTTGATCAGCCGGCATCGGACGTGGCGGATCTCGGCTTCCTCGATCGCCCATTGGAGGGCGTGGCGCGACGGCAGCGACCCATCCACCCCCACCACCACATCGCCAGGTGCCGCCGACCGGACAGCCTCGGCAACCGGGGCGGGCAGGTGGTGGGTGACTCCAACAGGGCTGGGACCAGTGATCGTCATGTTCGTTCATCTCCTTCGCCCGCGGCCGGCGTGGTGACGGGCCCAGGGGCGTTTGGGTGGTCGGGCTGCGAGACCGAGTCGACCTCGGTCACGGGGCAGGCGGCGTTGGTGTGGCAGTAGTCGGACAGCGATTCCCGGCCCGGTGCCGAGATCGGGCCGGGATCGTGGCGGCCGAGGACCAGCTCCGCCGCGCCTCGGGCTCGGTCGACCAGCACGTCTCCTGGGCTGCCCTCGGCCAGGGACGAGTGGACCCGGATCTGCAATCCCCGATGCCCGGCCACCCACGCCGCTTCGTCCAGTTGCTGGCGCGCCGAGATGAAACGGGCAGCGCCGGGAACGGCGGTTGCCGGCATCGCCGAGGGGTCAGCGACGGAGCAAACGATGTCGAGGGCGGCGCGGCGGCCTCCGGCGTCATCGGCGGCCCACCGCAAGGCCTCCCAGGCGGCGGGAGATCCGTCGAATCCGACCACGACGTGGCCGTCAGCTGTGGCGCCCTCGCCCGGGCCGTCAAATGCGCTGTGCGAGATCATGAACGATCACCTCCTTCCACAGCTTCGGCCTCGTAGCTGCGGTGCGGCAGGGCCGAAAGTCCCGGCACTCGGGGCCAAACGTCAAATCGTGGGCTCGCGCCGGGCCGACCGGACGGCTTGAGGCCACCGCGAGGGGTTAGGCGGCGGCCAGGTCGCGACGTTCGAACAGCGCGACACCGGCCCCGGCCGCCAGGAGCCCAAGGGCGACCAGCGTCGCCGCGGCCGACCAGTTCGGATCTGCGGCCGGTGCCGGCGTCATGTGGGTGAGCACGGATGTGTCCAGCAGCCACTGGTTGGCCTTGATGACGGCGGCGCCGAGCTCGACGAGCAGCGACCAGGCGACGAGCCCGAAGGTGAACGCCGGTGCCATACGGGGACGCAGCCCGTAGACCAATGCTCCGGCGCCGAGGACGAACAGGGCCGGCGGGGCGATGTTCAGTCCAGCCGCCACCAGTTGTCCCAACCCAACTCCACTGTTCTGGGTGGCGGCGCCGACCCAGGTGGCGACGCCGGTGATGACGCTGGCCGCGGTCACCATTCCGGCCGCGCCGGCCAAGCGGCCCGCCAGCCAACGCCGGCGGCTCATCGGCTGCACGAGAAGGTTGTCGACGCGACCGGCGGACTCCTCGCCCCAGGTGGTCGCGATCTGGGCGGCCGCGGCGAAGGCAACGAGGGCCGCGGCCGACAGCAACGCAATCCCGAGGTAGGCGGCGGCGCCGCTGCGATGGCCGCCGAGGCGGTCGACCGCCGCGGCGACGCTCGCCGAACCACTGATCGCGGCGGCCGCCGACTGCGCCACCAAACCGATGACGACCCCGAG
>JAUTXN010000175.1 GCA_030838045.1 Acidimicrobiaceae bacterium
TCCGGCCAGTCCACGAACGGGAATGTGGCCGTGAGCTCGGGCATTACAATGACGGCGCTCACTCCAGGCTTCACGATCAGCGGGGCGCCGGGTGCGACCGTCGGCACCTCGACCGCGGTGACCTACACCGTCGAGACCAACAACCCCACCGGATATGCGGTCACCGTCCAGTCGGCATTCGACACCATGACGCCTGTGCTGCCGCTCGTTACCACGGACACCATTCCGATTGCGGCACTTACCGTGAGGCAGACCGGGGGCGGTGCCTTCAGCGCGCTCAACAGCACCGGCACTGCGGTGCAGGTGCACACTCAGGGCACTCGGTCCGCAGACGGTGGGGACCACCTCAGCACGGACTACCAGATCAGGATTCCGGTCGTCGCTGCGGGTACCTACACCGCGGTCCTGAACTACGTCGCCACTACGAACCTGTAATAACTGCTGGAACCTGGAGAATAAGATGATCAAAATGCTTAAGTGTGGCGCCGCTCTCGCATCCTGCGTCGTCTTATCCTTCTGGTCGATTCCGCTTGCGAGTGGGTCCGAGGCGCAAGCCTCGGGCTCGTTCGCGCTTAGCGACCCTTCGACGACTTCGACACCAGCGAGCTCGACTCCTCCCGAGTTCTCGCTGACGATCAGCCCCACCCGGCTCGTGGTGGGGCAAGCTGACATCGGCGTCGCCCAGAAGATCCAAGTCATCAACAATGGACGATCCTCGGCGTCTGTAACGGTACAGAAGCGCAACTTCACCGGCGGGTCCGACGGATCACTCGTTTTCCAGGACTCAGCGCCTTACTCGGCGTCTGAATGGGTGACCATCGATCCTGCGACCTTCGACGTCGCACCTGGCGCCACCCAGATTGTGACCGCGTCCATCACGGTCCCTTCAGCCCCTGAGCCCGGCGACCACCAGGTCGCTCTCGTCTTTCTCGTCCCGGCAGGACAGACCAGCGCCAACATCAAGATCAACCGCGGGATCGGTACACCGGTATACATCACCGTCGCTGGAGTCACGAACGACTCGACATCGCTGAGCGACCTCAGCGCAAAGGGATTCGCGACCGGCGGCCCCGTGAAGATCACGGCGAAGATCCACGACACCGGAACGGTGCACCGTGACTTCCGTGGCGCCACACCGTTGAAGATCAGTGCCTCTGGCACCGCTGCCGCCTTCCCGGACTTCACGGTCATGCGGGGCGCCACGCGCGAGATCAGCACCACGTGGGACCCTCCGCTGATGTGTATCTGTCATCCCTCGGTGTCTGTCGTCAACGCCGACGGGACGCGACACTCGATGACCGTCCGGATAATCGTCCTGCCGCTGCCGGGCCTGGGGATCATCGCAGGCGCGGCGTTGATGTTAGCGATTGGCGGTTGGCTGGCTCGCCGGCAGTTCCGGGCCAGCGTGAACAAGGCGGCGGTGCGTCTGAACCGTCCTGTCAGTGTTGGAGATGCCTAGGGCCGCTGGGGCGGCGTGGGGGGGCCGTGCCAAGGCCCTGACGATGGCCATGAGCGTCTCCTTGCTGGCCACCTTGGTCGTCGTCGGTACCCCAAGGGCCGCCTCCGCCGCGGCGGGCACGACCCTCTTTCAGAACACCTTCCACGACAATACGGTGGACGGCACCGGGACCGTCGCCGTTCCGTCTCCAACCAGCGGAACGAACGATGCCTGCTTGACCGCGAAGGCCAACAGCACGACACCCCCCCTTCTCAGTTGCGCGGGAAACATAGACACTCAAGGTCAGGGGAAGCTCCAGCTCACCCCGGCCACCGCAAACCAGGTGGGTGGGATCTTCGGCCAGACCGGCTTCCCGACGTCAAGCGGCCTCGATATCACGTTCAACTCCTACCAATGGGGCGGAACTGGTGCCGACGGGATCGGATTCATGCTGGCGGCCGTCGATCCCACCAACCCGGCGCCTCCCACCGCCATGGGTACGCCCGGGGGCCCACTCGGGTACTCCCCTTCGGGGTCCGTGCCAGGATTGGCCAACGCCTATCTCGGCATCGGCCTCGATGTGGCCGGCAACTTCAGCAGCAACTCATCGTCCGGCACGGGATGCTCTCCTCCCACCACCATCACCACCCAGACTTCTGGGGCCGTCGTGGTGCGGGGGCCGGGCTCCGGTCTTGTCGGTTACTGCGGATTGACCACCACCTTTGACGGGACGCTCCCGTCCAAGGTCGTCCTCCGAGGGGCGACTCGTGGCGCTTCGCTCGTCCCGGTCCACGTGCTCATCAACCCGACCGCGTCGTCGTTCACCTCTGCGGGGATCACCGTGACCACCGGCACCTACAAAGTGGTCGTCACACCGGTCGGCGGGACGGCGCACGTGCTCACGGGCACACTGCCCTCAGCGACTGGCTTCTATCCCTCGACGATCTCGCTGAACTCCAGCGGGGTGCCCAAGCAACTGGCCTTCGGCTTCGTGGGCTCCACCGGTTCGGTGACCGACACGCACGAGATCTCCGACGTCGCGGTGCTCGCCTTCAGCGCCATTCCGCAGCTCGCGGTCAGCACAACCAGCTATGCCCCCGCCACGTCGCAAATGGGCGGACCCGTCAACTACGACGTCACGGCGAGCGTGCTGGCCGGCGCCAACGAGACCACTCCGATATCGGTCACCCAGACGGTGCCGACCGGTGTTGTTCCCGTGGGCGCGTACGGCACCGGCTGGGTTTGCCAGACGCCGGTCGGGCGGGCTGTTGCGTGTACCACGAGCGGCTCGTCCTTTACCCACGGCACAACCCTTCCGGACATCACCGTGGTGGCGATCGTGACCGGGTCGGGTGTGACGTCGACGCTCATCCAGGCCGCCTCGGTCACAAGGGCATCGTCGGCAGACGCCGACCCGGCGACCGATTCATCCACTACCGCCGGATCGCTGCCCGCCGCCCCCTCCGGCATCGTCCTCGTCCCCGCCATCGGGCCCATCGCAGGCGGCGGGTCGGTCACCTCGACGGGTTCCAGCACCGTCACACCCACCGCGGTCGAGATCGGCACCACCGCCGAACAGCAAGCGGGCACGCCAGTCACGCTCTTTCCCTGCCCCGGGGCGGCCGCCCCGGGCTGCTTTACCATTGTCGGAAACACGGCGGTCATCTCCTCGATGCCGTCCCGGGCCAGTGCGGCGTCAGTGACGGTGACCTGGGTCACGTTGGGCGTCGCCGGTGGCGCAACGTACGTGTACGCCGACAAGCCGGCGGCGCCGGCCACCCCGACGGCCGCGGCCGGTATCACCAGCGCCACCCTCACATGGGTGGCCCCAGCCAGCAACGGCAGCGCGATCACGGGGTATGTCGTGACTCCGTATAAGGCCGGTGTCGCGCAGACGGCGCAATCCTTCGATGCCACCACCACGGCCCGCACCTTCAGTGGACTCACGGCCGGCACGTCGTACACATTCACCGTGGCGGCCATCAACCTGTACGGGACATCGGCCCCGAGTGCACAGTCCGCCGCCGTAGTCGCCTATGCGCTGCCCGGCGCACCGACGATCACCGCCGCCACCGCGGGCGACTCC
>JAUTXN010000188.1 GCA_030838045.1 Acidimicrobiaceae bacterium
CCCACGGCACCATTCCGGCCAGCACGAACCCGGCATAGCTGAAGGCGTGGCCGGAGCCGAAGCGGCCGACGCGGGAGAAGATGAAGACCATCACGATCGACTGCAGCAGGGGAAGCGCGACCGACCAGAGCACGCCGAGCGTCGCCCGCTTGTAGCGGACCTGGAAGTCCTTGCGTGACAGGGCGACCAGCACGCCGCGGAAGTGCCAAAGGCCGCCCAGCCAATTGCGCAGCGTCACCGGGCGGTGGTCCAGCATGAGGACCGGCACCGGGCCCCGGGCTGGCGCATCGCTCGTCAACAAGTGTCTTGTCGGCCGTTCGGCGAGCAATGGGGAGCGGTTCACGAGAGGGGTCGGGACGTGGTGCGAGGTCTCAGCCTAGACCGAGGTGATCTTGCGCAGCGTGCTGGGCGTGGCGCATAGTCGACGTTCCCTGTATGTCCCATCCGGATCTGGCGGCTGAACAGGCCCACGTCGATCACGCCTACGAGCAGTTGGAGGCGATGAGAGCCAATGCCCTGGCGATGCTGCGCGCCGCCTTCGGTGAGCGCGGAGGAACCTTCCAGGCGATCACCGAGCGCGATATCCGGGTTCGAACCAGTCTGAACCGCCTCGAGCAACTCCAGTTGGGTCGCGAGTCCCTGGTGTTCGGCCGGATCGACCGGGTCGCCGTCGACGTCGAATCGGTGTCCGGCTCTGTTGCCGAGACCGACGCTCCCGGAAGCGACGCCGGTCGTGGCGAAGGGACGGCTGAGGCCTTTCACATCGGACGGCTGGCGGTGGCGGACAACGACCAGGAGCCGCTGGTCGTCGACTGGCGGGCGCCGGTCGCCGAGCCCTTCTACCGAGCGACCGGCGCCCAGCCGATGGGACTCACCCGACGTCGCCACTTCCTGACCGAGGGCCGCCGGGTGTTGGACCTGGAGGACGAGCTGTTCAGCTATCCCGGTGACGGCGACGGCAGCGGCGATGGCGACGCCACCGAACGACTGGCTTCCATCGGACTCGGAGCCGGCCTGTCGGGGTCGGCGACGCTGCTGTCGGCGCTGGCCCGTTCCCGGACCGGTCGCATGCGCGACATCGTGGCGACGGTTCAGCGGGAGCAGGACGAGATCATTCGCAGCCCCCTCAGTGGCGTCCTCGTCGTCCAAGGCGGACCCGGCACCGGCAAGACGGCGGTGGCGCTGCACCGTGCGGCCTACCTGCTGTACACCTACCGGTTTCCCCTGGAGAGCCAGGGGGTGTTGGTGGTCGGGCCAAACCCGTTGTTCCTCCGGTACATCGAGCACGTTCTGCCCTCGTTGGGCGAGACCGGGGTGGAGATGTCGACGGTCGGCCGGCTGTACGGCCAGGCCGTCGCAACTGGCGTCGAAGACCGGGCCACCGCCACGTTGAAAGGGGATGCCCGGATGGCCCGCTTCATCGCCCGGGCCGTGGCGACGCGCGAGCGCCCGCTGCGCCGCCCCGTCGAGGTGCCCTACGGACCGGTCGTCCTGACGCTGGCGGCCGGGGCGACGGCCGAGATTGTCAGCGCCGCCAAGCGGCGCTCGGGGAGCCACAACGCCCGGCGGCGGCTGGTCGAGCAGCTCATGTGGCGGCATCTGCACGCCCGGCTGCTGGAGGCACGGGCCCGAACGGCCCGAGATCTGTCGAGCGGCGCCGCCGGCTCAGCGGACCCGCGGGCAGCATCGCCCGGTACGCCGGCCGGGACCTCGACTGGGGACTCGACTGGGGCCTCGACTGAGAGCGACGACGACGACGACTTCGACGATCTGGACCTGGTCGGGGCGCTGCCGGAGCGCACCGAGATCACCGCCGCCGAGCTGGGGAGCGACCTGCGCCGCTTGCCGGTCGTCGTCGAGGCGCTGGATCGCATGTGGCCCGTGCTGTCCGCACAGGAACTGCTGCACGACCTGTTCGGTGCTCCCCCGCTGGTGGAGCTGGCCGGGCGGGGCCTGCTCTCAGACGAGGAGCAGCGCCTCCTGTCCCGACCACGCTCGGAGTCGTCCGACGAGGCGGCCTGGACTGAAGCCGATCTGGCGTTGCTCGACGAGGCTCGGGCGGTGCTGGGGACCGCCCGCCGCCGTCCCGGTGACCGCCCCCGCGACGGCGATGGTGGACCCGACGACGACGCGCCCCGAGCGTACGGCCACATCGTGGTGGACGAGGCCCAGGACCTTTCGCCGATGCAGTGGCGGATGCTCGGTCGGCGCAGCCTGTCGTCGTCCATGACGATCGTGGGGGACATCGCCCAGGCCACTGGCACCTGGGCCCCGGGGTCATGGTCCGATGCCCTCGAGCACCTTCCGACCAAGCGCGGCTCCCGGGTGGTCGAGCTGACCGTCAACTACCGGACGCCGAGCGAGATCATGGATCTGGCGAGCCTCGTTCTCGAGGCCGCCGCCCCGGGCATGTCGGCGCCCCAATCGGTGCGCACGACCGGCATACAGCCTCGCATCCTGGCGGCCAGGCCCGAGTCGTGGCCGGTAACCGTGGCAAGGGTCGTGGCCGAGGAATCCGCCGCCGTGCACGGCGAATCGGCGCAGAGTGGGACGGTCGGGGTGATCTGCCCCCCGTCGATGGTGGGCGCCGCGGGCACGGCGTTGTCCGAAGCCGGCGTGGAATTCGGGAGCCTGGAAGCCGGGGCGCTCGATGACACCGTCACCCTGGTGGCGGTGGGGACAGTCAAGGGACTCGAGTTCGACTCGGTGGTCGTCGTGGAGCCGTCGCGGATCGTGGCCGAGTCGGCCCAGGGCCTGCGCGCCCTGTACGTCGCCCTGACCCGGGCCACCCGCAGGCTCTCCATCGTGCACAGCGAAACCCTGCCCGACTCGCTGGCGCCGACGCCGTGAGGCGGGCTGTCAGCAGGAACTCTCGTACGGGTTCACGTCTCTGGTGGTGATAACCCCGCCGAGAGCCTCAACGCCGTACCAGACCGGATGCATCGCCGTCGCTCGGAGCGCGACTACACCACCCTTCGGACCTCGTTGCTGCTCGCCAGCGCACTCGGGAAGAACACGAATCCCACCAAGCCCAGGGTGTCAGAAGAGGCGGCGGAGGATCCTGCTCTTGAGGCCGTCGTAGGGCGGATAGGTGAACCACGGATCGAACCAGGTGGCCCGGTCGAGGACACCTTTCAGATGGCTGAAGGTCTCGAATCCGTACTGACCGTGATAGGCGCCCATGCCACTGCTGCCGACCCCGCCGAAGGGCAGCCCCGGGGTGGCGATCTGCAAGACGGTCCCGTTGACGCAGACCCCGCCCGACGAGGTCCGCTCGACCACCCGGTCGGCG
>JAUTXN010000189.1 GCA_030838045.1 Acidimicrobiaceae bacterium
CACCGATGACCTCGCTGCGCCTCGTTCACGAACTGCCTGATCTCGACCGCCCCGGTGAATCCCCGGGCGCCGGCCTGCTCACATCCGACCGGGGCAACCTCCCGCTCGTGGCCATGACCGTCACCGCCGACATCATCGCCCTGCTGGCGACGATGACCATTCGCCAGCGTTTCCGCAACCCTCACGACTGCCCCATCGAAGCCACCTACATCTTCCCGCTCCCCGACCGGGCGGCAGTCACCGACTTGGCGATCACCGTCGGCAGCCGCCGCATCGCCGGCGTGCTCCAGGAGCGCCAGGCCGCCCGCGACGCCTACGTCGACGCGTTGGCAGCCGGCCAGCGCGCCGCGCTGTTGGAGGAGGACCGACCCGATGTGTTCACCACCCGCATCGGCAACATTGCGCCTGGTGAGGAAGCAACGGTGGAACTGACCCTCGCCGGTCCCGTTCCCTGCGAGCTGGGGGAAGCGACGTTCCGGGTACCGCTGGTGGTCGCCCCCCGCTACACCCCCGGGCGGCCGCTCGACGGCGAGGGCGCCGGCGAGGGAACGGCCCTCGATACCGATGCCGTTCCCGACGCGTCCCGGATCACGCCACCCGCGCTCCTCCCCGGTTCGATCAATCCGGTGCAGTTGGCGCTCACCGTCGGGCTGGACCCGGCCGGGATGGCCGTCAGCGATCTGCGCTCCAGCCTGCACGCCGTCGTCGTGGCGGGCGAACTCCCGGGCCCCGTCACCGTCGAGCTCCGCCCAGGAGAACGGCTCGACCGCGACTTCGTCCTGCGATACCGGGTGGCGACGGGCGTGACCAGCTCGGTCACCGCCCTCGCCATTCCCGACGAGACGGGAACATCGGATGGCACCGAAGGGGGGACGTACGTGGTCACCGTGATGCCCCCGGTCGCGACCGGCTCGACGCCCGCCCGCGACGTCGTGCTGGTCCTCGATCGCTCCGGGAGCATGGGCGGCTGGAAGATGGTCGCAGCCCGGCGGGCGGCGACGCGCATCGTCGACTCCCTGACACTCGCAGACCGCTTCGCCGTGATCGCGTTCGATCACGAGGTCGAGCGCCCGACCGGCCTTTCGCCCGATGTTCTGGTCGAGGCATCCGACCGCAACCGCTACCAGGCGATCGAGTGGTTGGCGCGGCTGGAGTCCCGCGGGGGCACCGAGATGGCCTCGGCCCTTCGAGCGGCGCACGCCGTGGTAGCGGGGCGATCCGGGCCGGGGCGCATCCGGTGCTGCATCCTCGTCACCGACGGCCAGGTCGGCAACGAAGACCAGTTGGTCCGCCTGGCCACCGACGCCGGCGTGCGGATGTTCACCGTCGGCATCGATCGGGCCGTCAATGCCGGCCTGCTGCGCCGCCTGGCCGCGGTCACCGGCGGACGCTGTGACCTGGTCGAGTCGGAGGATCGCCTCGACGATGTGCTGGCCGATCTCCAGCGCCGGATCGGCCACCCGGTCCTCGAGTCGGTGAACGTTCGCTTCGAGGGGTTGATCGCGGAGGATGCCACCATGACTCCATCGCGACCGGCCGACCTGTTCCCCGGGGTTCCCCTGGTCGTGAGCGGGAGGTTCCGGGGGCGACCGGGTGGCCGGGCCATCGTCTCAGGCCACGACGGAACGACCAGGTCGTGCGACGTGCTGGAAGGATCGAGCCAGGCGGCGGCGCCCGTGTGGGCCCGGGCCCATCTGCGGGAGTTGGAAGACCGCTACGCCGCGCGCTCGCGTGTGGGCGCCGGGGAAATGGAGGTATTGGCGAAGGAGATCGTGTCGGTGTCGCTTCGCCATCGGGTGCTCTGCCGGTTCACGGCCTGGGTGGCAGTCGACCAATCCGGAGACCGCGTGGAGGGTCCGTTGCACCGCATTGTCCAACCGGTGGAGATGCCATCGGGTTGGGCGCCCTCGGGTTGGGTGCCATCGGTTTGGACCTCCGCCGGGGCACCGATGACCGCGGTACCCATGCGGGCCACGTTCGAGGGAGGCGTCACCGTGCCCCCTCCGTCCCCGACTCCCCACCAACCCCAGCCGGCTCCAGGATCTCAGCCGCCGACGGGGATGGCGACCCCGAACGCCACGGCGGGGAAGGTCAACGGCCGGCGGCGGCGGTCGTCGGCACCCGAGCCCGGCCTGGCCGAGCCCGGCCTGGTCGAGCCCGGCCTGGTCGAGCCCGGCCTGGAGGCGCCCGGCCTGGTCGAGCCCGGCCTGGAGGCCTACCGCCCCCGCCTGGAAGAGCTGCTGGGGGCGGTCGATGACCGGGGCGAGTCCATCACTCCGAGCGACGGGCAGCGGCTGGCCGCCGAGGCCCGGTTGCTGGCGAGCGATATCGCCTCGGTGATCGATCAGGCAGACCTGGTCAGCCTGCTGGAGGTGCTGGCGGCGATGCTGACCGCGGGCGAGCCGGCGGCCATCGCCGACGCGATCGCCCGGCTGCGAGCAGCACTCGCCCAAGATGAAGGTGGGCGCTCCGCCCGCCGCCACACCAAACCGTTCTGGCGATGAGTTCCCGTCAAACCGCCGACTCAGCCCGGGAGGAAGCTGAGGCGGACCCGGCGGGTGGGGTTGTCAGCGTTCAGGTCGACCAGGACCACCGACTGCCAGGTTCCCAGCTGTGCTCGTCCACCGATCACCGGCACCACGACTGACGGGCTGACCAGCGCGGGCATCACGTGGTCGGCCCCGTGACCGGGCGATCCGTGGCGATGGCGATACCGGTCGTCTCGGGGCAGCAACCGGCCTAACAAGTCCACGAGGTCGGGCTCGGAACCTGACCCCAACTCCATGATGGCCAGGCCCGCGGTGGCGTGGGGTGCGAAGACCGACAAGAGGCCGTCGCCCCGACCGCGACAAAAGTCGGCGACGGCCTCGGTCAGGTCGGCGATCTGGCGGTTCCGGGTATCGACGGTGATCTCGGTGGTGTCCACCGCGTCGGACCTACCGCTCAGCCGGTGAGCAGCTCTCTTGCTCCCCGGTCGGTCGACGGGTGGCGCAGCTTGGACATGGCCCGGGCCTCGATCTGGCGGATGCGTTCCCGAGTCAGGCTGAAGTGCTCGCCTACCTCATCGAGGGTGCGGGGCTCGCCCCGGTCAAGTCCGAAACGCAGGCGCAGGATCTCCCGCTCGCGCTCGTCCAAGGCGACCAGCATCTTGGCTACCTCGCCCGACAGCAGCGATGCCGCAGCCGCGTCGAACGGCGAAACTGCGGAGCGGTCTTCGACGACATCGCCCAACTCGGCGTCGCCATCCTCCCGCAGCGGTTCCGACAGCGACAACGGCTCGGCCGCGTGGCGGAGGATCTCGGTGACCTTCTCTTCCTCCAGCTCCAGGTCGGCCGCCAACTCTCCGACCGTCGGGCGCCGACCGAGCTGTCCTTCGAGGCGACCGCGAGCCTTGGTGACCCGGGTGAGCAGGTCACCCGCATGCACCGGCAGTCGCACCGTGCGGCCGGTGTTGGCGATACCCCGGGTGATGGCCTGACGGATCCACCAGGTGGCATAGGTCGAGAACTTGAAGCCCTTGCGCCAGTCGAACTTCTCCACGGCGTGCATGAGGCCGAGGTTGCCCTCTTGCACGAGGTCGAGCAGGGGTAGTTCGGCCGCTTGGTACTTCTTGGCGATGGAGACGACCAACCGGAGGTTGGCCTTCACGAAGGTCTCGGCCGCGTCGTCGCCGCCTCGGATCAACCGCCGCAACTCTCGCTTGCGCGCCGCGGTGACCGTCTTGGCGGCAGCCAGCTCCGCTCGTGCCTCGCGTCCTGCTTCGATGGCCTGGGCGAGCCGCGCTTCGTCGTCCTTCGTCAGCAGCGCGTGCTTGCCAATGTCATTTAGGTAGAGGCGTACTAGATCCTCTTCGGGCTGCGCCGCGTGATTGGTGGGCACCTTCGCAGTAACGTCCTTCCCATGCGCCGGCCCGCCGGCGTCGCGGTGTTTCCGCCGCCGAACGCGAACGCGCTCGCCCGGCACTCAAAAACCTGAGTCTACCGGAACCCGGGCCCCCTGTATAGATAGCAATGGCCTGACCAGCCCACGAGCACGCAACGTCGTTGCACTGAGGAGGGAGATCCGTGCCGGATCACGCAGGGCGAATGTCCGAGACCGAAGCCGAGATCGAGCGCCAGGCCGCCAAGGTCGACGAAGACGAGATCACCTCTCGGGAGGATCTCGAGCAGGACCTCATGGAGGAAGGGCGCAGCGAGGCGGGCGAGCAGATCCCCTGACCGATTAGTCCGTTATGGGAGACCTTTCCCAAAACCATCCGTTCGAACCGACGATTCATCCGTTCGGATATATGTAGGTATCAATCATCGGACGGTCTGGATGGCCGAAGATATGGTCTGGGTTGTGGCCGTTCAAAAGGGGTCGCCGGCAAGGACTCCGGATGATGGCCCGGAGAATTGGCTCTCCGACGACGAACAAGAGGTCTGGCGGATCATGGTGGCGGTTCACGCTCGTCTCGTGGCGAGACTGGACACCGATCTTCAGGCGGCTCACAAGATCTCGTTGCGGGACTATGAGGTACTGGTTCAGCTCTCAGAAGCGGAGGATTTCGCGCTCCGCATGGCCGAACTCGCCGACCGGCTGTTCGTCTCGCCCAGCGGGTTGACCCGGCGACTCGACGGGCTGGTCCGCGACGGGTACGTAAAGCGCCAGGCCTGCCTCTCCGATCGACGCGGCACGCTCGCGGTACTCAGTGCGGAGGGCCATGCCATCCTGAAGCAAGCGGCACCAACCCACGTGGCCGGGGTGCGGCGATATGTGTTCGACCCGGTCGAGCGCAAGCAGTTGTACCAGCTGTCCACCAGCCTGCGATCGATCAACAGCGCCCTGGATACGGCCAACAAGCAGACCTCCAGGAGCGTCCAGGGCTAGACGTTTACGTTCTACTCGGGTGACATGCCGGTGACCACCGGTCGGCCCTGCTCGATCCAACCCTTGGTTCCCCCGGCGACCGAGAGGGCGTTGTAGCCCGCGTCCACCATGGCCTTCGTGGCCTGGAGGCTCCGGCCGCCCATGGCGCAGATCACATAGACAGGGTCGCCGTCAGGTATGTCGTCCTGACGGCCCCCGAGCTCGCCGAGCGGAATGAGGACCGCGCCGCTGACGTGGCCCGACTCGTACTCGTCGGGGTTGCGAACGTCGAGCACCACGGCCCCAGCGGCGTGGGCGGTTGCGAAGGTGTCGAGGTCCACTTCGAGGGAGTCGGCCATACCCCTTTCTACCGCCTACGGCGCCAAGCGCTCAACGGTCCAGCCCGCTCCACCGCGCCCTTCGGCTCCATCGCCCCCTTCGGCTCCACCGCGGCGGTACCGCAGCCGGTCATGCAGACGGCTCGTCCGGCCTTGCCAGAACTCGACCGTGTCGGGCACCACCCGGATCCCTCCCCACCAGTGCGGCCGGGGAATGGGTCCGTCCCCGAACCGTGCGGTGACCTCAGCCACCCGGCCCTCCAGCTCGTCACGGTCCGACAGGACCTGGCTCTGGTGCGATGCCCAGGCGCCGATCTGCGCCCCGCGCGGTCGGGTGGCGAAGTAGGCATCGGATTCGGCGCTACTCACCACCTCGGCGGCACCGGTTACGCGGACCTGGCGCTCGAGGGGAAACCACCGCCACACCAGCGCGGCCCGGGGATCCCCCTGCAGGTCCTCACCCTTGCGGCTGCGGTAGTTGGTGTAGAAGACGAACCCTCGGCGGTCCACCTGCTTCAACAGGACCATGCGCGCCGACGGCGTTCCGTCGGCCCCGACCGTGGCCACGCACATCGCTTCCGGTTCGGGGACCTCGGCGGCCACCGCGTCTTCGAACCACCCCTGGAACTGCACGATCGGATCGGCATCGATGTCGGCCAGATCGAGGGCCCGCTCATCGGTCACGTCCCCATGCTGCCCGCACGACGGCAAAACCGCCACCACTGCATAGGGTTGTACCGATGCCTGAGCTGATCATGCCCGCCGAGATCGTCAAGAACCTGCGGGCCGCGTACGACTGCGGACTAACCCGACCACTCAACTGGCGCCGCTCCCAACTCCGGCAAATGCAGCGGATGCTCAAGGAGAACGAAGCGGCGTGGCTGGCCGCCCTCGCGGCCGATCTTCGCAAGCCGGCGACCGAGGGATGGGCCACCGACATCGGGACCATCGACAGCGAGATCGAAGCTCTGCACCGCAAGCTGGGCCGGTGGGCCGAGCCCCGGCGGCTACCGGTCCCTATCAGGCTCGGTCTCGGCAAGGCGAAAGTCGTGCCGGAACCGCTCGGCGTCGTCCTTGTGATCGCCCCCTGGAACTATCCGATCCACCTGCTGCTGCTCCCCATGGCCTTCGCTCTGGGGGCCGGCAACGCGGTGGTCGGCAAGCCGTCGGAGCTGGCACCTGCCACCTCGGCGCTCATGGCCCGCCTGGTCCCGCGCTACTTCGACGAGCGGGCGGTGGCGATCGTCGAAGGCGGTCCGGAGGAGACGACGAGCCTGCTGGCGGAGCGTTGGGATCACATCCTCTACACGGGAAACGGGCGGGTGGGTCGCATCGTGATGGAGGCCGCCGCCAAGCACCTGACGCCGGTGACCCTGGAGCTGGGCGGCAAGAGCCCAGCGATCGTGGACCGCGACACCGACCTCGACGCCACCGCCCGGCGCATCACCTGGGGCAAGTTCCTGAACGCCGGCCAGAGCTGCCTGGCGCCCGACTACGTCCTCGTCCACCGGGACGCCGAAGAGGCCCTGCTGGCCCGCCTCACCCAGGCGGTCCGAGACTTCTACGGCGCCGACCCCCACCAGAGCCCGGACTACGCCC
Organism: Acidimicrobiaceae bacterium; assembly: GCA_030838045.1. Lineage (GTDB taxonomy): Bacteria > Actinomycetota > Acidimicrobiia > Acidimicrobiales > Palsa-688 > JALYXV01. The sequence continues at coordinate 6,786 of JAUTXN010000189.1, forward strand.
GGATCGTCAACGACCGTCACCTGGCGCGCCTTTCGCGCCTGCTCGATGACGTCGACCCGGCCCGCATCGTGACCGGAGGCCAGTTCGACGCCGGGGACCGGTACCTGGCGCCCACGATCGTTCGCAACGCCTCATGGGACGAAGCGATGATGGCCGACGAGATCTTCGGCCCCATCCTGCCGGTGATCGCGGTCGCCGATGTCGACGAAGCCATCGAGGTCGTCAACGCCCACCCGAAACCCCTGGCGGTGTACGTCTTCACCTCCCGGCCGGGCGTCGCCGACCGGGTGGTCGAGCGGACCTCGTCGGGCGGGGTCTGCGTCAACGGGACCGTCTTGCAGATCGCCACCCCGGGGCTGCCCTTCGGCGGGGTCGGCAGCAGTGGCATGGGCGCCTATCACGGCCAGTACGGATTCGAGACGTTCAGCCATCTGAAAGGTGTCCTCGACCGGGCCACCTGGTTCGATCCGTGGTTCACCTATCCGCCCTACGACGGCCTCAAGAGCAGGATCCTCCGCCGCCTCTTCTGACACCC
>JAUTXN010000311.1 GCA_030838045.1 Acidimicrobiaceae bacterium
CGGGACCGTGATGGCCCAGTGCTTGGTGCTGGCGTAGACGGCGGTGGCCGCCACGCCGAGCCCGACGCCGGTCGCGCCGCCGGCCATAGACAGCAGCACCGCTTCGGACAGGAACTGGGCGCGGATCTGGCCCTTGGTGGCGCCGAGCGCTCGGCGCAGTCCGATCTCGGAGCGCCGTTCGAGCACGGAGATGACCATGATGTTGGCGACCCCGACGCCGCCGACGAGCAACGCGACCGCGCCCAGTCCGAGGAACAGGCCCGTGAGCGCGCCTTTGGCCTGGGCGCGCGCGACGAGCGCGTCGGACGGTTGGCTGACCTTGACGGCGTCGGGATGCCCGGGGTTCGCGGTCGCGGCGAGGACGCCCTGCACCGCCGCGGTCTGGTCGGTGACCGATCGGACGTAGATCTGGGTGGGATGGCCGTCGAAGCCCAGATAGGTCGCGGCCGCCTGGTAGCCCACGAGGATCGAGCTGTCGATCTCGGAGGTGAGCACCGCAGACTCGAGGATCCCAGCGACGTAGAACCACTGGTTGTCGATCCAGATCCGCTCACCGGGCAGGACCTTGTCGATCCCCAGTCGCTGCGCGGCGGCCGCTCCCAGCACGCAGACCGGTTTGGTCGCGGTGGAGGCGTTGAGCCAGCTGCCTGCGGCGAGCGTGGTGCCCACCGTGGGCAGCAGGTTGAGGGTGGCCGCCTGCACGTTGAGGGCGTTGGTGTGGATGGCGGGGATGAACGGGCTGCGGTAGGCGTTGACCTCCACCTTCCCGGTGTCCGCCACCGCGGTGACGGGTGAGACGCGACGGAGCATCGCGGGAGCGGCGAGCGGGAGCTCTTCGTTGTTGCCGAGGACGCCGGTGCCGTTGCCGACGGTGAGCAGGTTGGTGCCGAGCCGGTCGATCTCAGCCAGCAGTCCGGCTTGCGACGACGCCGACAGGCCGAGCACGGCAACCATCGCGGCAACGCCGATGGCGATCCCGAGGGCGGACAGCGCGGCGCGCCCCCGACGGGTGCGAACCCCGACGCTTGCTACGCGCGCTACGTCACCGAGTCGGAGCCGTGGCGGCGTGAGCAGATCAGCGCTCACCGACGCGCTCCTCGCGATTCGCCGTGTCGGCCACGATGGCCCCGTCGAGGATCTCGATGCGTCGGGGGAAGTGGCCGGCCAGGTCGTGGTCGTGGGTGATCACGACGATGGTGGCGCCCTCGGCGTTGAGCTCCTCGAGCATGGCCACGATGGCGCCGCCCGACCTGCTGTCGAGGTTGCCGGTCGGCTCGTCGGCCAGCACGATCGCCGGCCGGCCGGCGACAGCGCGGGCGATGGCGACCCGTTGGCGTTCCCCGCCGGAGATCTTGGTGGGACGGTGATGGGTGCGGTGGCCGAGCCCGACCCTGTCGAGCGCCTCCGCCGCCCGCCGCTGGCGCTCGCGCCGCGGCACGCCCGCGTACAGCAGACCCTCGGCCACGTTGTCCAGCACGCTCTCGTGCTCGGAGAGGAAGAACTGCTGGAACACGAACCCGATCCGCGTCGCTCGCAATGCCGACAGCTGGCGGTCCTCGAGTCCGGCGATGTCGATCCCGGTCACCCGCACGGTGCCCGACGTCGGCCGGTCCAGAGTGCCCATGATCGCGAGCAGCGTCGACTTTCCCGACCCCGACGGGCCGACCACGGCGACCAGTTCGCCTTCCCGGATCGTGAGGTTCACTCCGTGGAGCACCTCGAGCGGTGGGTCGCCCGGGTAGATCTTGGTGACCTGATCCAGTTCGAGGACAGGCTCGCTCACGACGCCACCACGACTCGCTGGCCCGCCGCCAACCCGGACCCGTCGACCTGCACCAACCCGGACTGGTCGTCGAAGATCCCGGTCGTCACGCCGACCAGCCGGTGGGTGCCGTCGGGCGCCACGACCTCGACCGCGTACCCGCCGCCGGCGAGGGCGAGCAGTGCGGTGGTCGGCACGGCGAGCACCTGGTGTGCCGAGTTGTTGGTGATGTTCACCGTGACCGGCGCCTGGTCGAGGGATCCGGCCGGCGAGGCCTTGGTGAGCGACACCGACACGTTCACCGTTGCCGAGGTGTTGGTGTTGCCGCTGTTCGATGGCGTGGTGTTGATGGCCACGGTGCCGACCGCGGTGATCGTCCCTTCGCCGGTCGTACCGTCGGGGAGGTTGACCGACACCGGGTCGCCGACCTTCACACGCGATGTCCGGGCGACGGGCAGCGCGACGTTCACCACCGGCGTGGTCGAGGTGACATCCAGCACCGGCTGGCTTCCGACAACGGTGTTGCCCACCAGTGGGTGGACAGCGGTCACACGCACCGCAGTTGGCCCGAAGACCACCGAGCCAAGGGGCAGCGTGCCGGTTCGGGGAACGCCGAGCGAAGCCTGGAGGCGGATGATGGCCCCTGCGGTCGCGCTGGTGAACGCGTCTGACGCGCTGAGACTGAGCGCCTGGTTCAACACCCCGACGTCGGCGCCGGCCGACATGCCCGGCGCGAAGGCCCGCCACGGGCTGAGCGATCCTGGCAGCAACGCGACGGACCGGCCGTCCACCGACCACAGCGACTGCCCGGGTTGCACCACCTGGCCCGCTGACGGCAGCGCGGTGTACTTCGACGTGGCGTCGTAGGCGGTGGCCGCGGTCGCGGTCATCGCCAGGGCGGTCTGCGCGTTCATCAACGCCAACTTCGCAGCGGCGACCTTGTCCTGATCCGTGGTCATCTTCTGCTGGTCGGCATCCACCGCCTTCTGGTCGGAGGCGACCTCGGCGGAGTCGGAGGCGCACGGCGTCGACGCAGTCGATCCGCCGGACCCAAAGGACTCGCTCGCGCCAGACGAGCTCCCTGCGGCGGCGGCGCCCTGGCAGTCGTTCGCCTGCTTCTGTCGCGCGGCGGCGTGCGTCGCCTGATCGGTCTGCAGCCTCTCGATGTCCGACGCGAGCGTCGCCTGCGCCTGGGACATCGCCTGTTGTGCTCCGACGACCGACTGCTGCGCCTCGGTGACGGCTTTGGGTCCGACGCCGGCGGGCTGCACGATCGTGTACGGGCCGGCGAACCCGACCGTCCCGCTCACGGGGGTGGTCTCGGCCACGTCGGTCCGCTGCACCGGCGCCGTCATCGTGGACTTGGAGCTCGCGGCGGTTTGCGACCCGGACCCCGACGTCAACCTGGTCGTGGTGATCGCCCCAGCCGCGAGCACCACGACCGCGATGCCCGCCGTCGTGAGCCGCCGCCGCGACCAGCGTCCGGCCCGGCCAACCGAACCCGGTTCGGCGGTGACGCTGCTCACCCGCCGAGGCCACCGGTGGTCGGCATCTGGGCCTTGCAGGCGTCCATCGCCGTCTGCACCTGCGGCGAGCTTTCCCCACCGCGAGCGATCCCCACGGTGCCACCGTTCCCGAACGTCGGGTCGGGGAAGTCCGGCACGCCGTGGGTGCGGATGCACTTCGCCCAGTTGAGCCACTGCTGTTGCTGCGCCGGGGTGAGCGGCTTCCCGCTGTCGCCCCATCCCTCCGGTGCCTGCGCCCTGCACGCCTCTCCCGCCGACTGGAAGGCGGACGACTTCGGGTCCACGCCCTGCGTACGGAACCCGTAGCTACCGCTCGGCGTCGTGACGGGGTCGGGGAAGCTCGTCACTCCGTGGCTGCGCATGCACTGCGCATACGCCTGATAGGCCGCGAGGGAGTCCCGGGCGGCGGAGGGTCGTGCTTGCCCGGCCGTCGTGATCGGACCCGAGGTGACGCTGGCGACGGTGGGCGACTTCGATCCGCTCGAGCAGGCCGCGACCCCGACCCAGAGCAGAAGGGCAGCGGCGCGCCACGGCTTCGATGAACGCAACGATCGTGCTGGTTCGCTGGAGGTCATGCCTCAATCAAGGCAGCCGCCAAGTTGCCAGGCCGTAAGCGGTTTTCGATATGCCGGCGATATGTTCCGGCTGCGACCATTGAGAAGGTGCGTGTGTTGCTCGTCGAGGACGAACCCCTCATGGCAGAGGCCATCCGCGATGGGCTTCGTCTGGAAGCAATCGCAGCCGACATCGCCGGCGACGGCGACATCGCGCTCGAGCTGCTGCGCACCAACGCCTACGACATCGCCGTCCTCGACCGAGACATCCCCGGACCGACCGGTGACGAGATCGCCGAACGCATTGTCGCCGGCGGCAGCGGGATGCCGATCCTTATGCTCACTGCCGCCGACCGGCTGGACGACAAGGCCACCGGGTTCGAACTCGGCGCCGACGACTACCTCACGAAGCCGTTCGAGCTCCGCGAGCTGGTG
>JAUTXN010000326.1 GCA_030838045.1 Acidimicrobiaceae bacterium
GTGCGTTTCCGGTCGGGATCGCCTTCGACGGCAGCGGGCGGTACGTCTACTACATGGGCATTCCGACCAGCCCAACCCAGTCGCAGCTGTATTCGATCGCTCTGTCCGGCGGCGGCAGCGAGCGAGTCGGCGTTGACGACTCGGCCGGGTTCCCGCTTACGGCCTACCCGGGCTGAACGCAAGGGTAGAAATGAGCCCTCGGACCGCGAGGGCCCCTTTTCCCCAGATCAGGCGGCGTCGGGAACGACTCGTGCGATGGCCGCCACGGCGCGGTAGGCCGCTTCGGCAGGGCCGAGCTCGTCGGGGCGGAGCAGGTTGGACATGATGCGCAGCACCCACTCCATGAGGGTGCGGCTGCGCATGCCGGTCGAGACCAGGGCCCGCATGAGCTCGGGCTTGCCGATGATCTTCACGAACGCCCGGGCGGTCTTGTAATACAGGCCGTAGGTGTCCCAGAGGTCGGCCTCGAAGGTCTGCAGGGCCATGCCGTCGCCGGTGGCCAGGGCCTGGTGAAGGGCGCCCGCGGCCATGCGGCCCGTCTCGTAGGCGTAGGCGATGCCCTCACCGTTGAAGGGGTTGATGGCGCCGCCGGCGTCGCCGATGACGAGGTAGGTCGGGCCGGCGTGGGGGCCGACGGACAGCGCCATCGGGAGGCGGCCGCCGGTCGGGGGGCCGCAGCAGGTCTCGGGGCGCAGGTCCCACGAGTCGGGGGCGTACTCCACGAAGGACTGCATGAGGTGGCTGGTGTTGACCGCCTTCCACTGGTTGAAGGTGGAGAGGAGGCCGATGCCGACATTCACCCGGCCGTCGCCGACGGGGAAGATCCAGCCGTAGCCGGGGAGGACGTTGTCCGCCTTGTCACGGATGTCGAGCCAGCTCTCGATCCACGGCTCGTCGTGGCGAGGTGATTCGTAGTAGCCGCGGATGGCCATGCCGAGGGGGTAGGAGCGGTTGCGGCTCGTGCCGAGGCTGCGACCGAAGCGAGAGTTGGCGCCGTCGGCCACGATCACGTAGCGGGCCCGGACGGCGACCGTGGCGGGTTCGGGGCCCTCGATGGGCGCAACGGGCTCGACGGGCTCGGCGCCCGGTTGGGCGTTGACTCCGTCCTTGCGGCGGATCATGGCGCCTCGCACCAGGCCCCGGTCGACGATCGGCTCGAGCGCCTCGGACGCCTGCCAGATCGTGGCGCCGGCCTTCTCGGCCCGAAGTGCCACCAGGTGGTCCAGGTCCTTCCGCGTGATCACGTAGCCGTGGTCGGGGAAGTCGGCATGGCGGGGCCAGCGCAACTCCAGCGTGCGGCCGAAGGCGTGGGAGCGCAGCCCGTCGAAGCGGTGGTGCTTGACCAGCTCCTCGGCCAGGCCGATGTCGTACAGCTGGCGAACCGAGCGCGGTGTGAGACCGTCGCCGCAGGTCTTCTCCCGGGGATAGCGCTTCTTCTCGACCAGCAGCACGTCGTGGCCCGCCTCGGCCAGCCAGTAGGCGCAGGCGGCGCCCGAGGGCCCGCCGCCGATGATCAGGACGTCGACGCGGGGCTCATTGGCCGCTCGCGGCGGCGAGTCGGTACGAATCTCGGCCAGCGGGTCGGTCACAGTTTCGATCGTTCGTACGCTACGACGTCTGCGATCTGTGTGGGGGACAGTGAGGCCGCGAAACCGGGCATGTCGTTCTTCGATGCCTGCCGCTGGCCGCCCTCACGATTGGGGTCGCCGTACGGGGCGTTCTTGGCCAGGCCGGTGGAGCCGTTCTTCACCCAGTCGATGTGGTCGGCTTCCTTGGGGAAGGTTATCTTCGCCACCCCGCCGTGCAGCGCTGGCCCGACGCCACCCTCGCCGTTGGAGCCGTGACAGGTCGAGCAACTCGAGCGGTACACATTTTGGCCCAGCACGAGCGGGTCGGTGATCCCGGCCTTCTTGTGGTTGCTGAAGGCGCCCGGGAAGAAGAAGGCCCAAAGCGGGATGGCGATCAGTACCGGCATGACCCAGATGGGGATGCGCAGCTTGTGCGGACCCTTCGGTGGGGCGATGTAGGGCGGCGGCGCGACCTCGATCGGCTCGACGACGGCCGGGACCTTGGCTGCGGTGGGTGCTTTCGCGGCTGCCGGCGCGGCGTCTGACTTGGCGGCCAGGGCGCTGCCGGTGGACTCGGCCTCGCCGCCACCTTCCCCGTCGCCACCCAGGCCCAAGGCGGCTCGGCGCTCTCGTGAGCGTCGCAGGAGATGTTCGGGGATTTCCGTCAACGCCTATCCTCCGGGGGGCCGTCCGGTTGCCTGTCGGGTCGTTCTCGCACTGTAGGCGGGTTGCAGCGGATACGACCAAGCGGCGGCAGGTGGGTGGCGGGTCGGCGTCGGGGTGGTGGCCGGCTGGCGTCAGGGTGGTGGCCCAGTTGGGGGCCGGCTGGAGTCGGGTGGGCAGCGGGGTGGTGGCCGGTCGGCGGCCGAGTTGGGGGCCGGCTGGGGTCGGGTGGGCGGCCCGCTTGAGGGCGGGGTGGGGGCCGGCTGGCGTCGGGTGGGCGGCGGGCTGGCGGTGCGGTTGGGAGTTGTGGCCGGCCGATGTGCTCGAACGCGAGCCGAGGTGGTAAAACCGACTCTGTCGGCCGCAGACTGTGCCTGAGGTCGTGGCAGTAGCATGTGAGTACGTTCACAAGTCCCGCCCAATCCGTTCGAACCCGTCGTAACCAGCCGTAGCCACCAGGAGACCGCTCCGACGTGACCGCATTTCTAGCTTCGATCGTGGCGACTGTGCTGCTGACTGGCGCGGTCATTTGGGAGGCCCGCCGGCGGCCCCCGGGGAGCAAGCTCACGTGGGGCGAGGCGTTCCTGGCGGCCCTGTTCATCTTCGGCCTGCTGCTCATGATCTACGGGGTGGTTCCCGACCGGTGGCTGCGCTACGCCGACAGCGAACTGAAATGGCGGACCGACAAGTACGGGATCCCGATGGGACCGATGGGCCACTTCCTCCACGACACGCTCGGGATCGGGAACAGCAAGAACGTGATCGCCCCCAACGGCGTCAAGTTCTTCGGCCGAGGGAAGATCCTCATCAGTGCCCACATCATCGAGGACCTCATCGCCACCGTGATCTACGGCGTCGGCCTGGTCGGCCACGTGCTCATGCTCATGTGGTGGCAGAACCGGGGCAAGAAGCCCAAGACCACCGCCCTCGAGAAGACCTCCGCCTACGGCCGCCCCCTGGTCCGCTCCACATGACCCCGCCCTACGTGCGGTCCGCCGTCTCTGCACCCGCCCCCGCCAGTGCACCCGCACCCGCCAGTGCACCCGCCCCCGCACACGCACCCGCCACCGCAACCGCACCCGCACACGCACCCGCCACCGCAACCGCACACGCGCCCGCAACCGCCAGCGCAACCGCAACCGCTACCAGGAAAGGAGTGAGCGATGGCACGCACTGATGCAAATCCGCCCATGCCTAGCTTTCCCGGTGACTACGTCCTGCAAGAGATCGACACCGCGGAGCTCTCCAAGGCCGTCAAGCCCAAGCAGTTCCTCCACATCGACCAGTCCGAGTGCATCATGTGCGAGGGCTGTGTCGACATCTGCCCGTGGAAGTGCATCCACATGCTGTCCAACGACACCATCGTGGACTCGATCGACACCGACATCCCGGGCGCCGATCCGAGCGACCATGTCGTGTTCATCGTCGACGAGGACGTCTGCACCCGCTGCGGGCTCTGCGTCGATCGCTGCCCAACCGGCGTGATCATCATGGGCCGGGCCGGCGTCGCCGCTCGCGACGGCGACCCGCACCAGCGCGACAGCAAGCACGGCTACTCCTACGGCATGCGGTTCTAGGGGAGAGGGACAAGCGTGGCCCGACTATTCGGACTTGGCGGCAGGGGCAACGGCTCCTCTGACGAGGCGACCAAGGAACGCAAGTCGCCGGGCGAGCGGCTGTCCGAGGGCATGAACAAGTTCCAGGGCTCGCAGTTCGCCACCTCGATCTTCCGGCCCGGCTCGATCTTCCGCAAGGGCTACACCGACAGCCCCCGTAACCGCTCCTACGTGGTCATGAACAGCGTCCTCTACCACCTCCACCCGGTGAAGGTGAAGCGCCACGCCGTGAAGGTCAGCTACACGCTGTGCCTGGGCGGGCTGTCGTTCTTCCTGTTCATCATCCTCACGGTGACGGGCATCTTCCTGATGTTCTTCTACCGCCCGGCCGCAGCCAACGCCTGGGGCGACATCAAGGGCCTCCAGACGGCCGTCACGTTCGGCCTGCTGGTGCGCAACATGCACCGATGGGCCGCCCACCTCATGGTGCTGTCGGTGTTCCTGCACATGGCGCGGGTCTTCTACCACGGTGCCTACAAGCCGCCCCGGGAGTTCAACTGGGTGATCGGCGTCATCCTGCTGCTGCTGACCCTGCTCCTGTCGTTCACCGGTTACCTGCTGCCCTGGGACCAGTTGGCGCTGTGGGCGGTCACGGTGGGCACCAACATGATGGGCTACACGCCCGTCTTCGGGAGCCAGGTGCAGTTCGTACTGATCGGCGGGGCCACCATCAGCAGTGCCACGTTATTGAGGTGGTACGTGCTGCACGTGCTCATGTTCCCGTTCGTCATCGTCATCTTCATGGCCGTTCACTTCTGGCGAGTCCGCAAGGACGGCGGCATCTCCGGGCCCCTTTAGGCGGAGGCGACCTATGGCTGAAGTTCCCGAACATCTCCTGAAACGAGCCGCCGAGCGCAAGGCGGCGCTCGAAGCGCAGAAGGCCGCGGCGGGCGGC
>JAUTXN010000348.1 GCA_030838045.1 Acidimicrobiaceae bacterium
CGATCCCTACCTGGCTGAGGTCGAGGTCACGATCGACGACCTCGGGAGCATGGTCGTATTGGCCGTCTCGCCGATGGCCGCATCGAACGTCGTAGCAGCTTGTGTCAAATCCGTGTCACACCGTGACTAGCAAGACAAGCTACCCGCAGGTCAGTGCCGGTAACCGGGGTCGCTGGGCCAGTTGGGTTGCATGAGGTGCCACTGGGTGGGGGCGCGCCGGATGAGCACCTCGAGTTCGCCCGCCAGGAGCTGGCTCATCCGGGCCACCTCGGCTCTGGTGGCGGCGGCGCCGGCCCCCTTCGTCACGGGCTCGGGCACGATCTCGGGCCGGACCACCGCCAGGTGGCGGTCGCCGTCGCCGTCGAAATAGACCGCCGCAGGAAGCAGCGCGGCGCCGGTTCGCAGGGCGAGGGTCGCGGGGCCGGCCGGCAACTGTGTCCGTTCGCCGAAGAACTCCACGTCCACGCCGCCTGACCCACCGACATTGCGGTCGCACAGGAGGCACACCACAGCACCGGCGCGCAGCGCCCGCACCACGGCTCTGCCCGCGGCCGGCCCGACCGCCACGACCTCCATCCCCAGGCTCCGCCGAAATCCCGCGAACCACTCGAAGAGCTCCGGGGGCTCGAGCGCCTCCACGACCACGGTCATGGGAAAGCCCTGTTGGACCATCCAGAAGCCCCCCCATTCCCAGCCCCCGAGGTGGGGCAGGGCGAGGATGGCCCCCCGGCCGGCGGCCACCACGCGCGAGATGCGGCCAATCCCCTCCCACGACATGCCCGCGTCGATCTCGGCGGGCGAGGTCCCCGGGAGCCGCAGCGACTCCGCCCAGTACCGGGCGTAGGAGGCAAACGCGGCGTCGACACACGCATCGAGATCGGCGCGGCCGAGGCCAGGGCCCAGCGCCCGCTCGAGGTGGCGCCCCACCATCTGGCGGCGTCGCACCAGGCCGGGCCGGTGCCGCGATGCCGTCACCGCCACCTTGGCGGCCGCACCGCCCACGAACGCCCCCGGCAGGTGGCGCGCCACCATCGCCCCCGCCTGGTACGCCAGCACCGGGAGTGGCGGCAGCGAGGTCATGCCCCGCCGAGCAACCGAAGGCGCTGCGCCCGGCGCCTGCAGGTGACTCAGGGTCGCCGGGTGCTGTGGCGGCGCCGCGGTGTGCGCTGGGCCCGCTTGTCCTCGGACTCGGCGCGGAGGCGCGCCGCCCGGCGTTCCTCCCAGCGCGTGGACCGGCGGATGCCGTCGCCGCCGCGCCCGGGCCCCGTCGGCCGGGCCGCGGTCGCCATCTGATCCCCGGCCTGGCGCGCCGCGGTCTGCTGCCGCCACGCCCGCCAGCGCTCGGCCACGGCCGCTGCCGCGTCAGCCGACGGAGCAATGGTGCTCGCCTCGACGCCGTCGACGCCGGTCGTGCCAGCCGTGCCGGTCGTGCCAGCCGTGCCGGTCCCGTGCCCCACGGCGGCCCGCGAGGCGACGACATCCGCCGGAACTGCAGGAGTCTCGAATGCCGGCAGAGGCGCAGACTCCGCACCACCAAGTGACTCCGCACCACCAAGTGACTCCGCACCAAGTGACTCCGCACCAACAGGAGCAGCGGCAGCCGCCGCCAGGTGGTCCCTCGCTGCAGCGTGCGTCGCCTGGCGCCACACCTTGGCGAAGCGCTGCACCGCCGTGACCGAGGTCAGCACGAGCATGACCCACAGGATCGGGACGAGGACGACCGGTAGGAACAGCCCGACGCACAACAGGATGATCCGCTCCGCTCGCTCCATGAGGCCGCCTTTGGCGGTGAACCCCAGCGATTCCGCCTTGGCCCGCTCGTAGGAGATGAGCGTCGATGCTGCGAGTATCCCGAACGGCAGCATCCCCGCGTGCCCATGCCGGGACGACTGGAGGTACCACGCCACCCCGCCCATGATGATCGCGTCGGTGACCCGGTCAGCGACGGAGTCGAAGAACGCCCCCCGTGTCGATGACGTACCACTGGCCTTGGCCAGGGCCCCGTCCAGCAGGTCGGGAATCGCCGACGCCACCAACAGCACCAGGCCCAGCGCCAAGCGCCCGCTGGCGATGGTCACGGCCGCGGGCACCGACATGACGAGGCCCAGGGCAGTCAGATGATCGGGCGAGAGCCCGGTTCGCCCGAGCGCCGAGCCAATAGGGCCGACGCCCTTGTCGACGCTGGAACGGAACCGTCCGTCGAACACAACAACTCCTGATGCTCGCGAAAGTTACCCATCACCGTATCACCGGTGATCGTTAGGCTGTCCCGAACCTGCACGTCATCGACATGCGCGACGCCCCGAACCGCCACTGAGCCCACCAAACCCCAGACCTGAGTGAGGTACAACCAGTGAAGACCTTTCCGCCCGCCAAGATTCGCAACGTGGCCCTGATCGGACACGGCGGGGCAGGAAAGACCACCACCACTGAGGCATTGCTGTTCGCCGCCGGGGTCATCAACCGCAAGGGCCGGGTCGAGGACGGAACGACCACATCGGACTTCGACGCTGAGGAGATCAAGCGCCACATCTCCGTCTCGGTGGCCCTGGCACCGTTCGAGTGGCACGACCACAAGGTCAACATCCTCGACTGCCCGGGGTACTCGGATTTCGGGACCGACACCATGGCGGCGCTGCGGGTCGCCGACCTGGCGGTCTTCGTCGTCAGCGCGGTCGAGGGCGTCGAGGTCCAGACCGAGTTGATGTGGAAGGCGGCGGCCAAGCTGGGCCTGCCCCGCATGATCTTCGTCAACAAGCTCGACCGGGAGCGCGCCAGCTTCAGCCGGACGCTCGACCAGCTGCAGCAGACCTTCGGCGCCGGGATCGCTCCCCTGGAACTGCCGATCGGTGAGGAAGCGTCGTTCGTCGGCGTGGCCGACCTGCTCTCCGACACGGCCATCACGTACGAGGGCGGGAAGCCCACCACTGGCGACATTCCCGACGAGATGGAGGCCCAGGAGCACGCCGTCCACGAGTCGCTGATCGAGGGCATCGTGGTCGGTGACGACGACCTGATGGAGCGCTACCTCGAGGGCGAGGTCCTCGATTTCAAGGAACTGGAGGAGACCCTGGCTCAGGGCGTGGCCTCGGCCCAGGTCTTCCCGGTGCTGTGCGGTTCGGCGGCCAAGGACATCGCGATCGACCGGCTGGCGACGTTCATCTGTGAGATCGGGCCGTCGCCCCTCGACCGACCCGGGGTGGTGGTGCAGGCGGGCGACCACGAAACAGAGATCAAGCCCGATCCGGGCGGCCAGCCGCTGGCGGCGGTCTTCAAGACCCTGGCCGACCCCTACGTGGGCAAGATCTCCCTCTTCAAGGTCCTGTCGGGCACCGTCCGCCCCGACGCGATCCTGACCAACCCCCGGACGCACAACGACGAGAAGCTGCACGGCCTGTTCACCCTCCGGGGCAAGGAGCAGGTCCCGATCAACGAGGTGCCTGCGGGCGATCTGGCGGCGGTGGCCAAGCTCGGTGACGTCACCACCGGCGACACCCTCGCCCCTCGCGGCACCCCGGTCCTGGTCCCCCGCCCGGCGACGGTCGCACCCGTGCTCTCCGTCGCCATCCGCCCGAAGTCCAAGGGCGACGAGGACAAGTTGATGACCGCCCTGCACCGCATCCGGGAGGAGGACCCGGCGCTCACCGTGCGCCGCGACGACGAGACCCACCAGACCCTCCTCTCCGGAATGGGCGAGGCGCACCTGGCCATCGCCACCGAGCGCCTCTCGCGCAAGTTCGGCGTCGAGGTGGAGACCGAAGACGTCATCGTCGCCTACCGCGAGACGATCAGCGCCACGGCCGAGGCCGAAGGTAAGTACAAGAAGCAGACCGGGGGCCACGGCCAGTTCGGCGTCGCCTTCCTTCGGGTCGAGCCCCTGCCTCGGGGCGGCGGCTTCGAGTTCCAGGACAAGATCGTCGGCGGCGCCATCCCCCGCCAGTTCATCCCGGCCGTGCAAAAGGGCATCGAGGAGACGATGTCGCACAGCGGGGTCTTCGGCTACCCCGTGGTCGACGTGAAGGTCACCTGCTTCGACGGGAAGTTCCACCCCGTCGACAGCTCCGAGATGAGCTTCAAGATGGCGGGCTCGATCGGATTCCGGGATGCCATGGGGAAAGCGGGCCCGATTCTGCTCGAGCCCGTCTCGCTCCTCGAGGTCACCGTGCCTCCCGCCTACCAGGGTGATGTGATGGGCGACCTCAATTCCCGTCGAGGGCGGGTGCAGGGAACGGAGCAGGGCGAGGACGCGGAGTCGATGGTGTCGGCCCTGGTACCGACGTCGGAGTTGCTGCGCTACGCCATCGACCTGCGCTCGATCACCGGCGGACGAGGCCGCTTCAACGTGGCCCACGACCACTACGACCCGCTCCCCCAGCACCTCTACGACAAGGTCCGCCGGGACACCGCCACCACCTGACCGCAGGCGCTTACTTGTCGAGTGACGACCAGTCTTCGGGGTTGTCCTCGACCAGATGGTCGCCCACGGTGCCCGCGACCCCGTCGACCAGGACCAGCGCCCGCTTCTTCGGAGGGTCGTCCGCGGAGTACAACAGAATGCGCCAGGTGGGGTGCGAGATGAGACCCCGCCAGCTCAACTGCGCCGAGGCATGGCCGACGGTGAAGCCGACCGTCTTGGTGGCTGCCACCAGGGCGTCGGTCTCGTTGATCCGCAACGTGACGCCCGAGGCGAAGTGGTAGCAGGCCAGTGCCAGCAGGAACAGCCCGCCGTAGAACAGCCCCCGGTTGACCAGCACCCCCGACCCACGGACCAGGAACAGGAGGACGCAGATCAGTCCCGCCCCGGCCATGAACAGCCCGGAGATCCGGCGCCGGTTGTTGTTGGGGAAGGTGTACGCGCCGACGTACCCGCTGGCATCGAGTTCCTCGGGGAGCTCGTCGCGGTGCTCACCCGCCCCATCGGTCTCGTCGGCCACAGAAGGCGAGACTACTAGTGCGCGTTTCTGGTCCAGATTCAACGCCTTATGAAACTTCGGGCGGGACCGGCCAGGCCGCGCGCAGGCGGGCGCCGGTATCGGTCAAGGCTTCGGGGAGGACACGGGCGTCGGCCACGGTGGTCATGAAGTTGGTGTCGCCGTTCCAGCGGGGGACCACATGGACGTGGAAATGGCCCGGTACCCCGGCTCCCGCGGCCCGCCCGACATTGGCGCCCAGATTGAGGGCATCAGGCCGGTACGCCGCCTTGAGGGCTCCGACGGCAGCCGACACCCCAGTCCAAAGCGCCGCCGACTCTTCCCCGGTCACCTCCTCGACCTCGCCGACGTGGCGGGTCGGCATCACCATGAGGTGGCCGCTGGTGTACGGATAGAGGTTGAGGATGGCGATGGCCAGGCCCCTGGGGTGGCGCCACAGGAGGTGTGTCTCGTCGTCGGGAAGGCCGCTGGCCAAGATGGCGCAGAACACACATTCCGGGGCGGGGGCCACCCCGTCGCCGACCGACGTGACGAAGGCGCGTCGCCACCCGGCCCAGAGCCGGTCCAGCGCCGGGCCGTCGCTCGGGATCGTCAAAGGGTGATGCCGAGGAGCGCCGCGGCCGAGGACGCGCCCGCCCCCGCGGCTGCCGCCTGGTCGATGGCGGCGATGGCGGCGGTGGTGTCGAGGTCGTCGTCGAGGGCCGCCCGAACCGCGTCGAGGGCCGCCTCGCCCCGCCCCGCCGAGCGCCAGGCCTCGAGGCGGTCCGCCGCCTCGGAAAGCAGCCGATCCTCCCAGTCCCACGCGGAGCGATAGTGCTGGCCGATGATGGCCAGGCGGATGACGGCCGGTTCCCAGTCCTTCAGCAGGTCGCTCACGAAGACCAGGTTGCCGAGTGACTTGGACATCTTGGTCCCATCCAGGCGGACCAGGCCCACGTGCATCCAGTGGCGCACGAACGGCTGACCGGTCGCGGCCTCGGACTGGGCGGCCTCGCACTCGTGGTGCGGGAAGATCAGGTCCGTCCCGCCACCGTGGAGGTCGATCGTCGTGCCGAGCTCGCGCATCGCCAGGGCGGAGCATTCGATGTGCCATCCGGGCCGGCCCGGTCCCCAGAGCGACTCCCAGGCCGGCTCCCCCGGGGCGGAGGGCTGCCACAGGATGAAGTCCAACGGATCGCGCTTGTTGGGGTCGTCGGGGCTGCCACCGTTCTCGGCCGCCAGCCTCAACATGGTGTCGCGGTCGAAATGGCTGATGGCGCCGAAGCGACCGAAGGAGCTGACGCTGAAGTACACCCCGCCCCCGGCCTGATAGGCGTGCCCGGATTCGAGCACCATGCCGATGAAGCCGAGGATGTCGGGAATGGCCGACGTGGCCCGCGGCTCGCTCCACGCCGGGAGGAGCCCGATGGCCTTCATGTCGGCGTCGAAACGGGCCATTTCCTCGGCCGCCAGGTCCAAGAAGTTCACTCCGAGTTCCCGAGCCTTGCGCAGGATGTCGTCGTCGACGTCGGTCACGTTACGGACGCACTGGGTCACGTGGCCGAGGTCGCGCAGGCGCCGCTGCAGCACGTCGTACGCCAGATACGTGGCGGCATGCCCGAGGTGGGCGGCGTCGTAGGGCGTGATGCCGCAGGTGTACATGGTCACGATGGGCCCGGGCTCGAAGGCGACCACCGCGCCCCGCGACGTCTCGTACAGGCGCATCAGCCGAGGTCGATGTTGGTGAGCTGGATCCCCGCCCGGGTCTTGTACCGGGAGTTGATCTGCAGCAGCACCGGGGTGAGAGCCTCGATCGCCGAGGCGCTGGACAGCATCCCGGCGTCGAGCGGTCGCAGCCTCGGAAGGGCCGCGATCAGTTCGCTGACGGCGTCGGTGGCCGCCGGATGATCCGAGCAGACCAGGACGTCGCCCAACAGCTGATGGTCGAGCTCGGCCAGCTCGCGCGCCGGGACATGGTGCATGGCGGCCGCCACCATCGCCTTCGGAACCGCCGCCTGGACCCACGCCGCCACCGATCCCCGCGGCGGGATCAGGGGGACGAACTCGTGGCCCACCCGCACCAGGGCATTTGCCATGGACAGGACGACCTTGCCCCCGAGGCGGTCTGCGACCGCGGAAACCGTCGGTGCCGCCGCGTCCCACGGTGTCGCCACGACGACCAGTTCCGCATCGGCGGCGGCGGCGTTGTCACCCGGGAGGATCTTCAGGTCCCGGCCGGACCACTGATCGCAGAGCTTGGTGCAGATCTCTGTCGCCCGCTCCTGCGAGCGCGACCCGACGGTGACGGTGAAGCCGACCGACGCCAGACGCAACGCGAACCCCTGCCCGGCCGGACCGGTCCCACCCAAGACTCCTATGTGCACCGTTCAACCATTACACGCCCGGAGGGCTTTGAGCGACTGCTGGCCGGCGGTCAGTGAGATCGGCCAGCACCGCCATGGCGGCGTTTCGGCCGTTGATCCCGATCACGCTCCCACCGGGGTGGGTGGCGGCGCCGCACAGGTAGAGCCCCTGGATCGGTGTCCGGGACGGGAATCGGCGGTCCCACATCTGCTTCGGCAGGCACGAGCCCTGGAAGATGTGGCCACCGCTGAGGCCGATGCGCGCCTCGACATCGGGCGGCCCAAGCAGCTCCCATTGCTCCACGCACTCAGCCACGTCGGGGGCCCACAGGGCGATTCGGCGGAGCAACCGCTCGGCGATCTCCCGTCGCCGGCTGTCCCAGTCGCCGTGCGCCAGGTGGTAGGGGGCATACTGCGCGAACACGCTCATGGTGTGCCGTCCCGCCGGGGCGACGGTCGGGTCGTGCGCGGTCTGGAAGTACAGCTCGCACCAGTCGGGCGCGGGCTCGCCCCGGCCGGCCGACTCGAACGCGGCCTGGGTGTCGTCGATACCGGTCGACAGCACGACCATCGACCGGTACACGTGGTCGCCCTCGGCACCGGCCGGGGCGGCCGGGAAACGGGGCAGGCGGACCAGCCCGCAGTTCAGTTTCAGGACCGGGCTGCGGACATCCCACCCCTCGACGCGCGCCCGCCAGGCCGTCGGTGCGACGTCGGTTCCCACCAGCGCCAGGGTCCGGTGGGGATCGGCATTGCTCACGATGGTCGACGACCGCACGAGGGTGCCGTCATCGAGCAACACCCCCGTGGTGGGCTCGATGCGGGCAACGGGCACGCCGCAGGCGAGGACCGCACCCGCCTCCCGGGCGGCATCTGCCAAGGCGAACGACACCCGGCCCATCCCCCCTTCCACATATCCCCAACCGTCGAGCAGGCCCATGTTGTGCATGAGGCGCACGCCCGCCGTCCCCGGGTCGCGGGGCCCGGCCCAGGTTCCGATCACGCCGGCACCATGCAGCGCGGCCCGCAACCGCTCATCCACGACGTGGCGCTCGACCAGCTCGGCCACGGACAGTTCGAGGACGACTTCGAGGGCCTCGGGATCGCCCGCCAGGAGCGATTCCAGCCGGTCACGATCGGGGGCGTCGCCGACCCAGGTGTCCTCGGCCGGGTCGTGCGACCGCAACCGGTCCCGGATTCGTTGGTAGACGTCCTGGTAGGCGACGTATCCGTCGACGTCTCGCGGGGAGAGCCCCCGCACCGATTCCGCGGTCCGGCGAGGATTTTTCCAGTCCGTGAATGAAGTGCCGTCCAGAAAGGGCGACCACTGGCTGGGATCGCAGGTGAACACCCGGTAGCCCCGCCGGGCGAGTCCCAGCTCCTCGATGACCAAGGGGTGCAGCAGTCCGACCAGGTACGCGCACGGGCTGATCAGGTAGGCGGGGTCGGCGAAGGGGCGCTCAAGGGTGCAGGCGCCGCCGAGGCGTTCCCGGCGTTCCAGGACAAGGGTCCGCTTGCCGGCTCGGGCGAGGTAGGCGGCCGCCGTGAGGCCGTTGTGGCCACCTCCGACCACGATGACATCCCAGGGCTGGGCGGCCAGCTCGGCGACGGACATCGGCAACCCCACCTGGCCCAGCACTGCGGCAACTGATCCCGCCATCAGGACGTGAGGATCTTGAAGACCGCGTCGGTGTCCGAGAGGTCCTCCAGCAGGAGGTCAGGCTCCAAGTGAGCCAGATCCGACACTCGTGATCCCCCTGTCGCGACCAGCAGGCAGTGGGCGCGGCCGGCTTGGGCGCAGGCGAAATCCCGCTCGGTGTCGCCGATCACCCAGGTGTCTTCCGGCGCCAGTTCGACGCCCCGGAGGCGCCGGGCCCGTTCGATGGCGATGGGGACGAGTTCGCACCGGTCGGCGTGGTCGCTCCCGTAGGCGCCGATCTCAAGGTCCAGCCATTGGTCGAGACCGAAGGCGGCCACCTTGACCGCGGCGTTGGCGGCCAGGTTGCCCGTGAGCAGCGTCTGATGGACGCCGTCGGCTCCGGCCAGGCGAGCGAGGAGCTCAGGGACACCGGGGAGTGACCCGCCGTTGGCGGCAAGGGTTTCGGCCGCCGCCGCCAGTTCCACCGCCAGCAGTTCGAGCACCAGCGGGAGATGATGTGCGGGGTCCTCTATCTCCATCAGTTCGAGGTACTCGAGTGCGATCTGGGGGTCGGTCTTGCCGCTGAGTCGGACCCGCTGGGTGATCCGCGCCGTGGGCGCCAAGCCCAGGACCTGCACGAACGCCCGGTCGAACACCTCCGAGCCGATCCCGTTGGTGTGGATCAGCGTTCCGTCGACATCCCACAGCACGAGTCTCGCCATTTGCGGCGACCCTACCCGGGGACTGGATTCTCGTCCCTCGCGGGCAGTGTCCAGTGGCAGAGCACCTCGAGCGCGATGGCGGCCCCCGCTGCCAGCGCGCAGGCCGCGGCCGCGATCAGGGCCGAGGGCAGGCGCAGGTCGTAGAACTGGCGCCCGACCGGCAGCGCGAACGCCAGTGCCCCGAGCCCCCCCATGGCCGCGACCAGGGCCATCTTCCAGGGTCGCATCGGCCGGGCCTGGATGGCGAGGACCCAGAGCGACACCAAGAACAGGACGATCGTGGCCGCCGTCTTGGACTGGGCCGGGGTGTTGTTGGCGTCGCGGGCAAGGCCATAGGTGATGAAGACGGCGATGGCCGCGATCACGCCCGACGGTATGGCGAACTTCAGCACCCGGGGTACGAATCCGGGTGTGAAGCGCTGGGTACTCGGGCCGAGAGCGAGGAGGAAGCCCGGGAGGCCGATGACGACCGTACTCACGAGCGTGAGGTGGCGGGGGAGGAAGGGGAACGGCCATCCCGCAACGGCCACCGCCAGGGCCAGGACCAGGGACATCACGTTCTTGGTGAGGAACAGGTTGGCGACGCGTTCGACGTTGGCGATGACCCTGCGGCCCTCGGCGACGACACCGGGGAGGACGGAGAACTCGCTGTCAAGCAGGACCAGCTGGGCGACGGCCCGGGTTGCGGGTGTCCCGGAGCCCATCGCCACCCCGATGTCGGCGTCTTTCAGGGCCAGCGTGTCGTTCACCCCGTCGCCGGTCATGGCGACGACGTGACCGAGAGACTGGAGGCCGTGGACGATAGAGCGCTTCTGCTGCGGCGTGACGCGTCCGAAGACGGCTCGTTCGTCCAGCATGGCCGCCAGTTCGGCTGGGTCGGTCGGAAGGTGGCGGGCGTCCATGGGTTCGGCCGTCCCCGGCAGTTGGACCCGGCGGGCGATAGCACCGACGGTGACGGGGTTGTCCCCCGAGATGATCTTGAGCGACACCCCTTGGGCGGTGAAGTACCGCAGCGTGTCGGCGGCGTCGGATCGGACACACTCCTGGAAGGTCACCAGGGAGACCGCGACAAGGTCGGGCGGAAGCGTGAGCTCGATCGCGTGCTCGTTGTGGTCACCAAGAGAGGGGGGCAGCGGGGCGTTGGATCGGGCGAGGAGCAAGGTGCGGGTACCGGCGGCGGCCAGCGCCTCCACCCGCTGCTTGACGTGGTTGTCGTCCGGCGCACCGGCCATCAGAATTTCCGGTGCGCCGAGCACCCAGGTCCCATGCCCATCGAAGGAGGTGGCGCTCCATTTGCGGGCCGACGAAAACGGCACCGCGGCCACCTTTTCCCACCCTGGTGGTTCCGGGAAGACCTGTCGGAGGGCGACCACGGTGGCGTTGCCCGCCCGGTCCGCGGCCAGCGCCGCCAACGCCTCGTCCACCTCGCACAGGTCAGGGCCGAAGGGTTCGACACCCGTGAAGGCGATCTGGCCTTCGGTCAGGGTTCCGGTCTTGTCGAGGCAGAGCATGTCGATACGGGCCAGGCCCTCGACGGCGGGCAGTTCGCGGACGAGCACCCGCTTGCGGGCCAGCGACAGGGCGGCGGCGAAGAAGGTGACGCTCGTGAGGAGCACCAGGCCCTCCGGCACCATCCCGACCAGGCCCGCCACGGCGCCGCGCACCGCCTCCTGCCAGGTGGAGGTGGTACTCGACTGGCTGATGAACAAGATGGGACCGACGACCGCCAGCGAGATGGCCACGTACTTGAGGATGCGGTTGATCCCCTCGGTCAGCTCGGAGCGCACCAGGCTGAACTCCCGGGCTTCGTCGGTCAGGCGGTTGGCGAAGGAGTCGGCGCCGACCGCGGTGACCTGGGCGGTGCCCGATCCGGCGACGACGTTGCTGCCTGAGAGGACCACGTCTCCGGGTTGCTTGGCGACGGGGTCCGACTCCCCCGTGACGAGGGACTCGTCGATCTCGAGGCCGTCGACCTGGCGGACGCAGCAGTCGGCGGGGACCTGGTCGCCGGGGCGAAGCTCGACGAGCTCGTCGAGCACCACGTCATCGACCGGGATCTCGGAGACGGCGCCGTTGCGGACGACCCGGGCGCGGGGATCGGAAAGGACGGCCAGGCGGTCGAGGGTCCGCTTGGCCCGCAGCTCCTGGATGATCCCGATGGCCGAGTTGACGACCAGGAGCAGGCCGAACAGGGCGTCGCCGATGGCGCCAGTGACCATGACGAGCGCCGCCAGGGTGCCGAGCAGGGCGTTGAACGGCGTGAGGACATTGGCCCGCACGATGTCGAGCACGGGACGGCTGCTGTGGCGGCGATCGCCATTGGCCAACCCATCTGCGGTGCGTGCCGCCACCTCTGCGTCAGTCAGACCCGACGCCGCGGTGCGTGGGCGTTGCGGGCGGGTGCCGGGTCCGGACACCGGGTCCGTGGCCAATGCAGAAGCGCGACCGGCGGGCGCGGGCTCCGCCACCGCGGCGGCGTGCTCCTGGCGCGCCGGGCCTGCTTGGATTGCGATCGCCGGCTCGGCCGCTTGCGCCGCCCCGGAAGCTGTCTTCGTGTCGGCTATGGCGGCGCCGTGCTCCTCTGGAGCCGGCACGACATCCATGCCGCTCGACCGTAGTCGCTGGTGATCGGGGCTCCGATGCGGCTTGAGTTTGCCGCCCCCGCTGTCGAGGAAGGAAGGAGAGGACGGGTCCAGAAGTCGGGAGAGGGAGGTCTTGGTGCCGGTAGTCGTGCTTCTCCTGGCGGTCTTGACATTGGGGGCGTGCGGCGGTTGGGCCTGGGTCTACCAGCGCCGCTTCAGCCGCCTGCTCCACCGCGCGTCGCCGGCCCGGCCAGCCGGTCGTGAGCCGACGCCAGCGCCGATCGGCACGCCGCTCCCGGCTTCTGCCCGGACCACCGAGTCCGCAGCCCGAAATGGCGTCCGGGCCACCGAACAGCTCGACCGAAGGTCCCGCTCCGTTCTCGGCTGGGGACGGCTCGGCGTGGTGTCGGTCCTGGCCATGGACGGAACTGCCATCGTGGCCTGCCGGTCGCTCGACGCCGATACCGCGGGACGCGAGCGGCCGTGCCCGCGGCCGCGGCTGTGGTTTCGCCCCCGCTTCCGCTCGAAGTCCCGCTGGCCGCACCTCTTGGATTCGGACCGCACGATGGTGCTTCTGATCGGCGAGGGCGCGAAGGCGGAACAGGCCTGCTCGCTGCTCGAGCGCTGGGAACGATCCGGCACCGTCTTGTCGCTCCTGCCGACTGCCGTGCCCGGCGCCGTCAGGGTTTCCGACGGCCGCCGGTCCATACTGTGGACCGGCCTGATGGCCGACTGATGGCCGACGCGGCGGCCGACGACACGGCCGCCGCCTGATGGTCGACTGAGGAGGCGCCTCGGCCGCCGATCGCACGGCGCCGACCGAATCGCGGGTACAGTGGCGATCGCTTGCTCCGGCGTACGTCGCCGAGGCTGCCGGGTTGCGCCGGCGGGTCGTGTTCCGGGAACGTTCCCGTTTCCCGACCGAACCTTCCCGGTCGACAGCGATGCGACCTGCGGCGGCCTGACTGCCCGGGGAAGCCCATCGGGTCTGTCGCGCCCCCTACAGCGACGGCGCTCTGCCGGCTGGAGTCACTTTCATGACATCAACATTCACCGATCTCGGGGTGCCGCGTGCCATCGCGGATGGCCTGGCACTACGAGGTATCACCGAGCCCTTCCCCATTCAAGCGGTCGCCCTGCCCTTGGCGCTCGACGGCCGAGACGTCTGCGGCCGAGCGCCCACCGGCTCGGGCAAGACCATCGTCTTCGGAATCGCCCTGGTTGCGCTGGTCGGCCACGGCCGGCCCCGCCGCCCCCGCGGCCTGGTCCTCGTTCCGACGAGGGAACTGGCGGCCCAGGTAACCCAAGAACTGATCCAGCTCGCCGGACCGAAGGGACCGTCGGTCGCCTCGTTCTACGGCGGCGTCGGTTTCGGCCCCCAGGTGCGGGCCCTTCGGCGGGGGCTGGACATCGCCGTCGCCTGCCCCGGTCGGTTGACCGACCTGGCGGAGCGCGGCGAAGTCGACCTCAGTGAGATCGGCATGGTCGTGATCGACGAGGCCGACCGCATGGCCGACATGGGGTTCATGCCCCAGGTGCGCAAGCTCCTCGACCAGATCCGCGGTGAGCGCCAGACGATGCTCTTCTCGGCGACGCTGGACGGCGACGCTGCGGAGCTCACCCGCCGCTACCAGACCAACCCGGTGGCCGTCGAGGCCGAGCCCATCGCCGAGGCCCCGAGCAACCGCCACGTCTTCTGGTCGGCCGACGGAGCCGACCGCAGCGATCTGACCGCTCAGCTGGTCAGCGCCCATTGGCCGGCCATCGTCTTCTGCCGGACCAAGCGCGGCGCCGATCGACTGACCGACAAGCTCAACCGGGCGGGCGTCGACGCGGCCGCGATCCACGGTGATCGCAGCCAGGCGCAGCGTGAGCGGGCCCTGGCGTCGTTCATCTCCGGCCACTTCCAAGCCTTGGTCGCAACCGACATCGCGGCACGCGGCATCCACGTTGACAACGTCGAGTGCGTCGTCAACTTCGATCCGCCTGACGACGAGAAGGCGTATGTTCACCGCTCCGGTCGGACCGGTCGGGCCGGGGCATCGGGTCTCGTCGTGTCTCTCGTAAGCGCCTCGCAGGCCGGCGACATGAAGAAGTTGCAGTCCAAGCTCGGCATGCCGAGAGTGATCGACCGGCCGGCGATGAGCGCTATTGCAACCACGTCGACGCCGCGAGTGCGGACCGCCCGTCCCCCGGCTCCTCCGGAGACCTTCCGGCCGTCGGTACGCCCGCATGTGCCCTCCAACCGGCCGGCTCGCCCGGCCGGCAACCACAGCCCGGCTCCCGGCCGGGGCCAGTTCGGCCCTCGCCGCCAGCCAGTGGGTGGCGGCAGCGGCAAGCCCGGTCGGCCTGCGCCGGCCCGGCGTCCTGGCCGAGGCTGATCCATCGGCGGTCGACCTCGGCCGCTGACAGCCGGGCGTCTGCGTCTGAATCTCTGAACCTCTGAACCTCTGTGGCAGGTCGACCATCCGGTCCGGCCTGCCACAGTCGCGTCAGCGGTTGGCCCAGTTCGCTCGCACGGCGCTGTCGAGAGCGACCGCGGACAGTTCTGGCAGCGTGAGATACCGAGCGGCCATGACTGTCGCCAGTTCCCGGGCCAATCCGAGCCGGGTTGGTCCGTCCTCGGCGTCGACGACGACCGCGGCGATCCCCCGCCGGCGCACGGCGTCGGCGGCATCTCGGGCCGCGGACACCGGATCTTTCGGTGATCGTGGCGCCGAGGTGGCCCGTCCGTCGGTGAACAACACCAACAGCGGCTGGTGGGCCGCCGATCGGCCGGGCGCCGTCGCCAGATCCAAGGCGGCCAGTATCCCCGCGGCCAGCGGAGTCCGGCCACCGGTGGGCAGCTCTGCGAGCCGGGCTCGAGCCACTTCCACGCTGCTCGTCGGTTTGAGCGCCACCTGGGCGGAGTCGCCCCGAAAGGTGATCATCGCCACCTTGTCGCGCCGCTGGTAGGCATCGAGCAGCAGGCTCAGCACCGCCCCTTTGGCGGCCTCCATCCGGCGGTCGGCGCCCATCGACCCGGATGCGTCGACGGCCAGCACGATGAGGTTACCGGCCCGCTGTTCCCGAACCGCTTCCCGAAGGTCGGCCTCGAGGACTGGGGACTCGGCCGACGCCGACGCCGACGCCGACGCCGGGGCGGGCGCGGCGGCGCGCCGCACTGCGGCGGCTCGGATGGTGGCGCCCACGGCGAGGGAACGGATCGGCCCGTCCGGGATCCGGTCCGCGACGAGGCGACCCCGGGGCCCTTCGACCGTGGTGCGCCGCCCGGGTGCCGGAGTGGTCACCGAGGCGCCGCCCGACGGGTGCACGAGGCGCACGATGGCCGTCGGCCCGCCGGGCGCCACCACCCGCTCACGCTCGTGCCCGACTCGTCCTGGGGTACTTCCCGCGTCCGCTCCCGGGTCTGCGTCCGCCCCACGGCCGGCACCGTCTCCGGCGCCGCCCCTTTCATCGCCGGCCCCAGCCCTCCCGTCGCCGGCGCCCCCATCCTCATCGCCGCCCCCTTCAGCGCCAGCCCCTTCAGCGCCAGCCCCTTCGGCGCCAGCCCCCCCCGTCTCGGCCGCCTCCTTCAGGGCCTGCTGCAACTCGGCGTCGTCGATCCCGGGCGAGTCGAACGGGCCCCGCCGCCGCCGGTGGGCCAACGCCAGAGGCGCCACGCGCCGTATGTCTTCGGTCGTCGCCGCCGGACGGCCCTCGAACCCGGCCAAGGCGGCCGCCGCCCGGCAGATGGTGAGGTCGGCCCGCAGGCCCTGCGCTTCGACTGCGGCACACAACCGGCTCACCTGCTCGACCAGTTCCACGGGTAGCGCCACCGGTGAGACGGCGGCCAGGCGATTCGCCAATTCTGTCTCCTGGCCAGCCCACGACGCTGCGAAATCGATCGGGTCGGCGTCGAAAGCCAGGCGGCGCCGTACCGCCTCGGCTCGCACCGAGGGGTCGACCGGCGCCCGCACATCGACGGCCAGGCCGAAACGGTCGAGCAGCTGCGGCCGAAGGTCCCCCTCCTCGGGGTTCATCGACCCGATCAGCACGAAACGGCTGGGATGACTGTGCGAGATGCCCTCCCGTTCGACCCGGTTGACGCCGCTGGCCGCCACGTCGAGCAGCACGTCCACCAGGTGATCAGGCAGCAGGTTGACCTCGTCGACGTAGAGCACCCCGCCATGAGCGGCGGTCAGCAGCCCGGCCTGGAAACGACGCTGCCCACCCGTTATAGCCGCGGCCAGATCGAGGGTGCCGACCAGCCGGTCCTCCGTCGCCCCGACCGGCAGCTCGACGAACGGTGCGTCACCGGGCAGCAGTGACGCCAGTGCCCGGGCCAGGGTCGTCTTGGCACTGCCCTTTTCGCCCCGGAGCAACACCCCGGCAATGGCCGGGTCGACCGCCGCGAGAATCAGGGCCAGCTTGACCTCGTCCTGCCCGGCGACAGCCGAGAACGGGAACTGCAGGCTCCGTTGTGCGGAACCAACCTGTCGACCCGGCATCACATTTCCTCCACGGTTCGGACCCGAGGCCTGCCACCTGGTCGAACCAGGGAGAGAACCTGCCGTCCCAGCACCACGTTCCCTCCACAGTTCGGACATGGAACCACGGAAGGCAGAGGAACCCCGGGCCGAGGAACCCCGGGGCGAGGAACAGGAACCAGCACGCTGCCCACCGGCCCCCGCCTTACTCCCATGACTCCAGCTCCAGCGGGCCCGGCGATGCGCTCCGCTCCAGAAGCCAGGCGCACAACTGGCGCCGCGCCTGCGGATCGGGCAACCGCCGGGGCACCGTATCCAGCGCCCTGGGGCAGCTCCTCGGCGACGAAACCCTCCGACCAGTCCCGGTACCCGAACCCGAGCCCCAGGTCGACATGGTGGATCTCGACCTCCCGCCACCGGCTGAACGGCAGAACCTCCAAGGGCAACAGGGCACCCGACACCGCTCGCGTGTACCGACCCCACGCCTCCTCCGGAACCGACTCCCAGGCGGCGTCGACGGCGGCGGCGGACGAGCGCACGTCGGTCACCAGCTCCGCCGCGGACCGTGATGCGTCGGCCTCGATCTCCGACGCCCGCCCCTCCCGACCGCCTGGGTACTGGTCGACCACCTCGTCGCGCAAGGCCCCGTCGATCCGCCGGAGGTGGCTGTCGGCATTGCGGGCCAGATGCGCCAGGACGTGCCCGACCGTCCACCCGGGCAACAGCGACGGCCGCCGTGCCACCTCGTCGGTGACGCCCTCGAGCGTGTCCATCAGCCGGGCGTGGGCCGCCTTGGCGCCGTCGACGTCGCCGCGCACCTTGGGTTTCATCGTGACTCCTCCCAACCTTCCGCCTCGAGCAGGGCGGCGCGCAATGTTGCCAAAGCCTCGGGCGACGGCCGCGCCCATAACCCCCGGTCCACCGCCTCCAACAGCCGTTCGGCGATGGAACGCAACGCCCACGGGTTTGACGTCTCGAAGAACTTCCTGACCTCGGCGTCGGCGACGTACGCCGCCGTGACCTGTTCGTACATCCAGTCCTCCACCACATGCGCCGTGGCGTCGTAGCCGTACAGATAGTCGACGGTGGCCGCCAGTTCGAAGGCCCCCTTGTACCCGTGGCGGGCCATGGCGGCGATCCACTTGGGGTTGACGACCCGGCTGCGGACCACCCGGGCCGCCTCCTCGGCGAGTGAGCGCACCCGGGGCCGGGCCGGGTCGGCCGAATCCCCGAAGAACGCCTTGGGTTGGCGCCCCGTCAACGCCCGGATAGTGGCGATCATCCCGCCGTGGTCCTGCAGGTAGTCGTCGGAGTCGAAGATGTCGTGTTCGCGGTTGTCCTGGTTCTTGACCGCCACCTCGATGGCCGCGAAGCGCCGGGCCATGGCCTCGGCCGCCGGGACCCCCATGCCCGAACGGCCGTAGGAGTAGCCCCCCCACGCCTGGTACACCGCGGCCAGGTCATCGTCGGATCGCCAGTCCCGGCTCTCCAACAACCCCAGGATCCCTGACCCATAGGCGCCCGGCTTGGCGCCGAAGATCCGCGGGTCCCCGTCGACCGAGAACCCGGCCAGGCGCACGGCGTCGTCGAACAGGGCGATCAGGTGCGGAAAGGCGTCTCGGAAGAACCCGGAGATGCGCAGCACCACATCCACACGGGGCCGGCCCAGCTCATCGTCGGGAATGAGCGCGACGCCCGTGACCCGGCCGTTCTCGGCGCCCCACAGAGGACGGACCCCCAACAGCGCCAGCGCCATGGCGATGTCGTCGCCCCCGGTGCGCATCGCCGCGGTCCCCCAGACGACCAGCCCGACCGAGGCGGGACAGCGGCCCTCGTCGGCCAGGTGGCGTTCCACCAGGGCCGAAGCCAGGCCGCAGCCGACATCCCAGGCGAGCGGCGAGGGCAGCGCCTTGGGATCGACCGAGTAGAAGTTGCGCCCCGTGGGCAGCACATGGGCCATCCCCCGGGTCGGGGCGCCGCTCGGCCCCGCGGGGATGTAACGCCCGTCGAGGGCGCCGAGGACGTTGACCAGCTCGTCAGGCGTCCGGCGCAACGCGGGCACCAACGTCGAGCACACCCAGCGCAGCGTGACATCGTCTCCGTCGTAGGTCCAGCCCGCGGCCTGGCACCGAGCGAGCAACGAACGGCACGACGCCTCCACCGCATCCACCCCGGCCCGTTTTCCTGTGACGAACCCACACTCAGTGTGGGGTCCTCGCGAGGAAAGGGCCGCCCCCTCCAGGTCGACCCCCAACCGGGAGGCCACTGTTACCCGCAAGGACGGAACGGGACCCGACATCGAAGCCGCCTGGGGCAGGCGGGTCATGGCCAGCACCAGGTCCAACTCGGCGGAATCCACCGGCGGCTGGCCCAGCACGTGGAGCCCGCCCCGGATCTGGGCGTCCTTGAGCTCACACAGGTAGCCATCGACGTGCAGGATCAGCTCGTCGAACGCCGCCCCCTCGGGTGCCGCGGCGACGCCGAGGTCCTGGTGCAGCGACGCCGACACCAACAACTCCCAGACCTGTAGGCGGATCGCGGGCAGCTTGGACGGGTCGAGCGACGCCACCTGGGCGTAGGCGTCGAGCAGGCCCTCCAGGCGAGCCAGGTCGTCGTACGTCTCGGCCCGGGTCATGGGCGGCAACAGGTGGTCGATGATGACGGCGTGGGCCCGCCGTTTGGCCTGGGTGCCCTCGCCCGGGTCGTTCACCACGAACGGGTACACCAGCGGGACGTCGCCCAGAGCAAGATCGGGGAAGCACGAGGACGACAGGCCCACCCCCTTGCCCGGCAGCCACTCCAAGGTGCCGTGCTTGCCCGCGTGCACGATGGCGTCAGCCCCCCAGCCCGAATCCAGCCAGCGGTAGAACCCCAGGTAATGGTGGGTCGGCGGCAGGTCCGGCGAGTGGTAGACCGCGATCGGATCCTCCCCGAACCCGCGGGGCGGCTGCACGGCGATGAAGACGTGGCCCAGGTCCAGGCCGGCGAACACCAGCTCGCCGCTCGACCGGTCGAGATAGACCGTGCCCGGCGCCTCGCCCCACCTTTTCCCCACCTCTTCTTGGACATCGGCGGGCAGGGTGGCGAACCAGCTCCGGTAGGCGTCGCCCCTCCAGCGCCCCGCGGCCCGGCCGAGCTGGGCGGCGGTAAGCGTCTCACGCTCGTAGGAGAATGTGTCGATGAGCTCGGCCATCAGGGCGTCGCCGTCGTCGGGGATGCGGTCCACCCGGTAGCCGGCGTCGCGCAGCCGCCGCAGGAGGGCGATGACCGAGGCCGGGGTGTCGAGGGCCACGGCATTTCCGATGCGGCTGCGCTTGGTCGGGTAGGCGGACAGCACGATGGCCACCCGGCGCTCGGCGACCGGGATCCGGCCCAGCCCCGCCAGGCGCAGCGCGATGCCGGCCACCCGGCGCGTCCGGTCGGGGACGGCCCGGTAGGCGCTGACGGGCGTGCCCAGGGTGTCGCCGTCGTCGACCACTTCCTTGAACGAGAACGGCACGCTGATGATGCGCCCGTCGAACTCCGGTATGGCCACGCTCATTGCCACATCGATGGGGAAAAGGCCTCCCGAGCTGGCCTCCCAGTCGGCGCGGGGGCAAGTGGCCGCGGTGGCTTGGACAATGGGCACACCCAGGGCGGCCAGGGAAGCGGCGTCCCAGTCGGCACCGTCGAGACCGGCCGAACCCGCCGCCAGGACCGTCGTGATCACGGCGTCGGGCTGCTGTTCGGCGAGGAGGTCGATGGCGGGGATGTGGCCGCCCTCGGCCGGGCGGAGGGAGTAACACCACACGGCCGAGGCCCGGGCGCCACGAGCCTCGATGGCGTCGCACAGGTCGTCGACGAAGTTGGTGTTCCCGGCGATCAGGTGGGCCCGGTAGAAGACGACGGCGACCAGGGGCGTGGCGGCGGCGTCGGTGCCGGTGGTGGCGGCCGCGGTGGCCCGGTAGATGCCCGTGGCGGGGACCTCGGCCGGCGAGTCGAACCCGAAGCCGTGGAACAGGACCGTGTCGGCCACGAAGCGCAGCAGGTGCTCGATGTTGGCCAGGCCGCCGTGGACCAGGTACTCGAACGCCTGGGCGACGGTGGCGCTCGGGACAGTCGACAGGGCGGTCAGCTCGGCGTCGGGCGCCGCCTCCCCACCGAAGGCCAGCAACGGGATGTCCCGGTCCAGGCAGCGGCGGCGCAGTTCGTCGAACGGCTCCTGCCATGCCCGGCGGCCGCCGAGGAGGCGGACCAGGACGACCTGGACGCCGGTGACGTCGGGAACATCCTGCCGGTCGGGGTTGGCGGCCCTCACGGGGGGAAACCCATCCGGGAGCGCTTCGAGGACCGAGCGCAGCGCCAGGATCTCGGTGTCGGCGTTGGTCAGGACGAGGATCACGTGAGCAGCGCCTCCACGGCGTCGAGGTCGACGTGCGCTTCCAGCAGGTCGGCCAGCCGGTCGATCTGGGATTCCCGGGCGGCGGCGAAGGAGACCCCGGACCCGCGCCACTGCTTCCCCCGGCGGGCCGCCACCTCCTCGAGGAAGGCGGTGCGGAACCCGTCCTCCTCGAACAGGCCGTGCAGCGTCGTGCCCTTGATGGCACCGTGGCGTGCGGTGGACCCGTCCGGGGCGCGGCCGTAGGCGTCGTCGAGGGTGATCCACGGGTCCGCGGCAGTGGTGCGGCCGTGGTGGATCTGGTAGCCGGTGGCCCGATGTTGGTCCACTCGGCCCCGGCGCTGACGGGTGACCTTGGTGGGTTCGAACACGGTGGCGGCGGGGAGCCAGGCCAGGCCTTCGACGGGGTCGGGGCGGCCCGACTCGACCGGGTCGGTGATGGTGCGGCCCAGCATCTGGTACCCACCGCAGATCCCGACCAGGGTGCTGTGCCGGTCGAGCGCAGTGGTCAGGGCGGCGGGAAACCCTCGGCCCCGGAGCCACTCGAGGTCGGCCACGGTTGCCTTGGTGCCCGGCAGGATGACCAGGTCGGGATCGCCCAGGCCCGAGGGGCTCTCGACCAGGCGCACGGACACGCCGGGCTCGATCGCCAGGGCGTCGAGATCGGTGAAGTTGGCGATGCGGGGGAAGCGGACGGCTGCCACGTCCAGACTCGGCTGTTCGGCCCCGGCCGGGCGCAGGGGGCGGGGGCGGCGCCCCGCCAGGGCAAGTGAGTCCTCGGCGTCGAGGGCCACATCGTGCAAATAGGGGAGGACGCCGAGGGTGGGCACGCCGGTGCGCCGGTGCAGCTCGGCCGGGCCGTCGCCGAGCAGCGCCGGGTCGCCCCGGAGTTTGTTGATGATGAAACCCCGAACCAGGCGCCGGTAGTGCTCGGGCAACAGGGCGACGGTGCCGTACAGGGCGGCGAACACCCCGCCTCGGTCGATGTCGCCCACCACCACGGCCGCAAACCCCGCCTCCTGGGCCACCCGGAGGTTGACGATGTCGTGGTCGAGGAGGTTGATCTCGGCCGGGCTGCCCGCCCCCTCGCAGATGATCACGTCGAAGCGCTGCCGGAGATCGTCGAGGGCATCGACGACCAGGCCGAGGAGGCGGGGCTTGGCCTCGTGGTAGGCCGCGGCGTCGAGGTGGGCCCACGGCTTGCCCATGACGACCACCTGGCTGGTGCGCTCGCCGGTGGGCTTCAGGAGGATGGGGTTCATGGCCACCTCGGGCGTCACCCGGGCGGCCAGTGCCTGCACCCCTTGGGCCCGGCCGATTTCGTGGCCCGAAGGGGTCACGAACGAGTTGAGGGCCATGTTCTGGGCCTTGAACGGTGCCACCTTGATGCCTCGCCGGGCCAGCACCCGGCACAGTCCGGTCACCACCGTCGACTTGCCCGCGTCGCTGCTGGTCCCGCAGACCATCAGCCCCGGCATCGTGTCAGCGCCTCCCCCAAACGGTCGAGGCCGTCCTCGGTCGGCACCGCGATGCGAACGGTGCCCGGGAGGCCGAAGCTGGCGCAGTCCCGCACCAAGATGGCCTGGCGGGCGAGTTCGTCGCGCAGGTCGGGGGCGACGACCAGAACCCAGTTGGCGTCCGATGGCGCCGCGGCCAGGCCGTGGTGGTGCAGCACGGTGACCAGCTGCTCGCGGAGGCGGGCCGTTTCCTTGGACCATGTGGCCAGGTCCACGGTCGCGAGGAGATCGGGGAGGGCCGAGCACGCCAGGCCGTTGACCGACCAGCGTGGTTGGCGCCGGGCCAGGCGGTCGACCAGGTCCGGCGGGGCCAGGACGTAGCCGATGCGCAGTCCCGGACATGCCAGCAGCTTGGTCAGCGATCCGAGCACGACGGCTCCGGTCGCCGTGTCGCCCCGGGTCCAGGTCCCCGTGGCCAGCGGCCAGAACGCCTCGTCCCACACGCCTGCGGCGGCGGTGGCGGCCGCCAGGAGGCCGCTCGGGTTGTGCGGGTTGGATTGCCAGACGGGCCCCTGTGGGTCGAGGCTCGGGAGATGGCGGCGGTACAGCGAGAAGTCCGGCTCTTCGACCCAGCCGGGTCCGAGCTCGGCCGCCACCAAGGCGATGGCCTCGGCGCCGCCGTTGGTCAGGAGGAGCCGTCCATCGGAAACGCCGATGGCCTGGGAGAGGGCCGCGGTGGCGGCTTCAGGAGCGGGATACCGGCCGATGGCCCCGAGATGTGCCGCCAGGACGGGGGTCGGGTCGGGAGCCACCGGGTTGAGGCTGGCGGAGAGGTCCAGCACCTGGTCGGCGCCGATGCCGAGGGCTGCGGCAAGGCGGGCGCCGTCTCCTCCATGTTGTCCCGCCGGGATCACGGCCGCGGCCTCGGCCGGCTCGGGGGCCGCCGAGCCAGCACGCCGGCCGCGGTCAGGGCCGCGGCCAGCACCAGTGCGACGTCGCGGGAGAGCGCCACGGCGCGGGCGATGTCGGCCCGCTCGGGCGGGCGACCGGTTCCGAGGGTCGGTCGCAGCTCCACCCGCGGTGGCGTGCCGTAGCGGTTGATCCCGCCGAGGCGCAGGCCGAGGGCGGCGGCGAACGCCGACTCGGCGACGCCGCCGTTGGGTGAGGGATGGGCCCCGGCGTCGCGGCGGACGGTGCGCCACACCTCGGTCGCGGCTGAGGGCCGAGCCAGGGCGACCAGGACCGCGGTCACCCGGGCAGGCACCCACCCGGCCCCGTCGTCGAGCCGGGCGCTGGCCCACCCGTAGCGTCGGTAGCGAGGCGAGCGGTGGCCGACCATGGCATCGAGGGTGTTGACGGCCCGATAGCCGAGGGCGCCCGGGGCGCCACCAAGCGCGGCCCACAGCGCCGGCGCCACCACTGCGTCGACGGTGTTCTCGGCTACCGATTCCACCACCGCCCGGGTGATCTCCTTGTCGTCGAGACCGGTGGGGTCGCGGCCCACCAGCGCGGGCAACAGCGCCCGGGCGAGGTCGAGGTGGCCTGCCTCCAGCGCGTCCGCGACCTGCGTCGCGGCGTCGCCGAGCGACCGCCCGGCGACTGCCATGTAAGTGGCCAAGGCGGTGGAGCGCAGGGCCGACCCGGTGGCCAGCCCGGCGCCCACACCGATGGCGGCGTGGAGGATTCCCGCTGATCTCCGGTCCCGATAGCAACGCTGCTCGACGGCGCGCATCGCCCGCCCGAACAGCGCCACGGGGTGGGGCGAAACCGGTGGCTCACCCAGTACCTGGTCGGCGATGATGCCCAACGCCGCAGGCAGGGCAGTGCTCACGGCTTCACCACTTGGCCGACGCCACGATCAGGCCGACTGTCTCGGCGACGACGCCGGCCGCGCCGAGCACGTCGCCGGTGAAGCCACCGAGCTTGCGGCGCGCCAGCAGCACCACGCCGGCGCCTCCGGCTGCGGCCGCCAGGATGGCCGCCGGACCGGCGACGCGACGCCATCCCCCCGCCAGGACCACTGCCGCCACGCCGCCCAACACGACGGCGACGCCGCCCGACCGCCCGAGGAACGCACTGGCCAGCCCACCGCGGTCCTTGGCGTAGGGAATGACTCGCATGACGGCCGCCATCAACGTCCGGGAGGCGCACCAGAGGCCGGCCACCAGCAACGGTGCCGGTCGGATCGTGGCGAGCGCGGCGCCGCGGGCGAGCAGCACGGCAACGCCGACGGCCATCCCGAACGCCCCGACCTCCGGCGACGACATCACGGTCAGTCGTCGCTCCCGGGGAAGGTGGGCCAGCAGGCCGTCGGCGCTGTCGACCAACCCGTCGAAGTGCAGCATCCCGGTGAGCCCGAGATCGGCCATCACCACCAGCGCCGCGGCAACCGGTGCCGGCCACGCCTTGACGGCGACCCACCACACGCCGCCCAGCAACAGTCCCATCGCCGCGCCGACCACGGGGAACCAGGTCACCGCACCCGGACCCGGGCCCGACGGCCCACCGAACGGCGTCAGGAACGCAACGGCGCCCCGGAACCCACTCCTCGACGGACCCGGGTCCAGGGCCGGCCCGGGGTTCACGGGCGAGCGCTCAGGGGTTCCAACCGGAGGATCCGGCCGGCGACCACCAGCAGCACCTCGTCGGCCATGGCGGCCACCGCCTGGTTCACCTCGCCCATCGCATCGCGAAAGCGGCGGCCCGCGGCGCTGGAGGGGTGCACCCCGAGACCGACCTCTTCGGACACCAGCACCGTGTCGCCCACCCGCCCGGCGAGGGCGGCGCGGAGCGCCGCGACGTCCGCGTCGAAGTCGGGGCAAGCCGCCACCCAGGTGCCCAGGGAGTCGACGAGCACCGTGGCGGTCAACCCGGCCAGCGCGGCGCACAGATCGCCGCCGGCCTCGACGGTGCGCCACACCGGGGGGCGCCGGGCCCGGTGGGCGTCGATCCGGGCCGCCATGTCAGGATCGGCTGGGTCTGCGGTGGCGGTGGCGACATATGTGATCGGCCCGGGAAGTCCCGCCACCAGTCGTTCGGCCACTTCCGACTTCCCGCTGCGGGTGCCCCCCAGCACCAGTGTGATCAAGGCGTGCCGCCCGCCACCACGGCGCGGTGGACGGCGCGCGCCAAGCGGGCGCCCCAGAGCGAGCGCGGCCCCCCGAAGACGTGCCCCCGGCCCTGGTCGGGGCACAGGATGCACACCGCGTCGGTCGCAGTCCCCGTCGCCCGATGGCCCAGGTCCCACATCGCCTGGGCCTTGGCTTCGCTCACCGTCGCCACGGCGTTCACCAAGGCCGCGTCTTCCAGGCGTTCGGGGAGAACGGCGATCAGGTTGATCGTGCCCACCAGGCTTATCGGTCCCGCCTCGTCCGGCGCGGCCGCCAAGGTGGGATGGCCGAGGCCGATCGTGGCGCACACCTCGACGCCGCCGTCGCTGGCTTGGACGTGGTGGCGGACGTCGGCGGCGGTCAGCATCCCGACGCCTCGGCCCGGCAATCCCAGCGAAACAGCCAGGTTGCGGAGATGGTTGTCCGGGTCCCGCCGGCCGTGCGACATCGGAACCTGGGCGTTGACCCACCAGCGGCGGATCCCCAGGCCGCCCCCGTGGGGGGCCGAGGCGATGGCCCGCAAGGGCGCAGGGAACCGCCACACCAGGGTCATGAGCTCCTGGCCGCCCTCACGGCGCGGACGAAGCTGGCTCGCAATCATCGAAGTACTCATAACGTCCGCGCGTACCTCCGAGGGGTCCCGGGCAGGCAGGTCTCCTGGCTCCCGGATCCACTCGTCTCCGCCTTCCCACCCGAACGGGCCGTGGCTGTTGGAGGTTCGCTCCCCGGTGACAGTTGCGGGACAGCCCCGGACTCACACCGGGTTCCCTGCGCTGCTGGGTCCACGTTATCCCTCCGGCGGGCGCGGGCCAGCCCCGGGCCAGATCCGTCCGGACGGTGTCGTCCTCGGTAGGGACTTCGGCGTGCAACCATGTCTTAACTGCACTCAGGTCCCGACGCTGCCGAAGAAAGAGGGTATGCATACGGACAGGGAGGTGAAGATGCCGCGAAGACGGCTTCGCTCCACGCTCACCCGGGTCACGAGAATCGGGCGGCGCCCTCGGTCAACGGCCTCGTTGGCGGCCGCGGCCACCGTTGGCGGCCTCACCGGGCTGGCCCTCGTGGCACTGGTGGCGGCGTCGGTGGTGCTGGCGGCGTTCGCCAGTGCCTACCTCGCGGGTCTGGTGCTCGGAGCGGGCCTGGTCGTCACCGGTTGGGTCCTCACCTCGACCCAGCGGTTGGGTCAGCGCCGAACGCGGGTCCCAGGAAGAAGCCGGACGATGGACTGCCGCCAGTCGCGGTGGGGGCCCCGACCCACCACGACGGGCCAGCCCCACCCGCCGACCGAGGCTCAGCGCCGGGTCCGTCCCTGCCCCGGCACCCGTCACCGCTGAGGAGCACGACCACCCGACCGGTCGCGGACAGCCGGTAACGTCTCGCTCCGTGACCCGCGCCGACTCGATCGTGCTGGTCAACACCGGGCACGGCAAGGGCAAGTCGTCCGCGGCGTTCGGGGTCATGGGACGGGGCTGGGCCCGTGGCTGGACCGTCGGCGTGGTGCAGTTCGTGAAGAGCGGCAAATGGAAGACCGGCGAGCGCAAACTGGCCGACCACCTCGGTATCGAGTGGCACACTCTCGGCGACGGGTTCACCTGGGAGTCCACCGACCTCGACGAGACGGCGGCCAAGGGACGCCACGCCTGGGAGGTAGCCCGCCAGAAGCTGGCCTCAGGGCAGTACGACCTGCTCATCTTGGACGAGCTGACCTACGCCGTGAAGTACGGCTGGGTGGATGTCAACGACGTGGTGGCCGGGGTGCGTGACCGGGCCCCCAAGACCAACGTGGTGATCACCGGCCGCGATGCCGCGCCGGAACTGATCGAGGTGGCCGACACGGTCACCGAGATGCGCAAGATCAAGCACGCCTACGAGCAGGGCATCGGCGCCAAGAAGGGGATCGAGTACTGAGCCACCTGGGGCCGCGACTCGTCGTGGCCGGCACCTCGTCGGGCGTCGGCAAGACCACGGTCGCGACCGGACTGATGGCCGCGCTCCGAGCGCGGGGCATCCGGGTCGCCGCGGCCAAGGTCGGTCCCGACTTCATCGACCCCGGATACCACGCACTGGCGACAGGTCGGCCGGGCCGCAATCTCGACCCGTGGATGTGCGGCGAGGCGGTGATACCCGCCCTGGCGGCCCGGGCCGCGGCGGGCGCGCGGCTGTTGATCATCGAGGGAGTCATGGGCCTCTTCGACGGCGCCGGATCCACCCCGATGGCCAGCACCGCCCACGTCGCGACGCTGCTCCAGGCGCCCGTGCTCCTGGTCGTCGACGCCTCGGCCATGAGCGCATCGGTGGCCGCGGTCGTCCACGGCTTCAGCACCTTCGACCCTCAGGTGGCCATCGCCGGCGTGGTGCTCAACCGGGTGGGAAGCGACCGGCACGAGGCGCTGCTCCGAGCCGCCCTGGCGCCTCTCGGGATCCCGGTGGTCGGCGCCCTGCGCCGCGACGACGGGTTCGGCTGGCGAGACCGCCACCTCGGACTGATCCCCGTCATCGAGCGACCGCGCCAGGTGGAAGCCTCGCTCGATCGCCTCGCCATCGCCATCGGGGCGCAGATGGACCTCGCCCTGGTGCAGCGGTTGGCCGCGGCCGCGCCGAGTATCGAGGCGCCCGACACCCCGACGGCCCCACCGGGCGGGCGGTGCCGCCTCGGCGTGGCGGCCGGTCCCGCCTTTTCGTTCGGCTATGCCGACAACCTGGAGCTCGTGGCCAGTGCGGGCGCCGAGCTCATCGCCTTCGATCCCCTCCGAGATGCCGCCCTCCCCCCCCACATCGATGGCCTCATCGCGGGGGGCGGTTTCCCCGAGGTCTTCGCGCCCACCCTCGCCGACAACCGTCCCCTCCTGGCCGACACCCGCCGCCAAGTGGCGAACGGGTTGGTCACCTGGGCGGAGTGCGGAGGCCTGTTGTGGCTCGCGGCGCAGCTGGACGGGCACCGGCTCTGCGGCGCCATCGACGCCCGGGGGCAGATGAGCGACCAACTGACGCTCGGCTACCGCACAGCCACGTTTCGGACCGCCACTCCCTTCGGGCCCGCGGGCACCGTGGTCCGGGGTCACGAGTTCCACTACTCGTCGCTGGATCCGCCCGGAGATGCACTGTCGTTCCAGGGGTTGAACGGGAGTTCCGCGGCCCGCGGCGGATGGGCGTCACCGACCCTGCTGGCCTCCTACCTCCACCTCCACCTGGCCGGGACGCCCAAACTGGCGACGGAACTGGTGCGCCGAGCCTCGGCCAGATCTGCGCGGTAGCGGTCAACCGAGTCCACCGCTCAGGCGTCTGTGGGAGTGATGATGGCTACCGTGTCGACACCAGCCGAGCCGACGCCGATGGAGCGGCCCTCTGCGGTGACGCCGCTGTCATCCAGTTGGGACCGCGGCGATCTCCGCCGGCTCTATGAGCAACACCGGTTGTCACTGGTCCGTCTGGCATCGCTGCTGCTGCACGACCCCGTCGATGCCGAAGAGGTCGTGCAGGATGCGTTCGTGCAGGCGCACCTGGCGTGGGCCCGGCTGCGTGACCCCGCCAAAGCCCTCCCGTACCTGCGCAGCGCGGTGCTGAACGGTGCTCGATCCCGACTCCGCCACCGGAAGGTCGTCGAACGCTTCCGGCCCGCGGCGGCGACCGTCGGGCCGTCGCCGGAGGCGGCGCTGGAAGCGGGTGACGAGCGCCAGCGGATGATCGCGGCCCTGCGGACGCTGCCCGATCGCCAGCGAGAATGCCTGGTCCTGCGCTACTACCTCGACCTGTCGGAGGCCGAGATCGCGGCGACGCTCGGCATCTCGGCCGGATCGGTGAAGACCCATTCGCATCGCGGCGTGGCCGCTTTGGCCGCAAAGTTGGAGGCACGATGACCGTCGAAGATCAACTGCGACAGGCCATGGCCGACCACACGGCGGGCATCGGGCTTCCGGCCGACCGATGGAGCGAGATAGAAGCGGAGGCGGCCGCAGCCCGCAGGGTC
>JAUTXN010000358.1 GCA_030838045.1 Acidimicrobiaceae bacterium
TGCCGACCGGGCCGACCGTGGTCGAACTCCACTATGACCACCTGGACTACTTGCCCTTCGATCCCGACGATCGCGACGCGTACCTGGCCCTGGGCGCGTTCTACGAGACCCTGTCCCTCTCGGCGCATCGCCATGGGCACCGTAGCGAAATCGACACCCGGTTCGAGAGGAACGGTTCTGACTTCTGGGTCGGCGACATCACCATCCGCCCCGCCCGATCCGACGAAGCGCCCGATCCCCTGGCCCCTGCAGCGGCGCGCCGGCACACCAACCGGCGCCCCTATGACAAGACACCGGTGCCGGCCGAGTTGGAAGAGAAGCTTCGAGCACTCGGCAACGAGATGGTGACGCCGCACGCCATGGCTCGCCTCGTCGCCAAGGCCTCAGTCCTGTCCTGGAAGGACCGCCGGTTCGTGAGCGATCTGCGTCGCTGGACCCGGGCCGACCGCAGCGCCCCCGACGGCATGACCCCAGAAGGCCTGTCGCTGACTCGAGTGGACTGGCTCGCCCTACGGGCGGCGTTTCGCCTTGGGCGGCTCCCGTCGGCGCTCGCTATGGTCTACTCGTCGCGCGATATACGGCTGCTCTCGAACAGCGTCGCAGTGTGCGTGCTCGGCGCGCCCAGCCTCTCGCCGCCGGACCTCTTCGACGCCGGCCGGCGGTTGATGCGGTCGTGGTCGACTGTGGGCGCGGCCAACTGGGCCTGCCACCCAATATCGGTTGCCGTCGACCGGCCCGAGACCGCGCCGCTGGTGGCAGCCCTCGCCGGCGTCGGTGTCCCGGTAGCGGTGTACCGCATCGGCCATCCGTCGGCGGAGGTCCCTCGTTCCAACCGCCGCCCGCTCGCCGACATGATCCGATGATCGACGAAACCACCCGGCAGCCGCACCATTCGACGCTTCGGGCCCCATAGCGAACTGAGGCGGGCCGTTCGAGAACGGTCCCCGCAGCTGGTCAATGATGGCGGGTCACCAAAAGTCTAAAGCGCCGGGGCGTACAGGAGTCCGATCCCGTCAGTGGTGAATACGCAATAGCCGTTCGAGGTGACGCCCGGTGTCGCGGCGGACGTCGCGGTTCGTCACCTGGATACCGCCGCGCGTCACCCAGCGTTCAACCCCCAATCGCCTGACTGAGGGCTGATCCCGACCAGCGTGCCTTTTATATACCAAGGGACAATTATTCGTCACTTATGACCTCATCTGCGTCATGTGATGTTCAATCGGAGGAGATTCCGCTTGAGCCCGGTGACGACCGTTTTCCGATAGCGCGGGGAGACCACACATGACGGCTACAGGCAACATCCAAAGGCTGCCCAGGAATTCCTTCCGAACTCGAATCGGGAAGGCGCTCCGTAAGGGGAAGGCATGTCACCCGGCCCGGCTTGCCATGCTTGGGGGCCTCGCCGTCCTGGCTCTAAGTTGGGCCGGGCTGGCGCCCGTAGGCGCTTTGGCCCCGGCCAGCGCAGCCGCGGCCCCGGCCAGCGCGACCGCCCCCGCGATCAAGAATGCGTCCCCGGTCACCGGGACCTACGACCTGGCCGCCGTGGCCTGCTTCAGCACGAGCGCGTGCATCGCAGTCGGCCGCAACGCCGCCAATCAGGGCGTGGTCGTGCCCACCACGGGCGGGACCGCTGGTACCGCCATCGTCGTCCCGACCACCGTCGACCTCCTCGCGGTGGCCTGCGCAAGCACCACGACCTGCGTGGCGACCGGCAAGAGCACGGGGAATCCCACGAATGGAGCGGTGGTGACCATTACCAGTGGGGTCCCCGCGACCGCCCAGGTGGTAACGGGGACCGCCGTCCTTTCTGGTGTGGCCTGTCCCACCACGACCACCTGCGAAGCAGTCGGATCCAACGCGTCCAACCAAGGGGTCCTCGTGCCCGTCAACAGTGGGGCCGTCGGCGCCGCGGTGGCGGTTGCAGGAACCGTGGCACTGAACGCCATCGCCTGCTCCTCCACCACGACCTGTGAGGCGTTGGCCGCGACTCCCTCGGGTGCAGCGGCGGTGGTGACCATCACCGGCGGCACCGCGGCTGCCCCTCAGGTCGTCTCAGGCGTCAGTCTCTTCGGCGTGGCCTGCCCCACGAGCAGCACCTGTTTGGCGGTGGGCAAGAACGGTCTGGGGGTGGTCGTGCCCATCACGAACGGCACCCCGGGCGCTGTCCAGCCGGTCCCCGACGTGCAGGACCTCTTCGGTGTGGCGTGCGCCACTCCCACCCTCTGCCGGGCCGTGGGCGACCAGGGTCCCAGCCGGGGTGTGGTGGTCAACATCACGCCGGTCAGCGCCAACGCGGCCCAAGTGGTCTCCGGAACCTATGCCCTGTTCGGCATGGCTTGCCCCAACACCAGTTTCTGCGAGGCGGTGGGCACCACGACAATCCCATTCCAGGGCATTGTCGTCACCGTGGCACTTCTCCAGGGTTACCAGCCGGTAACGCCAGTGCGGATCTGTGACACGAGGCCCGCGAGCCAATTTGTGGCGGCGAACCGGTGTCAGGGCCCAGGGGGCGCGGGCCGGACGCTTGGCCACGGTTCCATCAGCGTGCCGGTAGCGGGATTCAACGGGGTGCCGCTAACGGCCTTCGCGGTGGTGCTGAACGTGACCGTCACGAACACCACCGCGGCCAGTTATCTGACCGTCTGGCCGACCGGCGAAACGCAGCCGACGGCCTCCAATGTGAACTGGAATCCGGGACAAACTGTTCCCAACCTGGTCGAGGTTGCACTCGGGAACGTCCCGACCGTGGATGTGTTCAACAACACCGGCACCGCGGACGTCGTGATCGATCTCGAAGGCTACGTCGACGCCACCGCGCCCAGCTTGTTCAACCCGCTGGCCCCGGCCCGAATCTGCGATAGTCGGGCCGCCAACGCGGGCTCCGTCGCCGTCAACCAGTGTGAATTCCCAGGTGGCGGAGCAGCCACCCTCGGGGTCGGTCACATCGTCGTTGGCGTGGCAGGCAAGGGCGGAGTGCCCCTCGGGGCCACCGCCGCCGTGTTGAATGTAACCGTCACCAACACCACCGCGGCCGGATTCCTCGACATTTGGCCTGATGGGGCCGCGGCCCCGGTGGCGTCCAATCTGAACTGGGCGCCCAGGCAGACCGTCGCCAATCGGGTCATCGTGCCGTTGGGTGCGGGCGGAAAAATCGACGTTTTCAACTCGGCCGGCCTGACCGATGTGGTTATCGATGTCAACGGCTATTACAGCCCCGCGGCCGGGGGCAGCGGCTACCGCCCCTTCGTGCCATTTCGAGACTGTGACACCCGTCCCGTCGGGCCGGGTGTGGCCCTCAACGGGTGCAACGACCCGGCCAGCGGCACCGTGGGCCCCCTCGGCCCGGGCGACGAGTTGACGTTCAACATCCCCGCCGGCGTTACCGCCACAGTATTCAACGTCACGGTGACCAATACCTCCGACAGCAGCTATCTCACCGTCTTTCCCGATCCCACGCCCGACGTCTACACGGCACCCCCGCTGATATCGGATCT
This sequence comes from Acidimicrobiaceae bacterium, assembly GCA_030838045.1. Lineage (GTDB taxonomy): Bacteria > Actinomycetota > Acidimicrobiia > Acidimicrobiales > Palsa-688 > JALYXV01. The sequence goes on from JAUTXN010000358.1 coordinate 3,495, forward strand.
CAACTGGGCGCCCGGGCAAACAGTCGCCAACCTGGTCGTCGTGGCGGCGGGGCCAGCCCAAGCGGTCACCTTCTACAACAACACGGGCACCACCGACCTCGTCGTTGACGTGGAGGGTGATTACGGCAAGGCGGAAACCGCCGCGCTGGCCGCCTCGGCGACGCTCCGGCATGCGTCGCACCGGAATGGCATGGGGAAAAGGGCGGCCGTCGCCTGAGTGAAGCCTCGCGGCCCTGACAGCCTCGCCGTGTCGTTACCAGTCTTGTTGTCGCTCAGCAGGAAGGCCGAGTCGAAGCCGAGACTCAGCTTCGTAGGTTGAGGCTGGCAACAACCGTCTCGGGGTCGGTGGCACCTACGATCCACTCGTCGTACGAGTCGCCTTCGAGCAGGACGCGCACACCTCGAGGCGTGTCGTGGTGGACTGCGATGAACATCTTGTGGCCCGCGCGACGCACGGCCGCAACGGTGGCCCTGCCGGGGACTCTCATCCCAACCTTGAACCCAGTGTTGACGTGCGTCATCTCGAGGACATCATCGAGCACCTCGATGCTCCGAACAGCCGAGAGCGGGACATGCAGGTCCCCGTGCACGCCTTCGGCCTTCTCGAGACCCGAGAGATGCAAGACCAACTCGCCATCTTCAACTGCTAGCTCAGCCACGCCAACCTCGCATTCATGATCGGGCCTCGGCGTAGCCGGCGACGCCTCGGGACGGCCGTTAACTACATTGGTGCGATTCTACCGAGATGAGTGATGCGGCGGGGGTTGTCCGGGCGAGACGGCAAAGGGTGGGCTGGTCATGGTGGCTAGGCAGTCGCTGGGGCGGCAGTTCGGGTGGCTCTGGGCGGCGTATGCGGTAAGCGCTTCCGGCACGTGGTTCGCGTTCGGTGCGTTCCCCTTGATCGCGATCCTGGTGCTCCACTCCGGGCCGACCGAGGTGTCGCTGCTGGCGGCTGTCGGGCTGGCGGCGGGGTCGCTGCTCGCGCTCCCGCTCGGCCCATGGGTGGAGTTCCGCCCCAAACGGCCGGTGATGATTGCGATGGACCTGACCCGGTTCGCGGCGTTGATGAGCGTTCCTGCGGCGTTTGCGTTGCACCGGCTTCGTTTTGTCCAGCTCCTGGTCGTGTCGGTCATCGTCGCCGCAGCCAATATCGCTTTCAACTCGGCCAGCGGCGCGTGCCTGAAAGCGGTCGTCAAGCCAGAGGATCTTCTCGTCGCGAACGGGCGGTTCGAGTCGACGACCTGGACGGCCACTGCGCTCGGACCGCCGCTCGGCGGGGTGGCGATCGGGTTGTTCGGTCCCGTGACGACCGTGGTGGCCGATGCGGTCAGCTACCTGCTTTCGGCAGTCGGAATTCACTCGATCGGCGGGAGGGAGCCGCCCCCTGTGCGAACCGATGCGCCGCGACTCCGAGCCGGCGACCTGTTCGAAGGGTGGCGCTACATCCTGGCCCACCCGGCGCTGCGCCCGCTGTTCTTCAACACGATCCTGGTAAACGGCCTGATCTTGGCGACGTCGCCGTTGCTCGCCGTCCTCATGCTCGGGCGCCTCGGGTTCGCGCCATGGCAGTACGGGCTGGCGTTCGCCGCACCCTGCGTCGGCGGCCTCATCGGCTCACGACTGGCCCGCCGGCTTGCGGCGCGATTCGGGCGGCACAAGGTCATGCTCGCCACCGGGACGCTCCGGGCGTGCTGGCCTGTCGGGTTGGCCTTCATCCGCCCCGGCGCGGCCGGGCTGGTGCTCGTCATCGCCGTCGAACTGGGGTTGATCACCTGCATGGGTGTGTTCAACCCGCTCTTCGCCACCTACCGGCTCGACCAGACGCCGACGAACCGAGTCGCCCGCACGCTGTCCGCGTGGTCGGTCACCAGCAACG
>JAUTXN010000004.1 GCA_030838045.1 Acidimicrobiaceae bacterium
ACCTTGCCGAGGGACGTCTTGGGCAGTGAATCGAGCAGGACGAGCTGGCGGGGAGCGGCCCACGGCGCCAGTTGCTCCTTCACCAGCGCCCTGAGCGACTCCAGCGTGAGGGGGGCGGCCGGGTCGGCCGGCACGACCCACGCCACGACCCGCTCGCCCCATTCAGGGTCGGGCCGGCCCGCCACGACCACATCGGCAACACCGGGGTGGCGGCGCAGGATCGCCTCGACGGCGGCGGGCCAGACGTTCTCGCCCCCGGAAATGATGAGGTCCGACAGCCGCCCACGGATGACCAACCGGCCGTCGGAGCCGACGGCACCGGCGTCGCCGGTGGCGAACCACCCCTCGGCATCCAGCGGTACCGTCCCGTCCCGGTAGGCCCGCAGCAACATCGGTCCCCGGAGGCGAACCTCGCCTCCTTCTCCGATCGCGACCTCGACACCTTCGAGGGGCACCCCGTCGTACACCACGCCGCTGCCGGTCTCGGTCATCCCGTAAGTCGTGACCACGTTGGGCGCCAGCTCGTGGCGCGGAGGGGGCGCCGATCCGCCCAGCACGACGGTACCGAAGCGCTCCGCCCCGACCCGCCGCAACGCCGTCGGCACCAGCGAGACCAGGACTTGAGGCCCGGCGGCCGCGACCACAGCCGCGACATCGAAGCCCGGATGCACCTCGAGCGCGGTGCCGGTGAGGAGGGCCCGCGTGACAACGGAGAGCCCGCCGACATGGCTGAGCGGCAGGCAGGCCAACCAGCGATGCCGCTGCGGATCGACGCCCAGCCGGGCGCTGGTCGCAGATGCCGACGCCGCCACTGCGGCATGCGTCAGGACGACCCCTTTGGGCGGCCCGGTCGTCCCGCTGGTCGCGACCACCAGGGCATCGCCGTCGGCAACCGGCCGCCCACCCGCCCGCAAACGGCGCCCCGAACCGTCCACGATGGCGCCCGGCGCCAGGGCATCGAGGACCTGCCGGCGGGCCGGCACCGCCAGCCGCTGGTCGAGCGGCAACACCGCCTCGCCCGCGTCCCACGCCCGTTGCAGGGCGTCGACGAAGGCTGGTCCTCCCGGCAGGTCGACGGCGACCAGCAGCGTCACGGTGAAAGGCGCCCCGAACCGGGGCGAAAACGCGCCACGGATGGTGCTGCCTTCATGGTCGAAAGGCTAGCTTTCCTCCCACCATGAACCGCTGGGTCGCCGGCGCCCGCCCCCGCACACTCCCGGCATCGGTGATCCCGGTCGCAGTAGGCACTGCGGTTGCGGTCGCCCAGGGAGAGGCCATCTGGTGGCGGGCGGCTGCGGCCCTGGTGGTGTCGGTCGCCATCCAGGTCGGAACCAACTACGCCAACGACTACAGCGACGGCAAGCGGGGCACCGACGCCGTCCGCGTCGGCCCGGTACGGCTGGTGGCGTCGGGTCTGGCCTCGCCCGAGGCGGTCAAGCGGGCCGCCCTGCTGTCCTTCGGGCTGGCGGCGATCGTCGGGCTGGTGCTGGCCAGCGTCGCCGGCTGGTGGCTCATTGCGGTCGGGGCGGCCTGCCTGGCCGCGGGCTGGCTGTACACCGGCGGGCCCCGTCCCTACGGCTACGCCGGGTTGGGCGAGGTCTTCGTCTTCGTGTTTTTCGGCCTGGTGGCCACCACCGGCACGGCCTACGTCCAGCTCGGCCGGATCACCGGCCTGGCCCTCCTGGCATCGGTCCCCGTCGGCCTCTTGGCGGTGGCGCTGCTGGTCGTCAACAATCTACGCGACATCCCCGGCGACACCACGGCGGGCAAGCTCACCCTGGCGGTAAAGCTGGGTGCCCCCGCCACCCGGATCCTGTACTCCGGGACCATCGCCACCGCCTTCGCTGCCGTGGCGCTCATCGCCGTGGTCCGGCCCTGGGCCCTTCTCGCGCTGGCGGCGGTGCCGTTGGCGGTGCCGCCGGTCCGGCGGGTGCTGGCGGGGGAGGCGGGCCGGGGACTGGTCGCGGTGCTGCAGGCGACGGGGCGGCTGCAGCTGGCGTTCGGTGTCCTGCTGGCGGCGGGGATCGCCCTCTAGTTGTCCAGGCGCGCGAGGAACTCCGCCAGCACGTCGCAGAATGCGTCGGGCTGTTCCAGGTGGCAGGCATGGCCGGTGCCGGGGATGAGCACCAACTCGGCGTTGCCCCCGATGGCGCCCGCCGCCCGCCGCCCGACATCGGCGAACTTGGCGTCCAACCCGCCGGCCACGACCAGCACCGGCATCGCCAGCTCGGGGAGCCGGTCCCAGAGGGACTCCTGGCTGCCCGTTCCCGCCAGGCGCAGCGACGACGCCAGCCCCTCGGCGCTGTTCACCAGGCGCTCCTCTCTGCCCGCGGCGGAGGCCGAAAGGGTGGAGAAAAGGGGCCGTTGCAGCCACCAGTCCACGAAGGCACTCACGCCGTCTGCTTCCACCCGCCTCGCCAGGGCGTCGTCGTCGGCATGACGGCTCGCCCGTTCGACCGGGTCGGCGATCCCGGGGTGCACCCCGATGAGGACCAGGCCGGTGACCAGGTCGGGGTGTTGCAGCGCCAGGTGGAGCGACAGGCGGGCGCCCATCGAGTAGCCGACATAGCAGGCGCGGCCTCCTACGCCGGCCAGCAGGTCGGCGCCCTGCCAGAGGTCGGCGCGTATGTCCGAGGAGCCGCCGTGGCCGGGGGCGTCGACCAGGGTGAAGTGGTTTCCCCGCTCCAGCCGCCGGGCCACCGGGAGCCACGACCGATGCGTCTGGGTGAACCCGTGCACCGCGACCAACGGCCGCCCTTTTCCCAACTCCTCGGCGAACAACACCCCTCGATCCTGGCATGAGCACCGGCGCCGATGTCCAGGCCAGTTTTGCCGTCACGTTGGTGGATGAGTGGGTGCGCAACGGCGTCACCGACGTGGTGGTCGCCCCGGGGTCGCGTTCCACGCCGCTGATCGTCGCCCTGGCGGAGGAGGGGCGCCTGCGGGTGCAGGTGGTGCTCGACGAGCGCTCGGCGGGGTTCCTGGCCCTGGGCTTGGGGTTGGCCCACGGGCGGCCGGCGGTGGTCGTCACGACCAGTGGCACTGCGGCCGCGGAGCTGCATCCCGCGGTGATCGAGGCGCACCAGGCAGGGGTCCCGCTGCTGGCGGTGACCGCCGACCGCCCGGCCGAGCTGCACGGGGTCGGCGCCCCGCAGACCATCGAGCAGGAGGGCCTGTTCGGGGCCGCCGTGCGGTGGTCGGCGTCGCCGGGTGTGGCCGACGTCGGGGCGGCCGCTACGTGGCGGTCGCTGGCGTCGCGCGCGGTGGCGGAAACGATCGCCAACCCCGCGGGACCCGGGCCGGTGCACCTCAATCTGGCGTTTCGGGAGCCGTTGCTCGGCCAGCCGACGGCGGTGCCCTCGGGTCGCCCGGAGGGTCGGCCGTGGCATCAGGTGACGTCGGCGCCGACGGCGCCGCCTGAGGACCTCGTGGCGCACCTGGCAGGCATGGCGGGGCGGCGGGGCCTGATCGTGGCGGGCGGCGGGACCGGGGTGCCGGTGCACGTCATGGCGGCCGCCCTGGGCTGGCCGGTGCTGGCGGACCCCCTTTCGGGGGCTCGGGTGCCGAGTCCGTGGACCGTGGCTGCGGCGGACACGTTGCTGCGGGTGCCTGACGTTGCCGGGTGGCAGCCCGAGGTGGTCCTGCGACTCGGCCAGCCGTGGGCGTCGAGGGTCCTTTCCACCTGGTTGGGCGGCCTCGGGCCCGGCACGGAGGACATCCTGGTGGACCCGTACGGGAGGTGGTCCGACCCGGAACGGCGAGCGGGGCGGGTGGTTCGCTGCGACGTGGGGGCGCTCGCCCGGGCGCTGGGTTCGTCGGCGGTTGGCACGACGTCCGACTGGGCGGCGCGCTGGGCCCGGGCCGAGTCGGTGGCGCAGGGTGCCATCGACGAGGTCCTGGGTGCGCATCGGGAGGTGACCGAACCGGCTTTGGCGCGGACGCTGGCCGCGGAGGTGGCGGCGGGGTCGACGTTGTTCGTTTCGTCGTCCATGCCGGTGCGCGATGTGGAGTGGTATTCCCGGCCCCGGACGGGTTTGCGGGTGCTGGCCAACCGGGGCGCCAACGGGATCGACGGGATCATTTCGACCGCTCTCGGGGTGGCGAGCGGGGTTGGCGGCGGGGTTGGTGGCGGCGTTGGTGGTGTTGGTGGGGTCACGGCGCTTCTGGGGGACTTGGCGTTCCTCTACGACGCCGGGGCGCTGCTGTGGGCCGTCGAACGACAGGTCGATTGCACGCTGGTGGTGGTGGACAACGAGGGGGGTGGGATCTTCAGTTTCCTGCCCCAGGCAAAGGGGGTGGCGAGTGATCGATTCGAACGCTTCTGGGGCACCCCGCACCGCCTGGACCTGGCACGGGTGGCGGCGGCCTATGGGATCCCGGTGACCGAGATCGCCTCGGTGGGCGAACTGCCGGATGCGTTGGGCGGCACCGGTGTTCGGTTGGTGCTGGCCCGGACGGAGCGAGGTGCCAACGTGGTCGTCCATGGGGAGATCGAGGCGGCCGTGGCGGCCGCGGTGTCGGGCGCGGCCGCGGCCGGCTAGGACCGCGGCCGGCTGGCCGCCGCAGCCGACCAGGGCCGTGGCCAGCGGGGCTAGCGGTCAGCGGGGCTAGCGGTCAGCGGGGCTAGGGCCGGACGACGGCGGCCAGCAGGGCTTGCAGCTTGAGTTGGGTCTCGGCCAGCTCGGCCGCGGGGTCCGAGTCGCTGACGACACCGACGCCGGCGAAGAGGCGGGCGGTGTTGCCCTTGACCTCGGCCGACCGCACGGCCACGGCCCACTCGCCGTCGCCTCGGCTGTCCATCCATCCCACCGGGCCGGCATAGCAGCCCCGGTCGAAGCCTTCGACCCCCAACAGGTAGGACACGGCGGAGGCGGTCGGCGAGCCCGCCACGGCGGGCGTCGGATGGAGGCGAGACACCAGTTCGAGGGCCGTCACGTCGTCGCCGTCGAGTTCACCTTCGATGAGGGTCCCGAGGTGCGACACGTTGCGCAGCGCCACGATCGAGGGGGATTCGGGAACGTCGAGCGCCCGGCAGACGGGGCGCAGGCCGGCCGCGACCTCGTCGACGACGAGGCGGTGTTCCTCGCGTTCCTTGGGCGAGCCGAGCAGCAGCCCGGTGAGGGCGGCGTCGGCCGTCGAGTCACCGCTGCGGGCCACCGTGCCCGCCATCGGGTGACTGCGCACCCGGCGGCCCGCCCGGCTGATCAGCAACTCGGGACTGGCACCGAGGAAGGTCCCAGTGGAGAACACCATGCACGACGGATACAGCGTGTGCAGGCGTCGCAGTATGTCGGCGGGCAGGAACTCGCGGTTGGCCACCACTTGCACCTCGCGGGCGAGGACCACCTTGTCGAAACGCCCCTGGCGAACCGCCGCGACCGTCGCCGCCACCAGCGCCGCCCACTCGGTGTGGGGACGTGGGGACACCAACGAGAAGCTGTCGGGCGGGACGTACTCCGGCAAGGCGGCCAGGACGCTGAGCGCCTCGAAGGTGGCCGAGGGGGGTCCGACAGTGGTGAGCCAGCGGCGGCCGGTCACGTCGCGCCCGACCGTGACCGCCGGGATGGTCAACGCCGCGGGGGCGCCCCGGTCGAACGGGAGGGCGCCCAGCACGACTGGGCCGCACCCGGGTCGCCCCACCTCGTCGTCGGTCGGGATGGCCTGGAGCGCCTCGAGCACCGAGGACACCGCGGTCGGGTCGTCGAGTCCTGACGGGAGCACCAGCCGCAGGGCCACCCCCCGGCCGGCCAGCGCGAACACCTCGCGTTGCCACAGCAGGGCGTCGATCGAGCCACCGATGGCCAGCAGGTCGACGTCGGCGCCCTCGGCACCGTCGGGCAGGGCCACCGTTCGGGCGACCAGGCCGGCCGCGGCCGCGGCCGCAGCTGCCTCTCGGGCCCCCACCACCAGCGGCGGTGGGGTCTCGACGGTCCAGGTCATGGCCGGCCTCCCCGGGTTGCGGTGTACAGCTGGGTGATGCCGGCCGACAGCAGGCGGCGCTCGGCCCGGACGAAGCCGGCCGTGGCCAGTTGGTCCAGCAGCGTGTCGGTAGGCGGCAGGTAGGCCAGCGAGCGGGGGAGGTAGCGGTAGGCCGTCCTGTCCGAGAGCAGGCCGCCGATGAGCGGCGCCACGTGGCCGAGATAGACCGAGTGGCCGGCTCGCATAAGCCGGTTTTCGGGGCGAGCCACGTCCAACAAGGCGATGCGGCCGCCGGGGCGCAGTATCCGCGCCAGTTCGGCGAATACCGGTGGCAGCTCGACGAAGTTTCGCAGGGCGAACCCGCTGACGACGCCCGACACGGACTGGTCGGGGAACGGCAGGGCCAGCGCGTCACCCTGGACGAGCGGGCTCGGGGTCCGGGCGTGGAGCAGCATTCCGAGCGACAGGTCGGCCCCGACCGCCCGGTAACCAGCGGTCACCAGGTCCCGGCACAGGTCACCGGTGCCGCAGGCCAGGTCCATCACCACCGATCCCGGTGGCAGGGACAGCGCCTCCACCGTGGTCCGGCGCCACCCACGGTCCATGCCGAAGGTCATGAGCCGGTTGACCACGTCGTAGCGGGGGGCGATGGTGTCGAACATGTTGCGCACCGCCGTCACCTTGGCCTCGCCCTGCGGCAGCGGCTGGTTGGGCGAGGGAAGCCCGGTTCGGCGGTCGCGGGCCGCCTGCCTCGCCGTCAACGGTCCCGCTCCGCCGCTGCGCCGACCAGTTGCCGCTCGCCGTCGGTCCCCACCCGCTCGATGTGTTCCTGGGCCACGGCCAGGAGCGTCCGGCGGAAGTGGTGGCTGACGATGGTCATGGTGGCGGGCAGGATCTCCTCGAACGCGGACACCAGTCGCTCGGCGGCGACGTCCTCGGTCACGCCCGCTCCTTCGGCCCGCAGCGCCTGGCGTACGTAGCGGTCGAAGAGGTCGACCGCTTTCTCCGCGGTGGCCCGCATGGCGACGGTGTGGACCCGAGCGAGCTCGAGCAGTTCGGGCAACGGAAGCCCGTGTTGGAGCAGGCGCAGGCCGGCCGCCGCGGCCGTCACATCAGCCTGGGAGTACCGGTCCTCGCCGTGGACCCGGTGCGGTACGAGCAGACCCTCTCGCACCACGGCGTCGAGGACGGCGCGGGGGATGCCGCTCTGCTCGGCCAGTTGGGCGATGGTCAGCCAGTCCGGGCCGGCCCGGTCGGAGTCCGCAGGATCGCTGGTCCCGCTCGCCCTGTTTGACCTGCTCGCCCTGCGTGACCCGTTCGCCGTGCTCGCATCAGGTGCCTCTGTCTCGTTGGTTTCGTTGACGACGGCCGCAATCAGCTCCTCGTCGGCATGGTCCAACTCGCCCGCCAGCAGTCGTTGGATGACGGCCAGGCCGAAGCCCCGCCCCTGTAGTCGGCGGATCCGGGCCAGGCGTTCGAGGTGCTCGTCGCCGTACCAGGCGACCCGGCCGATCCGAGTGGGGGCGGGGAGGAGGCTGCGCGCTTGGTAGTAACGCACGGTGTCCACCGACGTCGCCGCCCGCGCCGCCAGCTCTTCGACTCGATAGGACATGTTCTTACTCTAGGAGTAGTCACTCGCAACGTCCAATGCGGCTCGTCCGCGGGAAAACCCGACGACTAGCATCGGCGCTCACCGATGACCCGGTACCGATCGCTCGTCATGGCGTTCTTGGTGGTGGCGCTGACCCTGGGTGGGTCGAGTGCCACCGTCGCTCTGATGGGTCGTGGCCCAGGTCAGGCGACGGTCGCCACGGTCGCATCGGCTCCTTCTCCGCGAGATGGCCTGATCGCGGGCACCTCACCGATTGATCTGCTGATCGGCACGAGGCGAAACGATCGTGAGCCGATCGGGCGCCTCCTTCTGGCAGTGGCGCTGGTGCTGCTTTCTGTTGCCGCACGAGCTGGGCGTGGTTGGGCGGTGGGCGGGAGCCGCAACGTCCCGTTCCGCGAGACCTCCGGACACGCCCTGCGCCTTCGGGCTCCTCCGGGCGCCGTCTCCTTCGCTACGCGCTGACGACGCTCGCTCCACTGGAGGCGTCGCCCGGCGCATTCCATGTGGAGCTCGCCACGGCCAGGTTGATGGCCGTGGCCGTCAGGCAGGCCGTGGGGCCTGTCCGGAGGAGAGGCATCATGACCGACCTCGAACAACGACGCGACGTCACCGAGGGCCGTCGGTCGAGCGACGACTTCGCGTTCGCCGAACCCACCCCGCTGCCTGTCGACCCGAGATTCCTGCCGGGGCCCGGGTGGCGCTACCGGGTGAAACGCCGAATGCTGGGCGCCCCGTTGCACACCGAGCAACTCGAGCACGAAACGCTGGGCAAGCCGACTGCACTGGCGGTGTTCGCCAGCGACAACCTGTCGTCGGCGGCCTATGGGACCGAACAGATCCTGGTCCACCTGGTCAAGTACGTGGGATTGGCGGCGTTCGCGCTGGTCGTGCCGATCACCGTGGCGCTGCTGGTCGTGCTCGGACTGTTGATCCTCTCGTATTGCCAGACGATCGAGGCGTATCCGGCCGCAGCCAGCGCGTACCTGGTGACCAAGGACAACTTCGGTCTCCGGCCGGCATTGGTCGCTGCCGTGTCGCTCCTGACCGACTACATCCTCACCGTGGCCGTGTCGGTGGCCGCCGGGACCGCGGCGCTCACCTCGGTGTTCGGCGCACTGACGCCGTTCAGGGTTCCCATTTCGATTCTGTTTGTCGTCATCATCGCGTTCGGAAATCTCCGGGGGGTTCGGGAGGCCGGTCGGGTATTCGCAATCCCGACGTATTTCTTCCTGGTCAACATCGGCATTCTCATGGGTTGGGGCCTGATTCGGATCGCATTCGGCGGATTGCCCCACGCCGATCCTCACCACGCCGGACTGGTCCATATCGGGACGCCGGGATCGGGGTTGCTCCAAGGAGCAGCATTCTTCGTCGTGCTTCGGGCATTCGCCTCGGGCGGTGCCGCGGTGACCGGGGTGGAGGCCATCTCGGACGGAGTCCCGGCGTTCCGGCCCCCGGCGTGGCGCAACGCCCGAACGACCCTGGTCTGGATGGGCTCGCTCCTGGCGGTGATGTTCCTCGGTTTGTCCGTCCTGGCGGCCAAGACCCATGTCATTCCCTACGAGAAGGGAACGCCGACCGTCGTCGCCCAGATAGGAAAGCTCGTCTACGCCGGAGGTCCAACCGGCCACGTGTTCTATTTGGGATTGCAAGCCGCGACCATGCTCATTCTGATTCTCGCCGCCAACACCAGCTTCGCCGACTTCCCGCGGCTGGCGAACTTTGCCGCAGTTGACAACTTCATGCCCCGCCAGCTCATGAAACGCGGGCACCGGCTGGTGTTCTCCAACGGCATCCTTGTCCTTGCCGCCGCTGCGATCGCGCTGATCATCGCCACCGACGCCGACGTCAACCGGCTCATTCCCCTGTACGCCATCGGGGTGTTCACCAGCTTCACCCTCTCGCAGAGCGGCATGGCTCGACGCCACCTGAGGCGACGCCAGCCCGGGTGGCGCAAGGGACTCCTCATCAACGGGACCGGGGCGGTACTCACCGCCGTCGTCGACCTGGTGATCGCGGTCACCAAGTTCGTCGACGGCGCGTGGGTCATCCTGCTGGCGGTCCCCATCCTGGTGGCCCTCCTCCTGCGGCTCAACCGGCAGTATCAGGCCGAGGACAAGGAGTTGATCGCGGACGTCCCCAAGGTGGCGACGGCGCCGATCCTGCGCCGCCACGTCGTCCTCGTCTTCGTGGACCAACTCGACCTGGCATCGGCCCGGGCCATCCAGTACGCCCGCTCGATCATGCCCGACCAGCTTCGTGCCGTACATTTCGTGGTGGACGCCCAACGGGCCGAGGCCCTGGCGACCGACTGGCGCCGACTCGGGCTGTCCAAAGTCCCGCTTGAGATGCGGGCCTGCCCCGACCGCGTCATCCCGAGGGCCGCGATCGAGGTCACCGCCGAGCTCCTCGCCGACGGGGACACCGAGGTGTCGGTCCTCCTGCCCAACCGGAAGTACCGGGGGATCTGGCACCGGATCCTGCACGATCAGACGGCCGACGAGATCAGCAAGGAGGTCTCCCGGCTGCCCCATGCCAATGTCACGCTCGTGCCGTTCCACTTCGGCGGTCAGGACGGGCCGAGCCGGGCCATCATCCCCGTGGCGCCGCAGGCGGTTTCGTCCCGGCGGCGCGACAGCCGGGAACCCAATCCGGTGCCCGAGGCACGATCGGACGGCACCACACCGATCGGATTCGTTCGCTTCCGCCATCGCGTCACCGTCCGTGGCAAGGTCCGCTCAGTGCGTGTCCAGCCCCGGGCCGGCACCCCGACACTCGAGTGCGTGGTCGCCGACGAGACCGGACAAGTGTCCGTCGTGTTCTACGGCCGCCGCGAGATCAACGGTATCGCCGTCGGCCGGGCGTTGACGGTCGAGGGAATGGTGGGCGAGCACCACGGTCGCCTGGCATTCCTCAACCCCCAGTACGAACTGGCGTGAGCTACTTGAACCAGATGCGTTGGTATTCGCGGCTCTGGGGGTGCAGCAGCAACGCCACGAGCGCGATCTCGAACATCAACGTGACGAGATTGGTCGCCAGCGGGTTGTGTACCAGGACCAGCCGAAGGACGAACGGCAGGACGGCCATGGTGATGCCCAGGCCGTAGCCCCATTTCTTCTCGTTGGCGATGCCGTAGCCCGCCGCCACCTCGCCCACCGAGATCGCCAGGAGGATCGGATTGGTGAGGCCGCCGGCCAGCAATCCAAATGCGGCATTCATGTACAGCAGGATCACCGCGATCATGAGTGTCTGAGGCTGGGTGGTGTCGATCCACCGGTTTGCGGGCATACCTCAGTTTGGCACTCGTGGCCGGGAAAGCGGTTGCAAGATGACCGACCCTGCCAACTGGCCGCATGCGGCGTCGATGTCGGTGCCCCGGTTGCGGCGAACCGTGGCGTTGACACCTTCGGCCACCAGCAGGTCTCGGAACGCCCGAACGGCGGCGTGCGGGGTGCCGCGAACCCGGTAGCCGGGCGTCGGGTTCAGGGGGATGAGGTTGACATGGGCACCGAGTGGGCGGACCAATGAGGCGAGTTCGTCGGCGTCGGACGGCCGGTCGTTGACACCGTCGATGAGGGCCCATTCGAACGACAGGCGGCGGCCCTTCATCGCCCGGTATTCGTGGCACGCGGCGATCAGGGCGGCCAGCGGCCAGCGTCGGTTGATGGGGACGAGCTCGTTGCGCAGGCCGTCGTTGGCGGCATGCAGCGACACGGCCAGGTTGACCGGAAGCGACTCCTTCGCCAGGCGCCGGATCCCCGGGACCAGGCCCACGGTCGAAACCGTGATGTGGCGCGCCGAGAAGCCGAGGTCCTGATGGAGACGCTCCACCGCCCCCCACATGGGCCCGTAGTTGGCCATGGGTTCGCCCATGCCCATGAACACCACGTTGGCCACCCGCCGGGGCCGGGCCTCGGCGATGGCCGCGACGACCTGCTCGACGATCTCGCCGGTGGTCAGCTGGCGGGAGAACCCGGCTTGGCCGGTGGCACAGAAGCTGCACGCCATGGCACAACCGGCCTGGGTCGAGACGCAGACCGTCGAGCGGTCCGGGTAATGCATGAGGACCGTCTCGATCACGGCGCCGTCGCCCAGCCGCCATCCCCATTTCACGGTCTGGGCGCCGTCGGCGACCGAGTACGCCGCCGCGGTCAGGGCCGGCTGGAGCGCAGGGTCGGCCGCCAGCCGGTCGCGCAGGGCCCGGGGAAGGTCGGTCAGCTCGGTGACGGGCAGGGCGCGGCGGTAGAGGCCGTCCCAGACTTGGCGGACGCGGTAGGCGGGCTCACCGTCGAGGAGGCCGGCCAGCTGGTCCTGGGAGAGGTCGTAAGGGCCGGGCACGACTGGCCAGCCTACGAGCCGGGCTCACCCTCCCGGCCCGCCCCGCTGCCGGTCGCGGACGCGCGCTCGCCGTCGGGCTCGGGCGTGTCGGATATATCACCGACGTAGGCCCGGTCGATGTGGTCGATGTCGAAACCGAGGTCGATGTACAGCTTCACCGCGGGCCGGTTGGCGGCGTCCACATAGAGCATCCCCACCCCGAGCCCCAGCGAGGACAGGTGGTCGAGGCCCGCCAGCACCAGCTTGCGGCCCAGCCCCCGGCCCTGCATGTCGGGGTCGACCGCCACCACGTAGATCTCGCCCAGGGGCGGATTGTGATCGGCATGCACCCGGGTCCAGCAGAATCCGGCCAGCCGGGTCGTCCCGTCCACCACCTCGTCGTGCAGCAGGAAACCCTCCGGGTCGAACCACGGCTCGACCTCGCGGGCTTTCAGCGTCGCCTCGTCCCACCCGCCCTGCTCGGGGTGCCAGTCGAACGCCCGGTTGTTGACCGCCAGCCACGCCTCGTCGTCGAGGCCCGGTCGGAATGATCTGGTCTCCAACTGGTAGGGCACGCCCACCGGGAGAGACCGGCGCATCTGGTACAGGTCGCGACCCTTGGTCAGGCCATTCGCCGCCGCGATCTGGTCGTGCTCGGGGCGGGGCTTGTTGACCCAGACGTGGACGTGGCCGCCTCCCTCCGAAGCGACGATCGCCAAGGCGTCGGCGACCAGGTCGGTGCCGATCGTGTTGCCCGGTACCCGGTGGTGGGGGTCGATCACGTACTCCAGGGCCCAGCTGGTGGGGCCCCGGGTCACCTGGGCGTAGCCGACGGGGTGGTCGTGGCCCGGCTCGATCGCGATCAGGCCCGCGAAGCCCTCGCGGCCGCCTTGGACCAGGTCAAGCCACTGGTGCTCACCCAGGGGGTTGTGGCCGTCGGCCTGGGCCGCCAGGTCGAGGAGTTGCTGAACCGCCGCAATATCGCCGGCGTCCATCTCCCGGCGCACCTCGACCCGATGCATCGGCGGCAGGCTATCGCCAGCGCCGGGCGGAAGGCCTTGGGCGGTCCGTGGTCTGTTGCGAGCCGCGTCTGTGGGCCGCCACGACGCTGAAGGCTGTTCGGAGGGCCCCGCGGGCGGTCGGGGGCGCCCTACGGGACCCCCCGGCCTACTCTGCCCAACATGGCCCGGCCGAGAACACCGAAGGGGCGAACCCGCGAGACCGCGGCCCGGTTGGCAGTCGAATATCCGGGATCCGCCAAGGAACTGTGTGCCCTGGAGCACGACAACCCGTTCCAACTGCTGGTCGCAACGATCCTGTCGGCACAATCGACCGATGTCCGGGTCAACATGGTCACGCCGGCGCTGTTCGCCCGCTACCCGACGCCTGAGGATCTGGCGGCGGCCGACCCCGCCGAGGTGGAGCAGCTGGTGGCGTCGACCGGATTCTTCCGGGCCAAGACGAGAAGTCTCATCGGGATGGCCACGGCGCTGGTCGAGCGCTTCGGCGGTGAGGTCCCTGTGCCTATCGAGGACCTGACGACCCTTCCCGGCGTGGGCCGCAAGACCGCCAACGTGATCCGCAGCGTTGACTTCGACGCCCCGGGACTGCCCGTCGATACCCACGTCCTGCGACTGTCCCGCCTGCTCGGCATGACTACCAACACGGACCCGGAGAAGGTCGAGGCCGACCTGACCGCGATGCTGGCGCCGCGAGAGTGGGGGGCGCTCAGCCTGCGCATGATCTTGCACGGGCGGCGGGTGTGCATCGCCCGGCGCCCCCGATGCGAGGACTGCATCCTGGCCGACTTCTGCCCGTCATCGCGCGTGCCAACCGTCCGTTCGACGGCTGCGGTGGTCGATCAGGCGGCCCAAATCGACAAGGTCACGCCGGAATTACCGGCCGGGGGCGTAAGAACCGGCGAAAAGTTGGCGATCGAATAGGCGGACCAAAATCAGACGCTGTATCTTTCGTTCTTGAGGAGCCAGGTCCCGCCACCTGCTCCCATGAGCGGTTCCGGGATCCGCCGCCCGGACCGCTCCCGTCGACGGCGCCCGCCAAGCGGGCGCCGTCGGCATGTACGGGGACGGGCGGGACGGGTGGGCTTACCTCACCGGTCGTCGAGCGCCCGGCTGAGGCGCCGCGACGCGTTGCCCAGGGCCCGCTCGACTTCGAACAGGTCGGCCCGGAGCGAATCGCGCTCGGCGCCGGTCAGACCCTCGCCGATGGCGGCCACCCGATGGGCCAGTTCGTCGATGGCGGTGGCTACCGAGCTGAGTTCGGCGCGGGCGCTCACGAGCGCATGTCTACCCGGACCCCGCCCGGGACGCACGCCCGGCCGTACCGGCCGGCCGTACCGGCCGGGGAGGAAAAGCCCTTCGGGGACCCCGGAAGGGGCAAGTACCATCACGTGCGCCATGGCTGCCCTTCTCCAGCGCCTCGATCTCCGTTCTGTTGCCGGCGATCCTGGGCCCCACCTGCCCCACCCAGAGGTGGCCGGCGAAGGCCCGGTGGCCGCGGTCCGGGAGATCCTGAGCCAGGTCAAGGCGGGCGGCGACGCCGCCGTGGTCCAACTCACGGAACGCTTCGACGGCGTGCGCGTCGAGGCTGACCGGCTCCGGGTACCCCAGTCGCACATCGACGCCGCCCTCGACGCGATCCCCGCCGTCCTACGGACGGCCTTCGAAGCGGCCCGCGACGCCATCGACGCCTACCACCGCACACAACTCCATCCCGATGGGCGCCACGCGCGCAATGGCCTGGAGATCCGCGACCTCCGCCTCCCCGTGAGCCGGGCGGGTGTCTACGTTCCCGGCGGCCGGGCGCCCCTCGCCAGCACCGTCCTGATGACGGCTGTGCCCGCCAAGGTGGCAGGCGTGCCCCAGGTCGTGCTGTGTTCGCCGCCCCAGCGTGACGGCGAGGTGGCGCAGGCGATCCTGGCGGCCGCGGCCATCGCAGGGGTGGACGAGGTGTACCGCGTCGGCGGCGCCCAGGCGGTGGGCGCCATGGCCTACGGCACCGAGACCATGAAGGCCGTCGACGTGATCGTGGGGCCAGGCAACGCCTACGTCTCCATCGCCAAGCGCCAGGTCGCAACCGAGGGCCGCGTCGCGGTGACCTCGGCCTTCGCCGGGCCCTCGGAGGTGGTGGTGATCGCCGACGAGACCACGCCGGTCGACGCCGCCGCCATCGACGTCATCGTGCAGGCCGAGCATGGCCCCGACGGCCTGGCGTGGCTGGTCACCTGGTCGGAGGAGGCGGCGGAGCGGATCAGCGACGCGGTGGACACCCTGACCGAAAAGGCGCCCCGCCGCCACGAGATCGAATCGACGCTGGCCAAGAACGGCTACTGCGTCCTGGTCCGCGACGCTACCCAGGCCTTGGCGGTCGCCAACGCCGTGGCGCCGGAGCACCTCGAGCTCATGTCCTCCGACCCTGAGGCGCTGGTGCCGCACGTCAAGAACGCCGGGGCCGTGTTCCTCGGCCCCTTCGCGCCGGCCAGCGTCGGCGACTACCTGGCGGGGCCGAGCCACGTGCTGCCCACCGACCGCACGGCGCGCTTCGCCAGTGGCCTGCGGGTCGACGATTTCTGCAAGCACATCCACGTGGTGTCGCTCGACCAGCAAGCGCTGGCCCAGGTGGCCCCCCACGTGGTGGCCATTGCCGAGGCCGAGGGGTTGGCGGCCCACGCCGAGTCGGTTCGTATCCGCAACCCAATCCGCGAGGTGGGTGAACTGCGTTGACCAGCCCGAGCCGCCGCGACGTCCCGGCCCGACCCGAACAAGCGGCCAGTTCCCGTCCCGCCGGCCTGCCCGCACCCCGGCCGGAATTTTCCCTGCGTGAGGGTTATCACTCGCCCCAGGTGGCGGTGGAGGTGCGGCTCAATACCAACGAGTCGCCGTTCCCCCCGCCTGACGGGTGGCTGGAGGCGTTGGTCGAGGAGCTGCGCAGCATCGAGTTCCACCGCTACCCCGACCGGGCCGCGTGGGGGCTGCGCAAGGCGCTGGCCGACCTGCACGGTGTGGTCCCCGAGGCGGTGTTCTGCGCCAACGGGTCCAACGAGGTGCTGCAAACCCTGTGCCTGGCCTACGGGGGCGCCGGCCGCACCGCCCTGACGTTCGAGCCGACGTACGCCCTCCACAGCCACATCGCCCACCTGACCGGGACCGGCGTGGTGGAAGAGCAGCGGCGGGACGACTTCACGCTCGACCCCGCCGTCGTGCGCGCGGCCCTCGCCCGGAGCCAGCCGGCCATCACGTTCCTCTGCTCGCCCAACAACCCGACCGGGCGGGCCGACGACCGTTCGATGGTCGAGCAGGTGCTGGCCGAGGCGCCCGGTCTGGTGGTGGTGGACGAGGCCTACGGGCAGTTCGCCGACTGGTCGGCCATCGACCTGGTGGCCGACGACCGGCCCCTCGTGGTGACCCGCACCTACTCCAAGACCTGGGCCATGGCGGCGGTCCGGCTGGGCTACCTGATCGGGCCGCCGGGCGTGGTCGAGGTCCTCGAACGCGTCGCCCTGCCGTACCACCTCGACGCCGTCAAGCAGGCCGCGGGGCGCCTGGCGGTGCGATTCACCGACGAAATGGAACGCCGGGTGGCGACCATCGTCTCCGAGCGGGCCCGGTTGCTCGACGGGTTGCAGCGGCTCGGCATGACCACGTGGCCCTCGCAGGCGAACTTCGTGCTGTGGCGGCCCCCGGACCGGCCCGCGGCGGCGGTGTGGCGGGGGCTGCTCGACCATTCCGTGCTGGTTCGGGACTGCAGCAGCTGGCCCCGTCTGGAAGGGTGCCTGCGGGTCACGATCGGCACGCCCGCCGAGAACGACCGCTTCCTCGCGGCGTTGGCCGAGGTCGTGGCGTGAGCGCCATGCGTGCCATGAGGTCGGCGTCACGTTCCCGTGTCACGAAAGAGACGACGATCGGGATCGACTTGCTGATCGAAGGGGAGGGGAAAACGGAGGTCGACACCGGGTTGCCGTTTTTCGACCACATGGTCTCGCAGCTGGGCAAGCACGCCGGTTTCGACCTCACCGTCAACGCCACGGGTGATCTGTCCGTCGACGCCCACCACACCGTCGAGGACGTCGGGATCTGCCTGGGGGAGACGCTGCGCGACGCCCTCGGGGACAAGTCGGGGGTGCGGCGCTTCGCCTCGATCTCGGTCCCGCTGGACGAGGCGTTGATCGAGGTGGCGCTCGACTTGTCGGGGCGTCCGTTCCTGGTCTACGAGGTGGACCCGGGAGCGGGGGGCGAGGCGTACCCGTTGGGGGACCCGCCGTTTGACCCGCAACTGGCGGAGGAGTTCTGGCGGGCCTTCGTGACCAGCGCCGCGCTGACGTTGCACCTGCGGATGCGCAGCGGCCGCAACACCCACCACATCCTGGAAGCCTCTTTCAAGGGGGTGGCCCGGGCGCTGCGCGATGCGGTGCGGATCGACGGAGTCGGCGTGCCCTCGACCAAGGGGTCCCTGTGAGGGTGGCGCCGTGAGGGTGGCGCCGTGAGGGTGACAGCGTGATCGCCGTCCTCGACTACGGGATCGGTAACCTCCGCTCGGCCGAGAAGGCCTTGCAGCGGGTGGGGGGCGACGCGGTCCTGACGGCGGACGTGGACGTGGCGCGGGCTGCGGCAGGGGTCGTGCTGCCCGGTGTCGGCGCCTTCGGGCGGTGCATGGAGGCCCTGCAGGCGAGCGGGCTGGACAAGGTGGTGCTCGGTGCTGTCGAACGGGGCACGCCCCTGCTCGGTATCTGCGTGGGGATGCAGATGCTGTACGACGGCTCGGACGAGAATCCCGGCGTGGCCGGCCTGGGCGTGCTCCCCGGCGTCCTGCACCTGCTGCCCGAGGGGGTCAAACGGCCCCAGATGCAGTGGAACCTCCTGGAGCCGGCGCCGGGCTCGGCTGGCGCGTCGGGGGCCGGCGGGCTGCTGGACGGGCTCGGGGCGCAACCATGGGTCTACTTCGTGCACTCCTACGCCGCGCCGATCTCTGACGACGTGGTGGCGACCTGCGACTACGGCGGACCGGTCGCGGCCGCGGTCGTTCGGGGCGGTGTGTGGGCGACGCAGTTCCACCCCGAGAAGTCGGGGCCGGTCGGACTGCGGCTGCTGGCCAACTTCGCCCGTCGTTGCGAAGCGCCGACGCCGTGATCCTGTTCCCCGCCATCGATCTCCGAGACGGTCGCTGTGTCCGCCTGGTGCAAGGTGACTTCGACCAGGAGACGACCTATGACGACGACCCGATCAGTGTCGCCCGGATGTTCGCCGCCTCCGGGGCCGAGTGGCTGCATGTCGTCGACCTGGACGCCGCCCGGCGCCAGGGCGACAACCGCGACCTGATCGAGGCACTGGCTGCGGTTGTCCCGATCCCCATCCAGGTGGGCGGGGGAGTGCGTGACGCCACCTTGCTGGCGCGGGGCGTGGCCCGGGTGGTCGTCGGGTCGATGGCGGTGGAGGACCCCGGCGCGGTGCGACGGCTGGCGAGCGCCTATCCAGGGCAGGTGGCGGTGGGCCTCGATCATCGCGATGGGGAGGTTCGGGTGCGGGGGTGGGCCGAAGGCTCGTCGGTCAGCCTGGGCGAGGCGCTGGCGGCGGTGGACTGTCCGGAGCTGGCGGCGGTCATCGTCACCGAGATCGGGCGCGACGGGATGCTGACGGGTCCCGACCTCGACGGTTTGGCCGA
>JAUTXN010000027.1 GCA_030838045.1 Acidimicrobiaceae bacterium
GGGGAACCTACATTCGGGCCGAGGGTTCTGATCAGCGGGCGAAGATCGCTACTGCCAGCGGCGCTATCACGAGGGCCGGCAGGAAGTTACCGACCCGCAGCCGGGCGATCTCGAGCAGTCGGAACCCGATGGCAACGATCAGGATCCCTCCGGTGGAGGTGGTCTCGGCAATCATGCGGTCAGTCAGCAGGGCATGCAGCGAGCTGGCCGCAAGGGTCATGATCCCCTGAATGACCAAGACCGGGGCGGCGCTCACGGCGACGCCGATCCCCAGGGTCGACGCGAGGACCACCGACACGCTGCCGTCGAGGGCGGACTTGATGAAGAGGAGCTGGGCACCGTTGCCCAATCCGTCGGAGATGGATCCGAGGATGGTGAGCGGACCGACACAGAAGATGAGCGTGGCGCTGACGAAGCCCTCGACAAAGCGTGACTCGCTTCCGTCGGTTTGATGCCGGCGCTCGACGAGCCGTCGGAGGCCGTCTCCGAGGTGTTCGAGGCGCAGCTCGATGTTTACCGCCTCACCGACCAGACCTCCGAGGAGGATCGCGGCGAGGGGGAAGGCGAAGTTGTGGCTCGCCAGCGCCTGTTGTAGGCCAAGTACCAGCACGACCAGTCCGACACCGTTGTACGCAGTGTCCCGCATCCGGTCGGGCAGGCGCGAGCCGGCGAGCAAACCGATGATGCTGCCGGCCACAACGGCTGCGACGTTGACGATCGTCCCGAGCCCGCGCATTGGCTGACGGTAGCTTCCAGCCCCGCGGCGCGATTCCCAGGTGAACCCGGATAGCCTCAGACCGCCATGGTTTGCCCCCGGTGCGGGACCGTCAACCCCGATGACGCAGAGCGGTGCAGCCGCTGCCGGGGCTCCCTCGCGCCGCCTCCCCCTCGATCCGAACAGGTCGTAGCTCCGGCCGCCTCGTCCGGCGCGGGCGAGAATGTAGACGAGCGAGCGGCCGAGCCGCGAACGGTCGAGGCGTCGGTTGCCGCCTCCGCGGGCTCGAGACAGCCCGCGGAGGAGACCGCCTTGGGCGCCGCCCCATCCGGGCCGCTTCCCCCTCCGGGCTCTTCGCCGGGATCGACCACCCCTTCGTGGCCGCCGCCCGCACCGGCTCGTGGCTCATGGACCGAGCCGGCTCCTGGCGGATGGGTTCCCTCGCAAGGACCACCACCCGCCGCCGGGGCGACACCACCCACGGCATGGGCCCCGGCATCGATGCCTCAGCCGCCGGGTCCGGCTACGTCTCCGCCCTCGGCGCCGCCCCCAACGCCGGGCGATTGGGACCAACCACCGCCGAACGGGGGTGGCGCGGCAGCGTCGCAACCCGGCCCGCCAGGGGCATCGCCGTCGAACCCCGCCGGTTCAGCGCCCCCGCCGCCCCCGCCGCCCCCCCCATCCCCGCTCCCCCCTCAGGGTGCGGCCTCGCCGCCGCCGGGGGCACCCGGTCTCGCCCCGCCTTCCACGTGGGACCCTCCGCCGGTCCCGCACAGCGCGCCGCCATCGGGTTGGAATCCGCCACCGTATGGCTCGGCCAGCCGGCCACCTTATGACGCCGCGGCTCCGCCGCCACCCGGCTCATGGGCGCCGCCACCGCCAGGTTGGAACCCAACCCCGCAAAACGGATGGGGCCAAGCGCCTCCGAACGGTTGGGCCCCTCCCCCTCCCGGGTCACGCCCACTCCCGGTCGGTCCACCCGACCGGTCCGCGACCGGTGAATCGATTCCCAACTATCTCTACTGGGCGATCGCGTGTGCCGTTTTCTTCTTCACGCCCGCGGGCGTGGTCGGCATCATCCTCTCTGTTCTCGCCCGACGACGGGCCACGACAGGCGATATTGACGGCGCCCTCCGTGCCAGCCGCAATGCCAAGACCTGGTGCTGGGTCTCGCTGATCCTCGGCCTGGTGGCCTACCTCCTGGTTGCCCTCGGCGTGCTCCACCTGCCCTCGGGCGGTACCTGACGGCCTCGCACCGCTGAGCGTCGGTCCCGACGTACTCTGGCAGTCCACACCGGATGAGATGCCAGAGGAGCGGCCGTGGCAGACGTCGAGATCGGGCGGGGCAAGTCGGGACGCCGGGCGTATGGGTTTGACGACATTGCGATCGTCCCCAGCCGGAGGACCCGAGACCCGGAGGATGTCGACATCTCCTGGGAGATCGACGCCTACCGATTCGACCTGCCGCTCATGGCGTCGGCCATGGACGGTGTCGTCAGCCCGGCCACGGCCATCGAGATCGGCCGCCTCGGCGGCGTCGGCGTACTCAACCTCGAAGGTCTCTGGACCAGGTACGAGGATCCGGAACCTCTCTTCGAAGAGATCGCTCATCTCGACACCGACAAGGCCACCGCTCGGATGCAACAGATCTACGGCGAGCCCATCAAGCCCGAACTCATCGGCGAGCGGATCCGGGAAATCAAAGAAGCGGGCATGGTGTCGTGCGCTTCACTCACGCCGCAACGAACCACGCTCTTCGCCAAGGAACTGATAACGGCCGAACTCGACCTGTTCGTGATCCAGGGGACGGTGGTGTCGGCCGAGCACGTGTCCAAGACCGTCGAGCCGCTCAACCTGAAGCGCTTCATCCGCGAGTTCGACATTCCCGTGATCGTGGGCGGCTGCGCGTCCTATCAGGCGGCGCTGCATCTGATGCGTACCGGCGCCGTCGGTGTTCTTGTCGGTGTGGGCCCAGGACACGCCTGCACCTCCCGCGGCGTCCTCGGTATTGGGGTGCCCCAGGCCACCGCCATCGCTGACGTCCGATCGGCCCGAGCCCAGCATCTCGACGAGACCGGCGTGTACGTCCACGTGATTGCCGACGGCGGCATGGGCACCGGCGGCGACGTGGCCAAGGCGATCGTGTGCGGCGCCGACGCCGTGATGATCGGATCCCCCCTTGCCGCGGCGGTCGAGGCGCCGGGACGGGGTTACCACTGGGGGATGGCGACCTTCCATCCCACGCTGCCTCGGGGCGCCCGGGTGCGGACCGAGACGAGAGGGACGTTGCAGGAGGTCCTCATCGGCCCAGCGCACGAGAACGACGGCCGCATGAACCTCTTCGGTGCCCTCCGTACCTCGATGGCGACCTGTGGCTACGAGACGGTCAAGGAATTCCAGAAGGCGGAGGTCCTGGTCGCCCCGGCGTTGCAAACCGAGGGCAAGTCGCTTCAGCGGGCCCAGGGCATAGGGATGGGTCGCTGAGCCAAGGGG
>JAUTXN010000045.1 GCA_030838045.1 Acidimicrobiaceae bacterium
GCGTGGGTGGCGCCGATCCGTGATGTCCCACAGCCGCAGGGTCTTGTCCGCGCTGCTGGCGGCCAGAAGGTGTCCGTCGGGACTGAAGGCGACTCCGTAGGCGTAGTTGTCGAAACGGGCCAAGCCGCCGATGGCGACGGGGCGTTCCGGCGCCGCGAGGTCCCACAGCCGCACGGACTTGTCGGCGCTGGCCGCGGCGAACAGCTGGCTGTCGGGACTGAACGCCACGGCCAGCACCAGGCTGGTCGGCTCGGTCAGCCGGGTCAGCGAGGCCGGGTGGGCCGGATCGGTGACATCCCAAATGACGATCGAGTTGTCGTCACCGCCGGCCGCGAGAAGGTGGCCGTTGGGACTGAACGTGGTCTGCTCGACCAGTTTCGACGACTCGGCCAGGGCGGTTCCGAGTGGAGCCGGTTTGGCCGTGTCGGTTAGGTCCCAGAGCTGGATGTGGCCGTCGGCGGTACCGCCCGCCAAGAGCCGTCCGTTGGGTGAAATGGCGCCGCTGCCGGTCGGGACGCCGATGCCGTCGGGGAACACCGCGTCGCCGAGGCGCTGCGGCTGACGGCTGTCGGATGCATCCCAGAGCTCGATGGCTCGATCCCCCCGGCCGGGTGCCACCTGGAGGCGCCGCCCATCGGAGCTGTACGCCAGCGACCA
The DNA here is from genome assembly GCA_030838045.1 of Acidimicrobiaceae bacterium. Taxonomy (GTDB): domain Bacteria; phylum Actinomycetota; class Acidimicrobiia; order Acidimicrobiales; family Palsa-688; genus JALYXV01. The sequence goes on from JAUTXN010000045.1 coordinate 658, forward strand.
GACGGTGTCGGCTGGCCCTTCGATCACCGGCCCGGGCAGCGACCACAGCCGGGCTACGCCATCGGCGGCCACGCTGACGAGGTGGTCGCCACCCTGAAGGAACTCGATCCCGGTCACTGGTCCGGGACTGGTGAGCACGACGGTCCGAGGCTTCCACCCGTCGACGGCCCAGAACCTGATCGTGTTGTCGGAACTTCCGGCCGCCAGAGTCCGGCCGTCGGGGCTGAAGGCGACACTGTTGACCCAGCTACCGAAGCCCGTCAGGGCGGGACCGACCTCGGCGGGACCCCCGGTGGCGGACAGGTCCCACCGTTGGATCGACCGGCCCTTGCTGCCCGCAGCCAGCAGGCGGCCGTCGGGGCTGAAGGCGACCGAATCGACCGTCGTCGCGGTCGGGTTGGGGAGCTGTGCCAGCAGGACCGGGGCGGCGCCGGTGGTATCCCAGAGCCGGGTGGTCGAGTCCGTCCCGCCCGCCGCCACGCGCGTGCCGTCGGCGCTGAACGCCACGGTCTGGGTGGCTCCGGCCATCCCGGTGAGCGGGGCCAGCACCACGGGGTTGGCCGGAGAGGTGACGTCCCAACGCAGGACACCGGCCGCGGTGCCGGCGGCCGCCATGGTGTGGCCGTCGCGGCTGAACACCAGTGACTGCACCGCGCCGGTGAAGCCCCGCAGCTCCGGCCCGAGGAGCCGTGGGCGGGCGACGTCCTTGACGTCCCACAACCGCACGGCGTCATCCGTGCCACCGGCCGCCACGGTGTAGCCGTCGGGGCTGAACGCGACGGCGAAGGGCTGGAAGTCCCCACCGGCCGAGGGCAGAACGCCTCGCCTGACCGGTCGTCCCTTCTCGGAGAGGGAGTAGAGCTGTATCGTCCCGTCGATCGAGCGGCTGACGGCCATCGTGCCTCCGTCGGCGGTGACCGACAGGGCGGTCGCCCCGGATTGCCCCAGCAGCCGCGTCGGCGTGGGCACGGCCGAGGAGTCGAGCAGCGCCGAGCGGGCATCAGGCGTCGCCGAGATCCGGTAAGCGGCCAACGCCAACTGGGCGGCCAGCGCCGGGTCGCTCGGGCGCAACCGGTTGGCTTCGATGGCGACCTGGCGGGAGAGTGCCAGGTCCCGTGCATGAGTGGCGGTGTTTCGGGCCCGGACCGCGACCATCGCCAGCGCGGCGGCGGTCACCGCCAGCGATACTGCGATTCCGAGAAGCACCTGCAGGCGGTGGGTTCGGCGGCGGGCATCGCGGCGCTCCCGGCGGTCCTCGCCCTCGCTGGCGGCCAGGAACGACCGCTCGAGCTCATTCAGATCTTGTTCGTGGTCAGGCGCCGCGGACCAGGCCCGGGCGGATTCCAGCCGCCCCCCACGCAACAGCCCCGACGGGTCGCGGTCACCATCGGCCCACTCCCGCGCCGCTTGGGTCAGTTGCCGGCGGACCCGACTTCCGGCCTGGTCGGCGTCGATCCACTCGCGCAGGCGGGGCCAAGCGCTGAGCAAGGCTTCGTGGCTTACCTCGACGGTGTTCTCGTGCGCCGTCAAGAGGCGGTGGGCCACGAAACGATCGACGACCCGTTCGAGTGACCCACTCGCGGGAAGCTCGACCCGCGAGACTCGCCGGCGCGTCACCACGGCTTCGTCGACCTTGACCAGCCGGAGGAACACCCGCCGGGCCAACGCCTGCTCCTCCTCGCTCAGCTCGGCGTAGGCACGCTCCGCGGTCTGGCGGACCGAGCCCGTGATACCGCCGGTCTCCAGGTAATCGGCGACCGAGAGGCGGCCCCGCCGGGCCCGGCGAAACGTCTCGAGCAGCGCGTGGGACAGCAGCGGGAGTGCTCCAGGGTCGTGCAGCCCCGACGGTGAACCTCGCGGGACGAACTCGCTGATCAGCAGGTCGACCAGGTCGGGATCGACCTCGCATCCCGCCAGCCGCGCCGGCTCGGTGATGGCCCGCCGCAGCTGCTCGGCACTCATCGGGCCCACCAGCACCTGGTGGTCCTGGAGCGCGGGCACCAGGGCCGGCTCGCGCGCCGCGCGGCCGTAGAAGTCGGCCCGCAGACCCAGCACCACCGGCACCGGCTGCTGCGCCGACATCTCGACGCGCGAGACCCGGCGAAGCGCGGCGATGAACGCCTGGCGTTCCAGCTCGTCGCCGCAGAGGGTGAACGCCTCTTCGAACTGGTCGACGATGACCACGAGGCCAGCGCCTTCGGTGGTGCTCGGGGCCCAGCTGAAGGTGTCACTGCGAAGTCCCGCCTCGATCTCGGCCGGCTCGGCGCCCGTCGCGGCCGCCAGCTGCTCGGAGAGGGCACGGACCGGCTCACGGCCGGGCGCCAGCAGCACGCATCGCCAACGGGGACCGCTCGGGAGGGCGCCGCCGGTGATCGCGGGTATCAAGCCCGCCCGGAGCAGGGACGACTTCCCCGAGCCCGACGGGCCGACCACGACCACCATCGAGCCCCGGGCCGGATCACCGACCAGGTCGGCCAGCTTGGCGACCAGGGACCCGAGCAGCGATTCCCGGCCGAAGAACCACTCCGAGTCCTCGGTCCGGAAGCTCTCCAACCCGCGATACGGCGTACCCGCGCTCGCGGGGCGGGGGCCGGGCTTGCGGCGCACGCGTGCCAACGCCTCCAACCACTGTGCGACCTCACCGGCATCGGTGATGCCGAGGCACGCCAGGATCTTCCGGAACAGCTCGGTCTGGCGGACAGGAGGTAAATGTTGTCCACTCAAATATCCACCGATTGTCGCCGCCGGCTGGTCGACTTCCTTCGCCAGGGCCCGGACCGTCTTTCCGGCTTTCTCACGGGCCAATGACAACTCGACCGCAAAGTCCGAACGATCGACTATTCGTCCCGGATCGGGGTCAATTCGATCATTCTGCTCGCCGGCAGGCCCCCCAGCGCTAGGCATGGGCGGGAGCGTAGCGTCGGGGTGGTTAATCCGGACATTCTCGGCGTGTACGGCGTTGTACGACTATTTGTCAATCGCCTGCAGCCGCGATCACAACGCGCTACAAACCTCTTGTCCGAGGAAACTCGTTGGGCGGGAAGGGGCTGCAGGTGCTGACACTGGATGAGACAGGCCGCTACGACTATGCCTGTGAGGGCCTTTCACCCCGGGAAATCGCCGTTCTCCGGTTGGTCGGCGAGGGACTTTCCGCGGACTGCATTGCCCGCCGGCTGGCATACTCGGAAAGCACGATCAAAAAGACAATCCACCAGATCATGCGTCACCTCGGCGCCAGGAATCGGACCCACGCGGTTGCGATTGCTATCCGGACCAACCTGATCTGAATATCGTTGCGATTTGCAATAGTTGCAATACGCAAAAACCCCTAGCCAATAGCCTGGGCGACCGCGTCGGCCAGCCGGGCGGCGGCCGCCTCGGCTTCGGCCTGCGTCGGTGCCTCCACCATGACCCGGACCAATGATTCGGTCCCACTGCCCCGCAACACCACTCGGCCCCGGTCGCCGAAGCCCGCCTCCACCGCTTTCACCTCGGCCCACACCCCGGCCGCGCCGGCCAGGCCGCCGGGATTGGCCACGGGCACATTGCGCAGCACCTGAGGGAGGCGCACCATCGCCCCCCCGGCGAGCGAGGCCAGCGGCCGGCCGGAGCGGACCACCGCATCGAGCAGCTGCAGCCCGGTCAGCACGCCGTCGCCCGTGGTGGCCAGGTCCCGGAAGATCACATGGCCCGATTGTTCGCCCCCGAGCGACCAGCCGCCCCGGTCGAGCGCCTCGAGGACGTAGCGGTCCCCGACCGGCGTGGTGTGCACCCCCACCCCGTGCTCGGCCATGGCCAGGTGGAACCCGAGGTTGGTCATCACCGTCACCACCACCGTCGAGCCCGTCAACTCCCCCCGGGCCATTCGGTCCAGCGCCAGGGCGGCGATCATCTGGTCGCCGTCGACCACCGAGCCCGTGTGGTCGACCGCGATCACCCGGTCGGCGTCGCCGTCGAGCGCCAGGCCCGCGTCGGCGCCCGTCTCGACCACCGCCGCCTGGAGGCCCGCCGGGTAGGTCGACCCGCACCGGTCGTTGATGTTGGTCCCGGTCGGATGGTCGGCCAGCACCGCCACCACGTCGGCTCCCGCCATCCGCAACAGCTCCGGCGCGGTCACCGATGCCGCCCCGTTGGCGCAATCGAGCGCCACCCGAAGGCCGTCGAGGCGCCGCCCGCCCAGCGAGGCCAGCACCTGGCGTTCGTAGCGTTGCCGGCCCGCGGCCGCGACGTCCGCCCCCTCCACCGCCGCACCGAGGGGGGCAGGAGGGGCGAGCGGCGCCCCGGCCACCCCTTTCCCCAACTCGGCTTCTAGCTCTGCCTCGAGCTGCGCCTCCACGTCGTCGGCCAGCTTGCGGCCGCCGGCCGCGAACAGCTTGATCCCATTGTCGGAGAACGGGTTGTGCGACGCCGAGATCATGGCCGCCGGTACGCCGTCGATGGCCGCCAGTGCCGCCACCCCCGGCGTCGGCAGCACCCCGAGGTCGATCACGTCGATCCCCTCGCAGGCGATACCGGCGGTGAGTGCGGCCTGCAGCAACGGCCCCGACACCCGGGTGTCGCGCCCGATCAGGAACCTGGGGCCGCCGAGCACCCGGGCCGCGGCGCGTCCGAGCGCCACCACGAACTCGGGCGTCAACTCGCTGTGCGCCACGCCGCGCACACCGTCGGTGCCGAACTTCGGCGTCACCACGACGCCGCGGCCGCTAGCGCTTGGAGTACTGCGGCGCCTTGCGGGCCTTCTTGAGCCCGTACTTCTTGGATTCCTTCTCCCGGGAGTCACGGGTGAGGAAGCCGGCACGCTTCAACTGGTCACGCAGGTCCGGCTCCAACTCGGCCAAGGCCCGGGCGATGCCGAGGCGCAGGGCGCCGGCCTGGCCGGAGATGCCGCCGCCGTTCATGGTGGCGTCGACGTTGTAGTCCTCGACCTTCTCGGTGAGCCGCAGCGGCTCGCCGATCAACATGCGGTGCGTCGCCGAGGGGAAGTAGTCCTCGATGGGCCGCTTGTTGACCTTGATGATGCCATCGCCCGGGGCCTCGGCGGGGCGCAGGCGGACGCGGGCCACCGCCGCCTTGCGGCGACCGGTCGTCTGGATCAACGGCTTGGGCACTGTGGTGAGGCTCCTTCTCAGCGAGACGTGTTGGCGGGAGATGTCCGGCGCACCGAGTGGTCAACCTCGAGCGGGCGGGGCATCTGGGCGCTGTGGGGGTGGGTCGGGCCGGCGTAGACCTTGAGCTTCTTCAGCATCTGGCGGCCGAGCGGGCCCTTCGGGAGCATGCCCTTGACGGACCGGCGGATGGTCTCGGCCGGGTCCTTCTCGAGCAGGTCCTTGTAGGTGCGCGTGGTGAGGGCGCCGGGGTAACCGGAGTGGTGGTAGTGCATCTTCTTCGACGCCTTGTCGGCGGTCATCACGATCTTGGCGGCGTTGACGATGATCACGTGGTCGCCCGTGTCGACGTGCGGGGCGAAGATGGGCTTGTGCTTGCCCCGCAGGACGCGGGCCACCTCGGACGCCAGGCGCCCCAAGACGGCACCGTCGGCGTCGACGGTGTACCAGACGCGTTGGATGTCGGCCGATTTGGGCGAGAACGTGCGCACATCGTTCCTTTGGAGAGGGGGAAAAGGGTAGGCGTGCCGAGTCGGGCCGCCTGGCCACCAGTCAGGATACGGCGCGACGAGCGCCGAGGCAATCGGCGCTGATAAAGCGGGGCAATCAGGACCAACCGACCTGGGGTACGGTAGCAACTGGTGCCCCCTGCGCTCCCTCGCCGCTGGCAGGTTGCGGTCGCCCGGACGGGCGGGTGGCTGCTGGCGGGCCTCACGGCGGCGGTGCTGCTGGCCGCGTGTACGGGCGACACCCAGCCTCGCTACGGGATGCCGCAACCGGTGACCAAGCAGGGCCATTCGATCCTGCACCTGTGGCAGGGGGTGTTCGTCACCGCCCTGGTCGTGGGGGTCGTCGTGTGGTCCTTGATCCTGTGGTCGGTGTTCCGCTACCGCAAGCGGGGGGGCGACGAGGGCCTGCCCAAGCAGACGCAGTACCACATCCCCCTGGAGATCACCTACACGATCATCCCGATCATCATCGTGGCGGTCATCTTCGTCTTCGTCGTCAAGGTCGAGAACCGCGTCGACAGCACCGCCGCCGCCCCGGCTGTCTCGGTGCGGGTGGAGGCGTTCCAGTGGGGCTGGCGCTTCACGTACCTGCGGCCCGACGGCACCGCGGCCGCGCCGCCGATCGTGGGTGATCAGTTGTCACCGCCGACGCTGACGTTGCCCGCGTTCACCACCGTGCGCCTGACGTTGATCTCAGCCGATGTGCCGCACTCGTTCTATGTTCCCAACTTTCTCTTCAAGCGAGATCTCATTCCGAAGGTGGACAACACCGTGGAGCTGTACGTCGACAAGGTGGGCACCTTCGCCGGCCATTGCGCCGAGTTCTGCGGGCTGCATCATCCCGACATGGGCTTCCAGGTCGTGACCGTCCCACAGAATCAGTTCGCCGTACCGGGAGCCAGCACATGACCCTGCTCACCGACCCTCCCCAGAAGTCCGGGCCGCCGCCAGCTTCGGTCGAGGAGCGACCGCTCACGCAGATCATCACTGGGCCCCGGCCTCGCGGCTTCCTCGGATGGTTGACCACTGCCGACCACAAGAAGATCGGGATCATGTACATGGTCACGGCCTTCGCCTTCTTCCTGCTCGGGGGACTGCTGGCCGAGGCGATGCGGACCCAGCTGGCCACCGCCAACAGCACCTTCACCAGCGAGTCGACCTACAACCAGTGGTTCACCATGCACGGGAGCATCATGATGTTCCTGTTCGCCGGCCCGTTCGCATTCGGGCTGGCCAACTACCTGGTGCCGCTGCAGATCGGCGCCCCCGACATGGCCTTCCCCCGGCTCAACGCCTTGTCCTACTGGCTGTACCTGGGCGGCGGCCTGGTCATGGTGTCGGGCTTCTTGACCTCCCGGGGGGCAGCCAACTTCGGCTGGTTCGCGTACGCGCCGTTGACCGAGGCGATCCACTCGCCCGGGCCCGGGGCGGATCTGTGGATCATGGGGGTGGCGCTCACCGGGTTCTCGGGGATTCTCACGGCCGTCAACCTGGTGACCACCGTGTTCGGGCTGCGGGCGCCGGGGATGGTCATGTTCCGGGTGCCCATTTTCACCTGGAACATGCTGGTCACCAGCTTCCTCATCATCATGGCCTTCCCGGTGCTGACCGCGGCGTTGGCCATGCTGTACGCCGACCGCCATTTCGGGGCGCACTTCTTCGACCCGATAGGCGGTGGGTCGCCGATCCTGTGGCAACACCTGTTCTGGTTCTTCGGCCACCCCGAGGTGTACATCCTGATCCTGCCGTACTTCGGGGTGATCACCGACCTGATACCGACATTCGCCCGCAAGCCGCTGTTCGGGTACAAGGGGATGGTCTTCGCAACGCTTTCGATCGCGGGGTTGTCGGTCGGGGTGTGGGCGCACCACATGTTCGCCACCGGGGCGGTGCTGCTGCCGTTCTTCTCGGCGATGTCGTTGCTGATCGCGGTGCCCACGGGGATCAAGTTCTTCAACTGGATCGGCACCATGTGGAAGGGTCAGTTGACGTTCGAGGCGCCGATGCTGTTCGCCGTCGGGTTCATGTTGCTGTTCCTGATCGGTGGGCTGAGCGGGGTCATGCTGGCCGCCCCGCCGATCGACTTCCACGTGACCGACACCTACTTCGTGGTGGCCCACATGCACTACGTGCTGTTCGGGGGGTCGGTGTTCGCGGTCTTCGCTGCCATCTACTACTGGTGGCCCAAGTGGACGGGGAAGAAGCTGCACGAGGGGTGGGCGCGGGTGAACTTCGCACTCTTGTTCATCGGGTTCAACCTGACGTTCTTCCCCCAGCACGAGTTGGGGCTGCGGGGGATGCCCCGACGGATTGCGGTGTACCCGGCCGACCAGCACTGGACGTTCCTCAACCGGCTGTCGACCGCCGGGGCGTACCTGCTCGGGATCGCAGTGCTGCCGTTCTTGTGGAACGTGTTCCGGACCTGGCGGCACGGGGAGCGGGTGGGGGACAACCCGTGGGGCGCGGGGACGTTGGAGTGGGCCACCAGTTCGCCCCCGCCGGAGCACAACTTCGACTCCCTCCCGCCCATCCGGTCCAACCGGCCGGTGTGGGACCGGGACCACCCCGACGCCCCAGCACTGTGACGATGACATCGACGGGCGTGCTTCTCGACGTGGCGCGTGGGCCGGTGGCGGTGGCG
>JAUTXN010000065.1 GCA_030838045.1 Acidimicrobiaceae bacterium
GGGGAAAGGCGGTGCCGCCTCGGGCTGCTCCCGCGCTACCGTCTGTTTCGTGGCGACGGGGGTCGAAGCCAGCCAGGCTCCCGTCGAGGTCGCGGTCGCGGCCCCACACGAGCACTTCCGCCCGCTCGACCGTCTCGACCGCTGGCGCACCGGTTGGCGCGACCGCGGGCGCGAGATCCGGTTCCAGTCGGTCGTGCCTCACCTGCCGATCATCCTGTTGATGCTGGCCTATACCGTCTATTTCAGCGGGCTCAGTATCGACATCTACCGCGGCTACGGGTCGCCGGGCTTCGACATGGGCATCTTCGATCAGGGGATCTGGTTGCTCAGCCAGTTCAAAGCGCCGTTCGTCACGATCATGGGGCGAAATCTCTTCGGCGACCACACCTCGTTCATTCTGCTGCTGTTGGTCCCGGTGTATTGGATCTACCCGCACGCCACGGCACTCCTGGCGATCCAATCGGCGTTGCTGGCCTTGGGCGCCCTGCCGGTTTACCTGCTGGCCCGCAACCGCCTGCACAACAACGTCATGGCGACGGTGCTGGCGGGGGCGTTCCTCCTGCACCCGGCCCTGCAATGGGGCAATCTCGAGCAGTTCCACCCCGAGGCCTTCCTCGTTCCCCTCGTCGGCCTCGCCATCTACGCCGCCGTTACCTGGAAACCGTGGCTGCTGATCCTCTCCGCCGGCCTGTGCCTGCTGGTGAAGGAGGATGTCGTCCTGTTCATCGTGCCCCTCGGATTTTGGGTGGCGTACCGGCGAAACAAGGCATTCGGATGGCGGCTGGTCGCAGCCGGCGTCATCGCCGCTCTGTTCGCGACCGAGATCGTCATCCGCAGCCTGATGGGCGTGCCGAGCATCTACACCAATCGAATTCCATTCGGTGGGCTGCGCAGTTTCTTGTCGACGATGTTGCACAAGCCAGGGAAGATCCTGGATCTGCTCTGGAGTGATCGCCGCCCCTTCTACCTGTGGCAGATGGTGTTCCCCAGTGCGCTCATCTTTTTCCGCGCCCCCGAAGTGGCACTGGTCGGGCTGCTGATTCTGGCGTCGAATATCGTCAGCAGCTTCCCGTACCAGCACCAGATCAACTACCACTATTCGCTGGCGACCGTCTCGGTTCTGGCCATGGGCACGGTGTACGCGATCGGCACACTGAAGAAGAATGCGTACCGGGCGACAGCGGTGGCGGCGGTGGCGGTGTGCAGCCTCTACGCCTGTTTCCTGTGGGGTGCGCTCCCGGCGATCTCGATCAACAAGGTGCCCCATTGGCACCCGTCCAACCCCGAGGTGCACGACATCAACGCCGTACTGTCGGCGCTTCCGCCCCACGCCATCGTGTCGGCCCATTACTCCTTTATCTCGCATCTCGATCACCGTGACGCCGCCTACCAGTGGCCGACGCCGTTCCACGCTTCGTATTGGGGCCAATGGAAGCAGGAGGGCCAGCGGCTGCCGGTCGCGGACAAGGTCGAGTACGTGTTCCTGCCCGTGCAGTTGAGCGCCGACGACCAGAAGGTTCTCGACCAGATCCGACCCGAGTTCCATGTGGTGAAACAGGTCGGCTTCGCCATGCTGCTGCAGCGGACCTCAGCGCCGCCCCCCTGACCGGGGCCGGTACCCTCGTCTCGATGTCAGGGTTCGTGGACGAGGCACAACTGCATGTCAAGGCAGGCGACGGCGGGGCGGGTGCCGTGGCGTTTCGCCGCGAGGCCCACGTGGCCAAGGGGGGTCCCGACGGCGGCGACGGCGGCGGTGGCGGCGACGTGTGGCTGGTGGCCTCGACCGATGTGGCGTCGCTGCTGGGCTTCCGCGATCACCCGCACCGTCAAGCGACCGCCGGCACCCATGGCAGCGGCAAGGGCAAGCATGGCCGGGGTGGAATGGACGTGGAGGTGCCCGTCCCCGAGGGCACGATCGTGCGCAGCCTCGACGGCGAGATCCTGGTCGACCTCCCGCAGGCGGGGGACCGTTGGTTGGCCGCGGCCGGGGGCCAGGGAGGGCGGGGAAACGCCCGGTTCCTCTCCAACCGGCGCCGGGCCCCCAGTTTTGCCGAGCAGGGCGAGGTCGGTGAAGAGCACTGGTTCAACCTGGAGTTGAAGCTGATGGCCGACGTGGCGCTGGTCGGCCTGCCCAACGCCGGTAAGTCGACGCTCATCTCTCGGATCTCGGCCGCCCGCCCGAAGATCGCCGACTACCCGTTCACCACCTTGGAGCCGCATCTCGGGGTGGTGCGAGGCGACGAGTACGAGTTCGTGGTGGCCGACATCCCCGGGCTCATCGAAGGGGCGAGCGAGGGGCGAGGGTTGGGTCACCAGTTCCTGCGCCACGTCGAGCGCGCCCGTGCCTTGGTCATCCTTGTCGACCTTGCGTCGGTGGAGGGCATGTCGCCCGAGCGCCAGGAGGAAATCCTCTTGACCGAGCTGGGCGCCTACCGCCCGGAGTTGCTGACCCGGCCCCGCCTGGTCGTCGGATCCAAGGCGGACCAGGCCGTCGAGGCCGTCGAGGCGTGGGAGGGACAGCGGATCTCGGCGGTCACGGGCGAGGGGATCACCGAGCTGGTAGGACGGCTCGCCACGCTGGTGACCGAAGCCCGGGAAGCGGCGGCAGCCGCGGGCCGCGACACCTTCACGATCCACCGCCCGGCGCCCGAGGGTGTCGTGGTCGAGCGGGGCCGAGACGGGGCGTTCGAGGTGCTGGGCCGCCCCGCCCTGCGCGCCGTTGCCCTGTCCGACCTGGGCAACACCGCCGCCCTCGCCTACGCCCAGGGGCGCCTGCGGCGCCTCGGCGTCGACAAGGCCCTGTCGCGAGCCGGGGCCCGGCAGGGCGACCTGGTGCGCATCGGCACGTACGAGTTCGAGTACGAACCAGATCATTGAGCGGCGTCGGGTCGCCCGCGATCGTCGTGAAGATCGGCACCTCGTCGATCACCGACGGGCGCGGCGTGATCTCCGAGGCGGCCATCGACAAGCTGTCGTCCGAGGTGGCGGCCCTGCACCGGCGGGGCGAGCGGGTGGTGATCGTGACCAGCGGCGCCATCGCGGCCGGGCTGCCGGCGCTCGGGATGTCCGACGCCCCCCCCACCGACTCGCCCACCCTCCAGGCCATCTCGGCGGTCGGCCAGAGCCGGCTGATGCGGGTATGGGACGACGCCCTCGGGCGCAACGAGCTGGTCGGCGGCCAGGTGCTGCTGGCCCCGCTCGACTTCGTGGACCGCAAGCACTACCTCCACGCCCGCCAGACGTTGGGGCGCCTGCTCGACTTGGGGGTCGTCCCGGTCGTCAACGAGAACGACGCCATCGCCGACGACGAGGTGCGCTTCGGCGACAACGACCGACTCGCGGCGCTGGTGGCCCACCTGGTCGGCGCCGGCCTGCTGGTCCTGCTCACCGACGCTCCGGGCCTCCTGACCGCCGACCCGCGCCTCGACCGTGACGCCTCGCTGATCGACGAGATCGTCGAGGTCGATCAGGCGCTGGAAGCGGTGGCGGGTCGGTCGGGCAACCCCCGGGGCAGTGGGGGCATGGCGTCCAAGCTGGCCGCGGCCAAGATCGCCGCCTGGTCAGGCGTCCGGGCCGTCATCGCGGCGGCTGACCGGCCGGGGGTGCTCCTGGATGCGGTCGACGGCGTCCCCGTCGGCACCGCCATTCGACCTCGCGACCGGCGGCTGTCAGCCCGCAAGCTGTGGATCGCATTCGCGGTGGGCGCCAGCGGGACGGTGGTGGTGGACGACGGGGCCCGGTCGGCGCTGGTCCACCGGCCGACCTCGCTCCTGCCCGCCGGGGTCGTGGCGGTCGAGGGGTCATTCGACGCCGACGACGCGGTCGAGATCGCGGGCACCGACGGCCGGGTTTTCGCCAAGGGACTGGTGCGCCATCCGGCCGCCCGGATCAAGGAGTGGGCCGGCCTGCGCACCTCGGCGCTACCGCCCGACGTGCCCCACGAGGTGGTCCACCGCGACGACCTCGTCGTGCTGCCCTGACCGAGGCGCCAACTTCCCGAGGCGCAATTTGAAGAATCTACGAACTTACGTAATACTTGAAGTATGGAGGCGGGGCGTGACCGTCAGCAACTGAGCACGCGGTTGGCGCGTCTGGAGGAGCGAGTGTCCGCGTTGGAGACGCCGGGCCGAATGAACGGCCTGCCGGCGGCCCAGCCAGCCGAGAGTGACGGAGCGACGGTGCCCACGCGGCTGTGGGCGCTCGAGGAGCTGAAGTCGCGGATCTCAGGTGGCGGTGCCGTGCTGTTCACCGGTTCGGTGACGCTGCCGGGCGAAGCGAAGTACGAGTGGCAACAAGGCGTCGAGGTCGACGGTCTGCTCGATATGGATTGGAGCGTCGCCTCGGATGTGCTGGGGGCGTTGGGGCATCCCGTCAGGCTGGTCGTCTTGCGCGAGGTACTGCGGGGCGTACAGACAGTCGCGGACCTCGGAGCGGTCGAGGGGTTTGGGACGAGCGGGCAGTTGTATCACCACCTACGACTCTTGGTCGCGGCCGGTTGGCTGCGTTCCGCGGGACGCTCGCGCTACGAGGTACCACCGGCGCGGGTGGTGCCCCTGCTGGTGGTCTTGGCCGCAGCCCAGCGATGAGACAAGGAGGAGATCCCATGACACACGGAAAGAACACCATGAGCCGGACTCGAGTCGGTGTCGTCACAGCGAAGCTCGCAGTCGTCGGAGCGGTTCTTGCCGTCGGCCTCCTCGTTGGCGGTGCAGTCTTGGCGATCAGCCTCGCCGCGGGCGCGAGCGTCGCCGTCTTCGCGGGCCGCAAGGGCGGCTCGTCGTGCCCGGACGGATCGTGACCCGATCCGCTCTACCGCTCGTCGGGTGTGCCGTGAGCGCCGTCGCCTTGGGCCGACGACGGCAGCCGCGGATCCTGGACGGCTTCGCGCCCGCCGGCGGTGGGACACGAGCCGCTGCGCATCGCTCTAGGTAGCTGGTGTCTTTCGCGGGTGTAGGTCCACCCGTCGGCAGGACATCATTGTGTTCATTCCATGTATCTATTTCATCGGGTTTTGAACACAACGGTCCCCAGGGGCCCGAAACTCCATTTGGGCCCAAGACCACCGCACCCGGAGCGACACCCAGCCGGATCACGACGACCCCAAAGAGCCCGATTCACACCAGCCACCTCGGGTTGCACGAGCGACGTCGAGGTGCCGCTGAGGTCCCGGCGGGGCCCGGGCGCGCCGGTCGTCGCCGGGTCTCGGGTCGGCCCGGGTTCTTAGGCGCCGCTGGGAGGCACGGCGTCGCCCTGCGGCTGGGCGGCGGGCACGGCATCGGCGTCGGCACCGGCGCCTGTCTGTCCGGCTGCCGGGACCGCCTGCTGGGCGGGCCCGGCGAGGGCCCCCTGGCTGGCCGGGGACAAACCCAGCTGGCTACGGAGTTCGGAGAGGCGCGACTGGGCCTCGGTGTTGACGCTGGCCTGCTCGACCTCGAGCATCCGGGCCTCCACCGTCTGGCCCTGCAACTCCGACGTGCCGATGGCGCGGGCGTAGCGGGCCTCGATCTTGTCCCGCACCTGGTCGAAGCTGGGAACCTCCTGGCCCACCGTCTCCGACAAAGTCGCCATGGCCTTGTTCATCTGTTCCTGCATCTTGGCCTGGTCGAGCTGCGACATCAGCTTCTGACGCTCGGCCAGCTTCTTCTGCAGCGCCGAGGAGTTCTGCTGGACCGCCGCCTTGGCCTGGTCGGAGGCCTGGGTGGTCTGCAGGTGCATGGTCTTCAGGTCCTGGACCTGCTTCTCGACCGCGATCAGGCGGTTGGCGAAGCCCTCGGCGGCCTGGTTGTACTCGGCCGCCTTGGCGGCATCGCCCCGCCGTTGGGCGTCGTCGACCATCAGCAACGCCTGGCGGGTCGAGCCGTTGAGCCGCTCCAACTCCTCCATGCTCCGGTTGAGGCGCATCTCGGTTTGTTTCTGGTTGGCGATGACGTTGGCCGCCTGCTCAGTGAGCCGGCGGTGCTGGTCCTGGGCCTCGGTGATCGCCTG
>JAUTXN010000085.1 GCA_030838045.1 Acidimicrobiaceae bacterium
GCTGGTTCTATTGGTTCTGCCGGGCCCACCCGGCCTGCTCGCGCTACTGACACGCGGAGCACGGTCGCATCGGGCTCAAGCGGTCAAACCGTCATGATCTTGTCGTCGGCGAAGTCGGCGGCAGTCCAGGTGTCGTTGTCGTTTGCCATCTCGTCCATCCCGATCGGCCCCCGGGCTTGTCCGGAAAGGAACTGGCGGATGATGGGGTTCTCATCGTCCATCATCTGGTCCTTGGACGCGAAGCGCACCAGGCCCGAGCGGAAGAGGATCCCCATGTACTCGGCGGTGCGCATCACCGACGCGATGTTGTGGGTGATGATGAAAAATGTGGCGCCGGTCTTGGCTTGCACGTCGACGACCAGTTCGTCCAGGTATGCGACTCGCACCGGGTCCAGCCCCGAGTCGGGCTCGTCGAACAACACGATCTCGGGGTCCATGACGAGCGCCCGAGCGAGGCCGGCTCGCTTCTTCATCCCGCCGGAGACCTCGCCCGGCGTCTTCTTCAGGTGATCGAGCAGGCCCACCATCCCGGCCTTCTCGAGGACGATGTCGCGGATCTCCTTGTCGTGCTTCTTGGTGTGCTCCCGGAGGGGAAAGGCGATGTTGTCGAACAGATTCATCGAGCCGAACAGGGCGCCGTCTTGGAAGAGGACGCCGAACTTCCGCCGGACGCGGTACATGTCCTTCTCGCCCATGCCGACCGTCTGCTCGCCGTCGACCCAGATCTCACCGGAGTCGGGGCGCAACAGCCCCAAGATGTTCTTGAGCAACACCGATTTGCCGGTCCCTGACGGACCGAGGATGGCCGTGATGTGTCCCTGCGGCACGTCGAAGCTGATGTCCTTCAGCACCGTGTGCGACCCGAACGACTTGGTCACGCGGCGCAACGAGATAATCCCGTCAGGGTTCTGGGGGCGCGCTCCACCCCGATCGTCCTGCCACCCGTTGCCATGCCGTTGGTTCGGCCCGGCAACCGCCGGACCCCCCCTTCTACTCGCCATTACAAGCCCCCCTAAGGAATGTCTGGCCGCGGAAGTCTACCCAACGGTAACCACAGGATTGGTGACACCCCGGCTGCCATTGCGAACCGAGAGGGCCGGATGCGTGCGGCAACATCGGACTAGTCGGACGCCTCGGTCGCATACACCTTCACCTCCGGACCGGTCGATCCAACAAGGCCTGCGTCGGAGTCGACGCCTGTCGACCAGCGTCGACAATAGGCCGGAGGCGGAGTAGGCCGGAGATGTCCGGAGGCCGGAGATGTCCGGAGTAGGCCGGATGGCAGGGTAACCCGGAACGCCTTTGGTGCCGTCCTACCGGCAGCGCCCCCCGGGCCGAAGCCGAGGCGGCACTGCAGGTCAACGTTGTCTACTGGGCGTTCCGAGTCACCCTCGCCTCGCGCGCCTGCTCGAGGAAGGCGTGCGAGGTGCCACAAGTTGTCGCATACCGGCATGGTGCCCGTCAAGCGCCGTTTCGG
This sequence comes from Acidimicrobiaceae bacterium, assembly GCA_030838045.1. GTDB lineage: Bacteria > Actinomycetota > Acidimicrobiia > Acidimicrobiales > Palsa-688 > JALYXV01. The sequence continues at coordinate 1,478 of JAUTXN010000085.1, forward strand.
GCCCGTGACCTGGCTGTTTCCGCGTCCGTGCTGGTCAGCGGGGCGCGGAAATTTCGCGACTTCATCGCGAACCATTGTCCGTTTTGACCGTTCGTACTCATGTATCGGCCCGATGGCGTCCGGTCGTCAACGCCCGCCGTGTCTCACGCGAACCGGGGCCGCAGGCTTAAGACGCTGCGCACATACACCTGGCTGATGGGCAGGACGCCATAGCGCTGGAGGGTCGGGAACCCCTGATAGTACGAGGCCACAGCACCGCAGGCCTGCCCGCCGGTCATCCGTAGCAGGTAGCCGAGGAATGCAGCCATCATCCGGATATTGTCGGAGGGAACGTTCAGCTTCAGGTTGGTCCCGAGCGACTGGTTGATCCACACGGCAGTGGCGGGCAGTATTTGACCGATCCCCCGGGCGTCGTCGGGTGATACAGCCGTGTTCGACCAACCGGACTCCTGCCAGGCCTCAGCCTCGATCAGGTCGACCGGCACGCGGTAGACCTTGGCCCATTTGGCGAACAGGGGCCGTAACGCCAAGCGGGACGGGTCGCGTCTCAGCTCGGCCGGGAGCTGGCCCTTGGGGCCCGTCGGCGGCTTGTAGGTCGTGCAGAAGGTCCGCTGGGCGAGTCGGGGGTCGACCGGAACACCACCCTCGGCCAGCGATCCGCCGCCCGACTTCGTGCCGCTCGGGCCCGCAGCCGTGCGGGCGCCCTTGGCGGCGGTTGGCAGGTAGAGGGTCCGCCCGGCCAGAAGGCGGTCGGAGGCCTTCATGTGGTTGGCCGACGCCAGCTGGCCCATGTCAACGCCGTAGTGCTGGGACAGGCCCCACAAGGTGTCGCCCCATTTGACCCTGATGGTCCGGCGGGAGTCTGCCCGGCCAAAGCCGGCCTGGCCGGCGAGCAGTAGGGCGCCGACCAACGAGATGGCGGCGGCGGTTCGCAGTGGGGATATTCGCGGCATGGAGGTGTCCTCTCTCCGCCGACCGGGCACCCTAGCCTTTCACTTCAGCCTCAGCAACCTCTACTTCAACACCAACCACAGGGTTACCTCTAGCCACTCCAAGGTCTCCAGCGATACTTTCATGTAACGACGCGCTGCGAGCGACGCGCGGCTGGGGGTGCGACACTGGCACCGTGGATCCCTGGTCCCCCGCAGGTCCCGACGATGCGCCGGGCGAGCGCTACCCGAACCATCCGGGTGCACCGCCGCCGTACCAGCCGCCGTACCAGCCGCCGTACCAGTCGCCGGGCGGGTATGGGCAACCCCCGCCCGGCTTCGGCCCCCAACCCGGCTATTGGATGCCGTCCGGCCCCCCGTCCAAGGGCGCGCGTCTCGGCCGCCCTCCCACTGGGCCGGGGTCGCTGGCCGAGCCGTGGAGGCGCTTGGTGGCCCGGATTCTCGACAGTGTCATCCTGCTACCGGTCACGGCCCTGATCGTCGGGGCGGCCGTCGTCATCGCAGCGCCCCATTTTGGTCCGATCTTCCCGACCAAGGACTACTCGTCCTCGTCGTCGTCGTCGACCGGGACGCCCGGGTTTGTGTGGCTGGAGCTCACAATCGTCGCGGCATCAGTGCTGGCCGGATTCCTGTACCTGTTTTACGATGCCTTCTGCACCGTGCGGTGGGGTCGGACGCCTGGCAAGGCGGTGCTGCACATCCGCCCGCTCAAGGCTGACGGCCGGCCCCTCGGGTGGGGTCCGGCGCTCGGGCGCGAAGCCCTCTACCGCCTATCGGCCGTGATCGGGATCATCGGTCTTCTCGATTCCTTGTGGTGCCTTTGGGACGCCGAGCGCCAATGCCTGCACGACAAGGCGGTGTCGACGATCGTCGTTCAGGACTGAGTGCCCCGGTTGCGGCGCTGCTCGGCCCGGCGCTCGCCTTCAAGTCGTTCAAGGCCCGCGTGCTCGTAGTCCTGGCGGTCGACGAAGGTCATCAGTTCGGCGAGCGCCTTGTGCCCGGCCTCCTCGGCGATCAGGCGGTACATGTCCTGGCAGACCTTCCGGTACTCCGGGTGGCCCTGCGGAGTGGTCCGCAGTTCGATCATGTGCATCGCCTCTCGGGCGTTGAACTGCATCACATAGCGCACCCGATAGGCCAACGCCACCGCGTACGACGCTTGGGGAGGGCCGAATCGGCCCGCCAAGGCGTCATGAAGCTCCGCCGAGCGGACCATCGACGCGTGATAGTTGGCTTCGCCGCCGGCCGCCACGACTGCCGCCGGCAGGGTGTAGCCGTGGTCCGGCGTCAGGTGCTGCCACTCGATGGTCAACATGCGGTGCCGCTGCAGGTCCCGGAAGGCTCCGTAGTCCGACAGGACGTCGAATCGGTACATGGTCCGTTCAAGGGCTCGCCCTGGCCGATGGCGCCGGTTGGTCCGCTCCCCAGCGTAGGTGCGGACCACGTCCAGTCGCTCGTCTATCGACATGGCGTCCACGTGCGCCAGCAGGGCGGTCTCGCTCAAATCGGTGTAGGGATACAGCATGGCCGCGATGGTCTTGACTTCGCCGTCGGGGTCCCAGTCGACCAGGGTGACAGAGGGAACACCGGCAACGGCCGGCTCGGCCACGGGCGCGCCCTGGTCGGGCGCGCCGGCGCCGCCTGCGAACAGGGCGTCGGCGAGGTCCTGCATGGCCTGTTGGTTCTTCTCCAGGTAGGCCGACCACGCCCCGCCCCGGTCGGGAACGTCGATGCGACGCAGGAACGACGGGATGACCTTCCGTAACTCGCTCAGGATCAGGTCGGCGTAGGCCCGGGCCTCCGGGAGGGGGTGGGCCCGCATCCGCAACAGCAGCGCTTCGTATGCCTGGCCGGTCCCGTAGATGCCCACGTTGGAGGTGGCGGCCGCGGGCAGGAGGCCCCGGAGCGCGTCGAACGCCTTGGCCTTGATGGACTGCCGGTAGCTGAAGTCTGAGTCACCCGACCCCTTGGGGAACTCCTTGGCGAACCAACTCTGCAGGACCGGGACGAGGGCGCCGTACGTGTCGAACATCCGGTCCATATCGCCCACGTAGCGCGCGCCGAGCGGCGAGGCGAGGATCTCCGGGTCGCGGTAGTACCGATAGCGACCGTTGCTCAGTCGGGCGTCGTACGCGATGTAGCGGGTGGACTGCTCCATGTACGCCATGAGGCGACCCCACTCGAGAACCTTGGTCAGCAGGTTCGACGTCTGCTCGCACGCCAGGTGAACCCCGCCGAGCTGGGCGACCGAGTCGTCCCCGTACTCGAAGAACACCTTGTCGTAGAGCTGCTCGGCCCGCACCAGACCCACGGTGGCGTCGATGCTGTGATCACCACTGATGTCGAGTTCGCCCACGAACTCGTCGAGAAACAACCGCCGCAGGCTCTTCGACGACCGGGAGTACCGGGCGAAGAGCGCGCCCTTCACGATCTCCGGCAGGTTGACCAGAGCGAAGACGGGTTGATCCAGATTGGTGAAGTACCGGCGGAGGATTTCGGCCTCGGCGTCGCTCCACTCCTCGGCGGCATAGACGTGCATGGCGG
>JAUTXN010000135.1 GCA_030838045.1 Acidimicrobiaceae bacterium
TCGCCATGTGGGCGGTCAATGTGACGGCGATCAGGGCCGGGATGAACAGCACGTGGATGATGAAGAGCCGCTCGATGATGGCGGTCCCCGGGAAGCGCCCGCCGAAGAGCAGGTAGCCCAACCACGATCCGACGAACGGGACCGACAACACGATCGAGTAGGCGATGCGCAGGCCCGTACCCGACAGGAGGTCGTCGGGCAGCGAGTACCCGGTGAAGCCGTTGGCCATGGCCAGCAGCAACAAGGTGACGCCGATGATCCAGTTGACCTCGCGAGGCCGGCGGAAGGCTCCGGTGAAGAAGACCCGGGCCAGGTGGACGACGATCGCAGCCAGGAACACGATGGCCGCCCAGTGGTGGATCTGGCGCATGACCAGACCCGACCGGATCTTGAAGCTGATGTCGATCACGGAACGGTAGGAATCGGACATCGTGACGCCCTGCAGCGGCTTGTAGGAGCCGTGGTAGACGACCTGCTTCTCGCTGGCGCTGAAGAAGAACGTCAGGTACGACCCGGTGGCGATGAGGATCACGAAGCAGTACAGGGCGATCTCGCCGATCATGAACGACCAGTGGTCGGGGAAGATCTTGTCGAGCGCGCTGCGCGTGAACTTCGATACCCCGAGCCGGTCGTCCACCCAATGACCGACCCGCTCGACGGGCGAACCATGGCCGCCGGGGTCGGCCGGTTGCGCCTCCTTTTCCCCAGCGTCGGCCTTTCGGCGCCCGAGTCTGATCAAGGCCGGTTCCAGTAGCCGGGGCCGACGGGCTCGGTGTAGTCGTGCTGGGCGATGAGGAAGCCGTCGTCGCGCACCGCCAGGGCCAGCTGGGGCAGCGAGCGAGCGGCGGGGCCGAACACGGGGCGGCACTCGTCGAGCACGTCGAAGGTCGACTGGTGGCACGGGCACAGGAGCTGGTGGCTGGTCGAGCGGTACAGCCCGACCGGGCAGCCGGCGTGGGGGCAGACCTTGGAGAAGGCCACGTGGCCCTGGACCGACCAGGTGTCGCGGCCCGGGCGGATCTTCTGGGGGGCGTCGCCCACGTTGATGAGGATCGTCTGGGAGTCGGCGTCGTCGGTCGCCCCCTCGGGGAACACGGTGAGCACCCCGTCGACCGACAGGTCACCGACATGCACCGGGTGCCCGTCGGTGGTGACCAGGCGCGAGCCCTTCTTCCAACTGGTCCGGGCGAGGGTGTCACCGGGATGGGGGCCGAGGGAGTTGATCGGGAAGATGGCCGCGAAGCCGAGCGCGCCGCCGGCCAGGCCGAGCATCCGCAACAGGAACGACCGGCGGACGAAGGGCATCTCGCCTCGTTCGAACGCCTCGTCGGTCGCTTCCCGCTCCTCCTCGGTGGACGCCATCTCGTGGCGGGGGCCGGTCTGCTCGCTGCCTGGAAGAAGGTCGCGGGCGAATACGACCAGGCCCAGGCCGAGCGAGCCCAGGGCGACCATGAGCAGCAAACCTTCGAACTGTGGTTGGCCTCCCGCGAGATACACCCCGGCCAGGGTGAGCGCTGCGACCGTGGTGATGCCCCAGTACACGGCGATGCGGCGCTCGACGGCGCGGGCGGCTTCGGGGCGGTCCTCCAGCCGGTAGGCGTCCTCGGGCTGGTCGTAGGTGTCGGTCATCCGCGAGTTCCGATCAGTCGACAGACGAGGAGCAGGGCCCCCATCCCCACCACCCAGCCCACGAAGCCCTCGGGGATGGGGCCGAGATGGCCGAGTCCAAGACCACCCCGATCCTCGGGATGGTGGAGGTACTGGACATAGGTTGCGATGTCGGAGACCTGCTGGTCGCTCAGCGTCTGAGGGTTGAACACGGGCATGGGTTTGGGGCCGATGCGCGCCGCCTCCACGACGTCGATCGAACTCGAATTGCGCAACGACGGGACGATGTCCCCGTAGCCGAGTGCCCCACCCGCCCCGGCGTCGTTGTGGCACTGGGCGCAGTTGATGGAGAAAAGCTCGTTGCCGTTGGCCAGGTTTCCCGGCAGCACGGTCGGAATGGCCGGGCCCGCGTCCAGCGACGCCACGTAGGCCACCAGCGCCGAGATCTGGTCGGGCGGGAACGCTGGGCGGTGGCGGGCCGCCTGTTGGCTGGGGTCATTGAGCGGCATCCGACCGGTACGGAGATAGAAGTCGGCCGAGGCGGCGCCGGCGTGGACGAGCGACGGCCCGTTGCGTGTCCCCTCGGCCTGGATACCGTGGCAGCTTGAGCAATGGGTGACGTAGAGGCTGCGGCCGGCCGTCACCTGGTCGGCGTCGAGCCCGCCACCACCGACTTGCCGCGCCACAACGGGGGCTGCGGGCGCCGCTGACGCACGGCGGCCGCCGGCCAAGGCCAGCACCAGGAGCGCGAAGCCGGCCAGGCCGGCGAGGAACACCAGCCGGGAGCCGGTCACGACCGGGGGCGTCAGCGGATGAAGAAGATCGTCGCCCATAGTCCGATCCACACGATGTCGACGAAATGCCAGTAGTACGACAGCATCTCCGCCGATGGGAGGTCGTCGGCGCCGAAGCGGCGCGACGCCGCCCGGCCCCCCATGACCATCATGGCCAGCAGCCCGCCGATGACGTGCAGTCCGTGGAACCCTGTCATCAGATAGAACGCCGACCCGTAGGCGTGCGACCCGATCGAGAAATGGAGCCGGGCCCAGTCCCGCGCCTGGGCCAGGACGAACACTGCCCCCAAGACGAACGTCACGGCCAGCCAGCGCATGTAGGCCGTCCGATCGCCGCGCGCCACCGCCTTGACGCCGAGTTGCATGGTGCCGCTCGACGCCACCAGCAGGATCGTGGCGAGTGTGGCCGCCACCGTGTCCAGTTCGACGCCCGGCGGCGGCCAAACCGGGCTCTGTGCCCGCAAGGTGAAGTAGGCCGCGAAGAGGCCGGAGAAGAACATCAGCTCCGACGCGAGCCAGACGACAGTTCCGACGGTCAGGAGCTCGGGGCGCCGACTCGTCTTGGCAGCCGTGAGGGCGGCGGTGGACGTCACCATCACACTTTCTACCCGACTTCCACCCGCCCGGCGAGCCCAGCGCCTTCTACGCATAACGGACAGCCTGGGGGACGACCCTGGGGCCGGCCGACTTCCGACCCACGCCGGGCCGCTGCGGCGAACCACTAGCGTTTGGCGCAGTGATGCTCGCCGCCTTCACCTCGGGCGACTTGGTGGCCGGAAGCCGGCTGGAGCCGGCCGCGGCCGTCGTGATCGCCCTCGCCGGGTGGTGGTACCTGTCCGCGACCCGCCGGCTGGCCGACCGCGGCCGCCGCTGGCCCCGACGCCGGAGCGTCCCCTACCTGGCGGGCCTGCTCGTGCTGGTCGTAGCGACGCAGAGCGGGCTGGCGACTTCGGACACCACATCGTTCACCGCCCATGTGTTCCAGCACCTGCTGCTCGGGATGGTGGCGCCGGTCCTCCTGGCGCTCGGCGCCCCGGTGACGCTGGCCCTGCAGACCAGCAACCGCTCCCTCCGCACGCGCCTGATCAAGATGCTCCACAGCCCGCCGGTTCGCGTCCTCACCCATCCGGTCACGGCCTGGGCGGCGTTCGGCGGGTCGATGTTCGCCCTGTATTTCACCGGGTTGTACGCCGACACCTTGCGCTCGACGCCCCTGCACGACGTGACCCATTTGGCCTTCGCCCTCTCGGGATGCCTGTTCTTCTGGCCGGTCGTGGGCCTGGACCCCATCCCCCACCGGCTGAACTACGGGGCGCGGATGCTGTACGTCTTGGTGGCGTTGCCGTTCCACACCATCCTCGGCGTGGCGCTGGTGACCCAGACCAAACTCATCGCACCGGGACTCAAGCTCTCGGACCAGCAGACCGGCGCCGCCATCTTGTGGACCGCGGGCGAGCTGCTGGGGTTGACCGCCATGATGATCGTGGCCGCCCAGTGGATGACAGCCGAGGAACGCGAGGCCGTCCGCCAGGACCGCCGCCTGGCAGCCGCGGTCGACACCCTCCCCGTGCCATGAGCAAAGCAACTGACGGGCTGATCGAGCTGGCGGACATCGAGGTGGCGCGCGTCCGCCTGGCGGCCGCCAAGGTGCTGCGCCCCACCCCGGTTCGGCGCAGCGACAGCCTGAGCGCGCTGGCCGGGCGCCGGGTCATCCTGAAGCCGGAGTACTTGCAGCGCACCGGATCGTTCAAGGTCCGCGGCGCCTACAACCTGATCTCGCACCTGCCGCCCGGAAGCGAGGTCGTGGCCGCGTCCGCGGGCAACCACGCCCAAGGTGTCGCGTTCGCGGCGACCGGGGCGGGCATGAAGGCGACGATCTTCATGCCCGAAGGGGCGTCGCTCCCCAAGGTCGAGGCAACCCGCAGCTATGGGGCGCTGGTCCGCCTTGAGGGCAAGGTGGTCGACGACTGCTTCGCGCTCGCCCAGCTCTACGCGGCCGACACCGGCGCCCAGTACGTGCCGCCCTTCGACCACCCCCTGATCATGGCCGGCCAGGGCACGATCGGACTCGAACTGCTCGACGAGGCTCCCGAGGCCGAGGTCGTGGTGCTGCCCGTCGGCGGCGGCGGACTCATTTCCGGCGTCTCCGCCGCACTGGCCCAAGCCCAGGCGGCCCAGGCGGCACACGGAGCCCACGCCGCCCACGGAGCCCACGCCCACGCAGCCCATGCAGCCCACCGGGCCGGGATCCGGGTCGTCGGCGTCGAGCCGGCTGGGGCGGCCTGTGTAAGCGCCTCGCTGGCCGCGGGCCGGGCCGTGACGCTCGACCACATCCACACCATGGCGGACGGGATCGCGGTGAAATCGACCTCCGACCTGGTCCTTGCCCATGTCACCCGGTACGTGGACGACGTCGTCACCGTGGACGAGGAGGAGATCGCCCGGGCGGTGCTGCTCCTCCTGGAGCGCGGCAAGGCGGTCGTCGAACCGGCCGGCGCCGTGGGCCTGGCCGCCATCCTCGCGGGCAAGGTCGGCGGCGATGGCCCGGCGGTGGCAGTGCTCTCAGGGGGCAACGTCGACCCGCTGCTGCTCATCAAGATGATCGACCACGGCCTGTCGGCGGCGGGGCGGTACCTGGTGTTCCGAGCCGTGCTGGACGACCGGCCGGGCGCCCTGGCCGGCCTCACCGCGACCCTGGCGGGCATGGGGCTCAACGTGCTGCAGGTGGCGCACCACCGCTCGGGCCTCGAACTCGGCATCCACGAAGTGGACGTCCAGATGACCGTCGAGACCCGCGGACCGGAGCATCGCGGCGCCGTGGTCGACGCCCTCAAGGAGGCGGGCTACCGCGTAGAACCCGTCGGCTGAATGTTTCGTCGGTAAACTTTCTCCCGTGGCCAAGAAGACCTACGGAAAAGCAACCAAGACCTGCAGGGTCACGTTCGAGCTCCCGGCCGAAGTCTGCGCCGATACCGCAAGCGTGTGCGGCGACTTCAACGAGTGGTCGCCAAACGACCATCCCATGGTTCGGCGCAAGGACGGGCGCTTCAGTGTGACCATCAGCCTCCCGGTGGACCGGACCTATCGCTACCGGTTCCTGATCGACGGCGCCCACTGGGAAAACGACTGGGACGCGGAGATGTACGTCCACAACGAGTACGGCAGCGAGGACAGCCTGATCAGCGTTTGACCGGCGGGGTGGCCGGCCAGTAGCCGGCGGCCCAGGTGACGGCGGCCAGATTTCTCTGGCCCGACAAGCTCGGGTGGAAGTAGTCGACCGAACTCACGTCCGCGGCGGCGAAGCTGACACCGAACACCGCGTTGTCGTCGAACCGGCACCGGTCGTAACGGCGGCACACCGAGGCGAGGGCGACGTTGTCCGCTTGTTCCTGGGTGACCACCTGCTGGCGGTCGACCGCGGTCGCGCCCACCGACAGCAGCACCGGGCAGATGTGGACCAGGTTCCAGGTGATCTGGGCCAGCGGGTTGGTGCGCAGGGCGTCCCAGAGCCGGAACAGATCAGGGATCGACGACACGAACACATGCGCGCCCCGGTCGGCGGCGAAGAAAGCCGCCAACGCCCGATCGAACTGGGCCTCGAACGCCGCCGTCGGCGTCATGTCGGCGACCGACGGGGTGCACAGGTCGTTGGCGCCCATCAGGATCGTCACGTAGTCGACCTGCTGCGAGGCCGCGATCTTGAGCTGGCCGTCCAGGTCGCCCATCTTGGCCCCCGACCGGGCCTCGTTGTACACCCTGCCGGCGATGGCGGGGTTGGCGGCCAGGATCCGGTCGTAGTGCGAGTTCACGGTGGGATCGGTACCGCTGGCCCAGGATTCCTCCGGGCTGTCCTGGAGAAAATGCCTCCCGTCGAGGTCGAACGCCCGGGTGATGGAGTCACCGGCGGACGCCATCGACCCGGGAAGTGCTTGCGAGCCCGGGGAAGCGGACTTCGAGCGCGATACCCACACCGCCGAAGCTGTGCCCCCGGCGGCAACGAGGACGATGGCCACGACCAGGGCGATCCAGCGCCCCCGGCCCCGGCTCACGCCCGCCCCGGTGTCATTGTGTTCAAAAAGCGATGAAATAGATACATGCAGTGAACACAATGGTCCGGCCGCGGCCCAAGTACCGGTCAGCCAACCGGGTCATAGCCGACTTCCCAGAGGCACAGACCATGGGGCGGGGCCAACTGGCCGGCGACCGACCGGTCACGCGCCCGCAGGATGTACGCCATCTCCCCGCTGCGCATTTTCCCCAGGCCCATATCGACCATGGTGCCTACGACCGCCCGCACCATCTGCTGGCAGAACGACGACGCTTCGATCTCGAAGCGCAGCATGCCGTCGCCGAGGTCGGCCCACGAAGCCCGGCGCACCCGTCGAACCAGGGAGCCGCCGCCCGGCGGCCGGCGGCAGAACGACCCGAAGTCGTGCTCGCCGTACAGCGGGTCGCAGGCCAGGCGCAGCGAGCCCAGGTCGAGGGGGCGCTCGACGTGCCAGGTGGTGGCGGCCAGGAACGGGTCGAGTTGGGGCCGGTTGAGGATGGTGTAGCGGTAGGTGCGGCCGGTCGCGGAGCGCCGGGCGTCGAACCCCGTGGGCGCAACGGCGGCCGCCCGGATGACAATGGCGGGACGCAGGGTCTTGTTGAGAGCCCGTTGCAGGGCGACGGGGTCGACGTCGGCCCGGGCGTCGCAGGTGACGACCTGGCCCCAGGCGTGGACGCCCGCGTCGGTCCGGCCCGCGCAGACGATCTCGACGGTGTGGCGCAGGTTGCGTTCGAGGGCGGCGACGAGCGTGCCGCCGACGGTGTGGATTCCGGGCTGTACGGCGAAGCCGTGGAACCCGGTCCCGATGTAGGCGACGTCGAGGCGGACCCGAACCGTCGGGCCGTCGATGACGGCCGGGGGGTCGGCCGGGGCCGCCGCTTGGTCGCCGAAGAGGGTCAGCTCTAGACGAGCTCGATGCGGGCCATCGGCGCGTCGTCGCCGTGGCGGGGGCCCAGCTTCAGGATGCGGGTGTAACCGCCGGGGCGATCGGAGTAGCGGGGGCCGATCTCGTCGAACAGCTTGTGGGCCATGTCCTTGTCCCGGATCAGCGCCACGACCAGGCGGTGGTTGTGGATCCCGCCCTTCTTGGCCTTGGTGATGCACTTCTCGACGATCGGGCGCAGCGCCTTGGCCTTGGCCTCGGTGGTGACGATGCCCTCGGCCGCGATGAGCGATGCCACCAGGTTGCCGAACATGGCCTTCTGGTGGGCCGAGGAACCCCCGAAGCGCCGGCCTTTCTTGGGCCGGCCGGGAAGGGTCGCCACGGTCTAGGACTCCTTGTTTCGGAGGGCGAGGCCTCGTTCGTCCAGCTTCTGGAGCACCTCGTCGAGCGACTTCTGGCCGAAGTTGGTGATGGCCAGCAGATCGTCCTCGGTCTTGGTGACCAGTTCGCCGACGGTGTTGATCTGGGCCCGCTTCAGGCAGTTGCGGGGCCGTTCGGAGAGGTCCAGCTCCTCGATCGGCAGGTCCAGGTCGGGCGAGCCGCTGCCCGCGATGCCGACGTCGCCGAGCTCGAGGCCCTGGGGCAGGTCGCTCATGTCGGCCACCAGGCCGACCAGAGAACGCAGCGTGTCGCCCGCGCTGGCCAGCGCCTCGCGGGGCGTGATCGAACCGTCGGTCTCGATGTCGAGGACCAGGCGGTCGAAGTTGGTCGACTGCTCGACCCGGGTCGGCTCGACGGTGAATGCGACCCTTCTCACGGGCGAGAAGATCGAGTCGACCGGGATCACGCCGATCGTCGACGAGCGCTTGTTGCGGTCCGCCGAGACATAGCCCCGGCCCCGCTCGACCGCGATGTCGACGGCCAGGCGTCCCTTGCCGTTGAGGCCGGCAATGACGAGTTCGGGGTTCAGGATCTCCACGTCGCTGGTCTGCTGGATGTCACCGGCGGTGACCGTCGCGGGGCCCCGGACGTCGAGGCGCAGGGTCACCGGGTCGTCGGTGGCCATCCGCAACACGATGTCCTTCAGGTTGAGGACGATGTCGGTGACATCCTCCTTGACGCCGGGCAGGGTCGTGAACTCGTGCAGCGCGTCGTCGAAGCGGACCTGGGTGACGGCGGCGCCGGGGATCGACGAGAGCAGGGTGCGACGGAGGGAGTTGCCCAGGGTGTAGCCGAAACCGGGCTCCAGCGGGCCGATGGCGAAACGCTGGCGGTCGGCTTCCTCCTCCCCGAGGGCCTCGACGCTGGGTCGTTGAATGATGAGCATATGGATGCGATCTTTCCTTGCTTTGGCTGGCTTTTGCTGGCGTTGGCTGGCTTTGGTGGGGGCAGCGATTACTTCGAGTACAGCTCGACGATGAGGGACTCGCGGACCCCGGTGTCGATCTGCTCGCGCAGCGGGACCTCGATCACTCGGACCTCGGTCTGGTCAGCGCCCTGTTCCATCCACGCCGGCATGCGGCGATCGAGGGTGTCGAGGTTGTGGCGGATGACGATCAGGTTCTTGGACTTCTCGCGAAGCGAGATGACGTCGGCCTTGCGGACCCGGTAGCTGGGGATCGTGACCCGCTTGCCGTTGACCAGCACATGGCCGTGCCGGACGAACTGCCGCGCCTGGCTGCGGCTGGAACCCCAACCGGCCCGGAAGGCGATGTTGTCCAGGCGCAGTTCCAGCATGCGCAGGAGATTTTCGCCCGTGATCCCGGCCTGGTGGTTGGCCTCCTGGTACATGTTGTGGAACTGCTTCTCAAGCACGCCGTAGATGCGACGGGCCTTCTGCTTCTCCCGGAGCTGGGTCAGGTACTCCGACCCCTGGCGCATCCGGTCCCGGCCGTGTTCGCCGGGCGGGTAGGGCCGCTTCTCGATCGGGCACTTCATCGAGTCGCACTTCGGGCCCTTCAGGTACAGCTTCATCTTCTCCCGGCGGC
>JAUTXN010000145.1 GCA_030838045.1 Acidimicrobiaceae bacterium
GGCGCGGCGTCGGAGGGGAGGTCGTCGTAGCTGTAGTGCCGGCCGACGACGAAGTCCGACGATCCGAGCGGCACCCGGACGACGGTGAGCGGCCCGGGCCCGCCGCGTCCGCCGGCGCCGCCGCCGCCGCTGGCACCGACACCGCCGCTGCTGCCGGCCCCGGCGGCGAACAGGCGGTTGAGGGTCGAGGTGCGGGTGTCGGCAGGCAGGCGCGAGAGCAGCCAGGCCGCGGAGTCGGTGAGCGCCGCCCCGAAGCCGGTCAGCGTCTGGTAGCGGGTGGCGTCGTCGACGGTGATGGTCAGGGCGCCGGGCGACGCGGCCGCACCGAGGCGCAACACCGTTTGGGGGGCGAGGAGCGACGACTGGTCACCGGTGGTGAGCCACTCGGCCACCGCAGCCGCCGTGCGGGACCCGCCGCCGGAGGCCATGGACGGCGCCCTCGGGGTCGCCCGGGCGGACGCCGAAGGCGCCTGGGCGAGCCACGCGGTGCCGGCGGTCAACCAGGCCGCGGCCGCCACCATCCCAGCCCGCCGCCTCCGCCGTCGTCGCATGCGTCCCCGAGCCCCCTGTTCCCTGTCCCCTGTTCCTGTCCCGAGCGCCAGGGTGCTCGCTCACTCGGCGGCGGTCAACTGCAGGTTTTCCTCCCGTTGCGAGGGGAACGGTCATGGCGACCGTGGCTCCTCGTGGTCGTCGCCGGGGCTTGGCGTGTCTCGGCGACCGCAGGTGTACGAAAGGATGTCGTTTCGGGTCGGGTGTTTGACCCTCAAACACGCCGGGTACATGAGGCGCCGCCACAGCCATCACTGATTCGCCCTCTGGAGTCGCCCCTCATGCCGCCCGAACTTGGTCTCGACGTTGCCGGCCAGCCCGACTACACCATGCTGACCGTCGAAGGTGAAGTCGACGTCTACACCGCCCCCCTGCTCCGCCAGAAGCTGGTGGAGTTGGCCGACAGTGGCGTATCCCGGATCATCGTCAACCTGGAAGCGGTCGAGTTTCTCGACTCCACCGGGCTCGGCGTTCTCGTCGCCGCGCTCAATCGGCTACGCCGCCAAGACGGCGACGTCGAGCTGATCTGCTCGCAAGCTCGGATCCTCCGGGTCTTCGAGATCACCGGCCTCACCAAGGTCTTCACGATCCACCAGTCGCTGGATGCGGTGTCGAGCGGAACGCCGGCGTAGCGGCAGGCGTCGGGGAACAGGGCAAATACGAGAAAAGCCAGAAACTTGTCCCCACCCCGCGGGCCGCTCGGCCGAATATGGGACCACGCAATCCCGACAATCGAACCGGGTGTCGCAGACTCGAACCAACCAGCGACCGCCCGTCATGCGCCCGGTCGTCCCGGACGAGGCGGCGTCGACCTCGAGGGCCATATGGACCAGCCAGACGACCAGACCGGACGGGACGCTGAGCAGACGCCCATGTCTGACGAGGTCGCCCGCAACATCGGCTGCTGGGCTCCCACGATCGAGCGCTGGACCGCCGCCGGTATGGCCTGCTTCGTGGTCACCGGAGACGGGCCCCGTCCGGCGACGCCCGACGATGTCGCCGACGCCACCGAGCTGCTGCGTGAGAAGCGCCAGTCGAGTGGCGACTAGCGCGAACAAGTCCGCCTGTGGACGACAGTACAATCCGGCCCGTGTCCGCCGCTGAGCTCTCGTTGGGGGCGGATGCGCGCAGTGCCGGAGCCGCACGCCGCTTCCTCACCGCCACCCTCAGCACCTGGGGCAAGACCATGTACGGCGACAACGCCACCTTGCTCCTGAGTGAGCTGGTGACCAACGCGGCATTGCACGCCAAGACCCAGATCGTGGTGCGAATCGAGCTGAGGCCCGCGTGCCTGCTCGTGTCGGTGACCGACGGCTCGCCTCGTCAACCGGTCGTCCGGCACTACAGCGACCAGTCGACCACCGGTCGGGGACTGGCCTTGGTCAACGCGTTGGCATTGCGATGGGGCATCGATCCGAATACCGATGGCACCAAGACCGTCTGGGCCGAGATCGAGCCTGACGAGGCCCACCGCCTCCCGGAGGACTCCACCCGTGACGTCGGGGTCGGCCCGGGTCGGGACGAGGGCATCCGCGGCGCACCCCGCGGCTCGGGTGACGCCACCGCCCTGCTCCGCGCGGCATGAGCGCGCCGCTGCCGGAACTGGTCGCCGTCCCGGTCCTTCGCATCCCTGTTGCGATCTGGGCCCGGACCCAGGAGCACATCGACGAGTTGCTCCGAGAGTTCACGTTGATCGCGGCCCAACTTCGTGACCGGCCGGGAGGCGCGGACGTCCCGGTGCGCCTGATCCAGCTGGTCCAAGACCTGACCGAGGATTATGGCGGGCTGAACACCGACCAGGAGGACCGCCTGGCCAAGGCGGCCGACGCGGGGCTCGCCGAGATCGACTTGGTGTACCAGATCCCTCGGGAAGCGGCCGTGGCGTGCCGCCACCTCCAGGAAATGCTCGACGAGGCCGACGCCTACTGCCTGGACGGCGAGCATCTCCTGACGCTGGCCACCCCCATGGAGCTCAACCGGTTTCGCCGGTGGTTCCTGGAGGAGTTCGTCAGGCAGCTGGATGGGGCCGCTCCTACCCCGTGGCCTGACTACCAGGGCTGACTCAAGGGCGCTGAACTCAAACGATCCAGCGGTGCTCCTGATACCAGGCGATCGTCGCTCGGATCCCGGTCTCGAGATCGGCGTCGTCGAACTGGAATCCGGTAGAGAGCAGTGCGTCGATGCTGAGGCGGTTGTTCGGGTTGGCCTTGCGCATGAAGCGGAACCGCTCCTTGGTGAGCAGGATGTCCGGGGCCATGCCCGCCGCCAGCATCTCGTCGTGGGTCTTCCCCCGCGCATCGACGTCCAGGCCGCACTCCGGGTCGTCGCTCAGCTCGACCTCCATGCCGAGCTCGCCGGCGATCACCTCGGCCACGTCGTGGCTGGTCGGATAGCTGGGGAAAACCACGTTGTAGGCGCCGCCGACGCTCCAGGGGTGGACCGCCAGATGCATCGTGGCCCGGACGATGTCGTCGATATGCACCAAGCGTTGCTCGATCGCGGTGGCAGGGACCGGCAAAACCTGGTTTCCGGCAAAGCGCTCGATGGCGGCGTCGAGGATGGCGCTGGCGAGCAGCTTCACGTTGCCCGGCCCGTACACCGACACGGGCCGCATGATGATTACCGGGGCGCCCGCTTCGTCGGCCTCCCAGAGCACCTGCTCGGCGGCCCACTTGGCCTTCCCGTAGGCCCGGCTCGGGTGGGGCTCCATCTCTTCGAGCACCGGGCTCGGCAGCTGGACCTCTTCCCCGTAGACCGACGTCGAGCTCATGTACAGCAGCCGCTCGAGGGTCTCCGAGCGGCTGGCGGCGTCCACCAGGCGCTCGGTCGTCACGACATTGCCCCGGTACATCTCGTCCTCTGAGGACTGCGAACTGGAAGCGCCGGCCAGGTGGAACACGTGGGTCACCTCGGTGAGCAACGGCGCCAGATCGTCGTCGCCCGCCAGGTCGACGGTGTGGTACTTGGCCGCTGCCGGGAGGCTCTCGGGCCTCGGACGGCGCCCGCAGGTCCTCACCGCCCATCCCCGTTCGAGGAGGGCAGGGACGAGCCGAGCGCCGATGAATCCTGTTGCCCCGGTGACCAGGGCGATGCGATCAGCCATGCCAGTAGCGTGTCACAACCAGCTGCGGGATCACTATGGAAACGAGAATGGCGCCCAGTGGCCCCCGCCGTCGGTGGTCGTCAGGATGCTCCGGGGGTTGAGGACGGCCCGGCCGGTCGTGGCGTCCTGGAAGCCCAGGTAGGGCTTGGGGGTGGGACCGTTGGTCACCGCCTCGGCGTGGGTCACGGCCCAGTCCGCTCCAGCGTCGTTGGTCACCGCGATGCTGCGGCTGCCGCCGCCGATCACCACGACCGCCAGCCGTTGCCCCGTCGCCGCCGAGATGGCCTCGACCTGCTCGCCATCGGAGGGCACGGCGCTGAGCAGTCCCCCCCGGTGGGGACCGAACGTGGCGCCGGCGTCGGCCGAGACCACCACGAAGCCCGCCTCGCCCGCCTGGCGGGCGGTGCATCCCACCGCCAGGAACCCGCCGGAGCCGGCGCTGATTGCGCTCGCATCGGCCTCATTGCCGCTCGGCGTGGTCCCGCACGGGTCGGCGAAGCTCGACCAGTGGGCACCGCTGTCCGTCGATCGGACGAAGCGGGAGTGGGCATCCTGGGCGCCCCCGGCGGTGTGCCCCAACGCCGCCACGTAGCGGTTCGTGCCCTCCAGCGCCAGCTCCGCCGCGTCGCCTGTCAATGCGGGGGTGGGTGACGTCTGCCACGACGTTGATCCCACCGCCGCGGTCTGGACCCGGTAGGAGCAGCCGGGGGGACAGCCGGCGGGGTGGGTGACCCGCATGACCGTTCCCCGCACGATCTCGAGGGCGTCGGTGCTGTCATTCGAACGCACGGACCACACTTGGCCACCGTCGCTCGTAAACCACACGGACGACAGGCCGAAGGCGTAGCCGTTCTTGGCATCGGCGAATCGGATACCGCTGACGCACGCCGAGGGCGCAGCACAATCGCTCCCTGTGTCCGCCTTGGGCGCCGGGGAGCCGGCCCAGGTCCGGCCACCGTCGCGGGTGTGCACGACCGAGGTGCACGGGGGTGTCGAGCACGGGGCATCGCCGAGCGCCCATCCCTCGCCGTCGCTGATCCAGGTCAGGTCGGTCGCCTTGAATCCAGCGGGCAGAGGCCCCCCGGCGGTGACCGTTGTCGTGGTCGAGGCAGCGGTCGGCGGCGCAACCGCGGCCGTCGTGGTCGAGGTGCCGGAGCTCGTGGTCGTCGACGTTGCCGGCGGGCGCGACGAGGACGAGGACGAGGGCGAGGACGAGCAACCGGCGACGGTCAGCGCCGCGGCCAGGGGCAGGACGCGAAGGAGCTTGGCGGTCAGCATGTGCCCATTGGACCGCCGAGGGGCGCGAGAGGTTGCCAACAAGATTCCGAAGGGATGCCCGCGGGCTGGGACGGGCTCGCCGACGGTACGTTTCCCCGGGTGGTCGTTGCCGTCGGGGTCAGTCGTGAGCCGGTCGTGAGCCGGTCGTGAGCCGCTCGTGAGCCGGCGAATGAGCCGGCGAATGGCGGCCGTCGTGCTGGTCCTCGTCCTGCTCTTCGGGGGGGCCGTCGTTCTCGGCCAGGTGGTCGTCCGCCCCGCCGACGCGGTGGGTACGCCGTCGCATTCACGCTTGCGACTGGTGGAATCCGCGTTCCCGCCCCGCCAGCTCACGGCCGAGGACATCCGCCGGGGCGGCCGAACATGCTTGGAGGGCAACATCCTGGTCGTCGCCCCTGGCGG
>JAUTXN010000151.1 GCA_030838045.1 Acidimicrobiaceae bacterium
GCTTCTTGTTCGTCCCGGGTCATCTCGCTGGCCACCGGCTGGGGCCGCCGGGCCAGCACGACCGCCCCGATGACCGCGATCACCAAGAGGACCGAGGTGATCTCGAAGGGAAACAGGTACCGGGTGAACATGGACTGGCCCAGCTTCTGGATGTTCTCACCCGGTCCGCTGAGGGGACCGGCGGTCGCCGGGGTGCCGGTGGCCCAGTTGGAGACCCGGCCGAGCAGCGCCAACTCGACCAGGACCATCAGGCCGAGCGCGATGGCGGTGGGACGCTGGCCGCGTAGCGGCTCGGCGGCCACGTTCTCCTCGCGGTCGACACCGAGGAGCATGATGACGAAGAGGAACAGGATCACGATCGCCCCGGCGTACACGATCACCTGCACCGCGGCGAGGAAGTCGGCCTGCTGGTTGATGAACTCGACCGCGATCCCGAACAGGGTCAGCACCAGGTTCAGGGCGGCGTGGACCGGGTTGCGGGACACGACGACACCGATGGCGCCCACCAGGATCGCGATGGCCGCCACCACGAACACGATGATGTCGGGAACGGCCGTCGCCAGGAGCATCACCGGCCCCCGTCACCCGGCGCGTCGGTGCCCTCGTCGACTCGTACCGAGCGGCCTCGGGCCACGCCCGCGCCGCGCATCTCGGCGTCCTTCACTTCCCGGATACTGATGTCGAAGTCGGCCGGCACGTCGGCCGCCAAGGGGTCGGACTGGCCCAACTGGGCGGGTCGGACACCGTGGCCCAGCTCGCCCGACCACAACGGCCGGCCTTCGGCGGCCGCCACGCCCGACGGCGCCGTGGCCCGGACCCAGCCCGAGGTGTTTTCGTCGTCGCCCTCGTGCCAGTCCTCCCAGGGCAGGTGCTTGGGGTTGCCGTCGTCGTCGACGACCAGCTCGGCCTTGGTGTAGATGGCGTCCTGGCGGTTGGTGAAGGAGAACTCGAACAGCTTCGACTCGGTGATGGCCTCGGTCGGACAGGCCTCGACGCACAGGTCGCAGTGGATGCAGCGCAGGAAGTTGATCTCATAGACGAAGCCGTACCGCTCACCGGGTGAGACCGGGGCGTCGGGCGGGTTGTCGGCGCCTCGGACATAGATGCAGCGCGCCGGGCAGGCGCCCGCGCACAGCTCGCAGCCGATGCACTTCTCCATCCCGTCCTCGTAGCGGTTGAGGACGTGGCGACCGTGGAACCGCTCGGGCTTGGGCCGCTTGTCCTCGGGGTACTGGGTCGTGACCGTCTTCTGGAAGAACTGCTTGCCCGAGATGGTGAAGCCCTTGAGATAACCCATGGCTAGGCCCTCCTTCCTGCGCGTGCGATGGAGGCGGCCTCGACCTCGGTGGTCCGCGCCCCGACCGACAGGGCCCGCATCAGTGCAATGGCGCCGACGACCAGGCCCACCATGACCCCGATGACCCAGCCTCGGCTGCCGGTGCGCACCGCGGCCACGAACAGCAGCATGCCGAGCGAGGCCGGGATGAGCCGTTTCCAGCCCAGGTCCATGAGCTGGTCGTAGCGGAAGCGGGGCAGCGTGGCCCGCAGCCACACGTAGGTATAGAGGAAGGCGAACAGTTTCAGGACGAACCAGAACGGCCCGACGCTGTGGCCGAGGATCCGGGGCCCGTCGGGGCCACCCAGGAACAGCGTCACGGTGACCCCGGACATGGTGACCACGTTCATGAACTCGGCCAGGTAGAACAGGGCGAAGCCGAGCGACGAGTACTCGGCATTGAAGCCGCCTGCGATCTCTTCCTCGGCCTCGACCAGGTCGAACGGGGGCCGGTGCATCTCGGCGGTCACCGCGATCATGAAGATGATGAACGGGACCACCCAGGTGCGGAACAGGTTCCACGCCGGGAGGGGAACGGTGTGGTTGCGGAAGTGGAGCAACCCGTGTTGGCCGCTCGCGATGGCGCTGGTGTGCAGCGAGCCGCTCAGCACGACCACGGCCGCGATGGACAGCCCCATGGCCGCCTCGTAGGAGATCATCTGGGCCGACGCCCGGACCGCGCCGAGCAGCGGGTATTTCGACCCCGACGACCAGCCGGCCAGCATGACGCCGTACACCGCGATCGACGACAGCATCAGCATGAAGAGGATCCCCCAGGGGGGATCGACCAGCTGGAGGCGGGTGACGTGGTGGGCGATGGTGATGGTCCCGCCGATGGGCACGATCGAGAACACCAGGAAGGCCGGGACGACAGCCAGGATCGGTGCCAGGCGGTAGATCCGCTTGTCGGCCTTGGCCGGCAGCAGCGCCTCCTTGAAGAACAGCTTGGTGCCGTCGGCCAGCGACTGCAGCGAACCGAAGGGGCCGGCCCGGTTGGGACCGATGCGGTTCTGCATGTGCCCGATGACCTTGCGCTCGAACATCACCATGAAAAGCACCGACACCAGCACCACGACGAAGACGATGATCGCCTTGATGATGACGATGAGCGCCACCGCCAGGTTGAGGCCGTTGTTGAACAGCGGGTCGCCGGGCATCAGACGCTGTCCAGCCGCACGTTGGTGATCGCCGCGGTGGCGTCGATCAGGTCGGCCGCGCCTTCGCCGGGGAGGTTGAAGCCGAGCGCCACCGACCCTCGGGGCACGCCGGTGTCGGCTTCCACCGTGAGCACCAGGCTGCCGCGGGGGGAGACCGCCTTGACCCGGCCGCCGCTCTCGTGGCCGAGTCGCTTGAGGTCATGGGGATTGGCCCGCAGGGAGGGGGCGGCCGCCAGTCCGGCCAGGTGCGACGAGTGCTGCACCCCGACGCCTGCATCCCACAGCTGGTGGGTGGCGATCAGTCGCAGCGAGTAGGCGTCGATCGGGGGCACGGGCGCCGAGGTGGCCGGAACCGCGAACCGCGTCGGCGCCGGACGCGTGACCAAGGTGATGCCCGGGTCACTGACGTCGTGCTCGGCGGCCACGTCGGCGTCGGGTTCGGTCACCAAGGTGATGCCGGGGTCACTGACGTTGTGATCGCTGCTCACGGCAGCGGCATCCTCAGTGGCGCCCGCGAGGGGATCCTGGCCGCCGACGTCGCCCTGGGGGCCCCGCTCGACCTCGCCGGTGGAAGCCGCCTCGATGGTCGTGAGTCGCGAGATCCAGTGTGTTTCCGCGGCGATGATGCCCGGCTCGGCCATGGGGTCGAGCGGCTCGGGCTTGTGCATCGGCGGGTCCGCCGCGCCCATCGGCACCACCACGCCGTCCTTGGCCACGAGACTGGCCAGGAGGTTCGAGGTCACACCCGTATGGGCCGGTGACAACCGCTCGATCTCGTCCCAGATGCCCTCGACGTTGTCGAAGCCCAGTTCCTTGCCCATCCGGAAGGCCAGCTCGGCCGCGATCATCCAGTCCGGCCAGGCCACGCCGGGGGCGGTGACCTTCTGCCCGAGGCGCACGACTCGCCCTTCCATGTTGGTGAAGGTGCCGGCCCGCTCGGCGTAGGTCGCGGCCGGCAGGAACACGTCGGCCTTCTTGGCGGACTCGGTGAGGAAGCAGTCGACCGCCACCACCGTTCCCGCCCCTTGCAGGCCCTTCCTCGCCAGGGACCGATCGGGGAAATCCGACAGGGGGTCGGCGCCGAGCAGTATCAGGGCGGCCAGCCGGCCCTCGGACGCCTCGACCAGCATCTGGGTGGTGTCCATGCCGGTGGTGTCGGGCACCTGGCCCCACGCCTGGGCGAACCACGCCCGGCCGTCCGACTGGCTGACCCGGCCGGGCAGGGTCCCCGGCGCCAGGCCCATGTCGAGGGCGCCGTGGACGTTGCCCCGGCGCAGCGCCGTGAGGAATCGCACGCCGGGAAAGGCGTCGAGCAGCGTTGCCGCGGCATCGGCGAACGGCGCCGGGCCCGAGGCGAGCGACGGGCGACCGAGCACGACGACGTAGGTCGCGTCCTCGCCCTCCTTTTCCCCGATGCCTTTGAGCAGTTGGCGTGCGGCCACGACCTCGGCCGGGGCCACGCCGGCCACCTCGGCGGTCGGGTCGGCGGCCGCGGTCAGGGCCCGGACCAGCACGTGGGCCTCGCCCGGGCGGTGCAGCAGGCTGGCGGCGGCGTGGCGGGTGAGGCCGCTGCGCTGCTCGGCCAGTTCGATCAGGGGCAGCTTGGCGTCTTTGACCGCAGCGCGAAGGCGCAGGTAGAGGACGGGCAGCTCCTCTTTCAGGTCGGGGGCGAGGAGGATGACGGCCGAGGCGTCACACGCCTGGTCGATGGTGGCCCGGGGCAGGCCGAGGACGGTCTGGGCGGGGAGGCCGTCGCCCAGCTGGGCGTCGACGTTGTCGGTGCCGAGCACGGCGCGGGCCAGCTTGGACCAGGCGTAGGCGTCCTCGTTGGCCAGGCGGGCGCCGCCGATCATGCCGATGGCGCCGCCGCCGTGCACCTCACGGGCCTTCTGGAGCGCCGAGGCCACGGCGTCGAGGGCCTCGGTCCAGGCGACTTCGACCAGTTCGTCACCCTTGCGCACGAGCGGGGCGGTGATCCGCTCGGCGCTGCTCAGGGACTCCCAATCGAAGCGCCCCTTGTCGCACAACCAGCTCTGGTTGACCGGGTCGGAGTCGACGCCGAGTTTGCGGGTGATGTGGTCACCGCTCGACTGCACGGCCACCCGGCAGCCCACGGCGCAGGTGGTGCAGCTGCTCTCGGCCTGCTCGATGTCCCAGGGCCGGGCCTTGAAGCGGTAGGGGGTGCTGGTGAGGGCGCCGACGGGGCAGATCTGGACCGTGTTGCCGCTGAAGTAGGAGGTGAAGGGCTGGCCCGGGAAGGTCGCCACCTCGACCATGTCGCCCCGCATGGAGAAGTCGATCTGGGGGTCGCCCGCGATCTCGTCCGCGAAGCGGGTGCAGCGGGCGCACTGGATGCAGCGTTCCCGGTCGAGCAGCACCAGCTCGGAGAGGGCAATGGGCTTTTCCCAGTGGCGCTTCTCCTCGACGAAGCGGGTCTCGCCCGGGCCGAAGGCGAGGGTCTGGTCCTGGAGGGGGCATTCGCCGCCCTTGTCGCACACCGGGCAGTCCAGTGGGTGGTTGACCAGCAGGAACTCGAGCACCCCGTCCTGGGCCTTCTTGACCCCCGGCGTGGTCGTGTTGACCACCTGGCCGTCGGAGACAGCCACGAAGCAGGCGGGGGTCAGTGCCGGCCCTCGGGGCCCCACCACCTCGACCAGGCACATCCGGCACATGCCGACCGGCTTCATGCGGGGGTGGTAGCAGAAGCGGGGGATGTAGACGCCGGCGCGTTCGGCGGCCGCGATGATCATCTCGCCCTTGTTGGCCTCGACGGCGCGGCCGTCGAGGGTGATGGTGACCTTGTCGGGCGGCTTCTTAGGAGCCATGGGGGCAGGCGCCTTCTTTGATGTGCGTGAGGAACTCGTCGCGGAACATGCGCACTGCGCTCACGATGGGGCTGGGGATGGAGGGGCCGAGGGGGCAGATGGTGGTCTGTTTCGGGGGCCACGTGAGGCCGGGGGCGATGTTGTCGCACGCGTCGAGAAGGAGGTCGAGGTCGGCTTCTCTTCCCCGGCCCGCTTCGATTCGCTGCAGGATCTTCTCCAGCCAGCCCGCACCTTCGCGGCAGGGGGTGCACTGGCCGCAGGACTCCTTGTGGAAGAAGCGGGTGAGACGCCAGGCGGCTCGGACCGAGCAGGTGGTCTCGTCCATGGCGACGATCGAGCCCGAGCCGAGCATGGTGCCGAGCTTGCCGACTTCGTCCTGGTCAAGGGGGGTGTCGAGCTTGTCGGGGCCGAACCAGTACGAGGAGGCGCCGCCGGGGATGAAGGCCTTGAGCTCCTTGTTGTTGCGGATGCCGCCGCCATAGACGGGGTCGTAGAAGAGGTCGCGGAAGGTGGTCTTGACCATCTCGACCTCGTAGTTGCCCGGTCTGACGACATGGCCGCTGACCGAAAAGATCCGGGTGCCCCGGCTGCGGTTGTCACCGAAGGCGCTGAAGGCGTCGCCACCGTTCATGACGACCCAGGGGATGTTGGACATCGTCTCGACGTTGTTGACGACGGTGGGCGCCTGGTAGAGGCCGAAGGCGGCGGGGAAGAAGGGGGGCTTGATGCGGGGGAAGCCCCGCTTGCCTTCGAGGGATTCGAGCAGGCCGGTTTCGTCGCCGCAGATGTAGGCGCCGGCACCGGGGTGGATGATGACGTCGATCGACCAGCCGCTGCCGAAAATGTTCTTGCCCACCGCGCCGTACTCGTAGGCCTCGTTCAGGGCCTGGGTCATGCGTTCCAGGCCCTTGGCGAACTCGCCCCGGATGTAGATGAACGCTTGGGCGGCGCCGATTGTGTAGGCCGTGATCAGGGTCCCCTCGATGATCTGGTGGGGGTCCTGCTCGATCAGCATGTGGTCCTTGAAGGTGGCCGGTTCCGACTCGTCACCGTTGATGACCAGGTAGATCGGCTCGGCCTTGCGGAGCATGGCCCACTTCTGGCCGGCCGGGAATCCGGCGCCCCCCCGGCCGAGGAGGGAGGCCTTCTTGACCTCTTCGTGGACCTCCTCGCGGGGCATCGTGAGGGCTTTGCGGAGACCCTGGTAACCGTCGGCGTCCACGTACGACTTGAGCGTCCAGCTGTCGGCGTTGCCGAGGTGCCGGGTGACGATCTTGGGGGCGTCGGTGACGGTCATGGCTTCTCAGTCGTGGGCTTGTCGTCGGCGGCGGCCGTGTCGTCGGCGGCGGCGCCGGCCGTGTCGTCGGCGGCGGCCGTGTCGTCGGCGGCGGCGGCCTTGTCGTCGGCGGCGGGTGGCTGGTCGCTGACGGCGGCGGGTGGCTGGGCGCTGTCGGCCTCGTCGGCGGGGGCCTGCGATCCGTGCGGCTGCGTGACCGGCGGGGCGGGGTCCGTCGGTGCCGGCGTCTCGGAAGCTGCGTCCGACCCCGAGACCGCAACGCGGGGTTCGGGCGGCGCCTCTCCCGAGCCCGCGGGCTCCACCTCTCCCGGCTCCGCTGCGGCGGTGGGAGCCTCGCTCGTGGTAGGAGCAGCGGCCGGAGCAGGAGTGGACGACTCGCTTGCCGCGGCGGCAGGCGCAGGCTCCCCCGGCGCAGCCGGAGCAGGCGCAGGCGTGGCCGGAGCAGGCGTGGCAGGAGCAGGCGCGGCCGGAGCAGGCGCGGCCGGAGCAGGCGCGGGAGGGGCAGGCGCTGCGGGCGGGGTGAACGCCGGGGCGCCGGCGGCTTCCAGGCCGACGGTCCGGCGAACCCGGCAGAGGATCCCATGAGCCGGGACCTCTTCGTCGAGGCGCCCCATGCGCAGATCGTCGACGAGGGTGTCGAACTTGGCCGGAGTCAGGTCGCCGAAGAACCGCCAGTTGGCCGTCAGGCACGGGGCGTTGCCGCACAGGGCGAGACATTCGAATTCTTCGACGGTAAAGACGCCATCGGTGGTGGTCCCACCGGACTTCACGCCTAAGGACTGCTCGATGTGTTCCAGCAGCTCGTACGCCCCGTTGAGCAGGCAAGCGATGTTGGTGCAGATCGACAACACGTACTTTCCGACGGGGTCGACATGGAGCATGTCGTAGAACGTGGCTGTTCCCCGCACCTCGGCCGACGTCAATCCGACGAGCTCGCCGACGTGGGTCATCGCGTCGGGCGTCAGGTAGCCGTCCTGTTCCTGGGCAATATGCAGCATCGGAATGAGGGCCGAACGCGGCTGTGGGTACAACGCGATGAGATCGCGTGCCCTCTGCGCGTTCTCAGGTGTCAGCCGTGCCATTCTTTACATGATCCTTGCCGAAACGGCATGTCGTGTTCCAACCCTGGTGGGGGATCAGCGGGGGGACGGCGCTTCTTTGAACTGGACGGGGATGCGGCCGACGGCGTAGTCCTTTCGCAGCGGATAGCCCTCCCAGTCCTCGGGCATGAGGATCCGGGTCAGGTCGGGATGGCCTTCGAAGCGGATGCCGAACATGTCGAAGACCTCCCGCTCGGGAGCCTCCGTCCCTGGCCACAGGTAGAACAACGTCGCGATGACCGCGTCACTCTCGGGCACCTGCGCCCGGACCCGCACCCGCTGTCGAGTGGCGATAGAGACCAGGTTGACGACTACCTCGAAACGCTCCGGCGTTACGGGAGTGGGAATTGCCCGACTCAGGTGGGCGAGGTAGTCGACGCCGCAGACGTCGGCGCACATGTCGTACCCGTCCGCCTTGAGCGCGCTCAGCAATTCCAGATAGCCCTCGCGGTTGCAATGCACCACCGTCTGGCCATGCGAGTCGACGACCGGCCAGCCATGAAGCTCGGGCGGCGGGTCGGGGGTTTCCTCGATTGCCTCACCGTCTACCGGTGCCGCGTCAGTCACGAGGCCTCGCTGGCGACGACCGGGCGCTTGGTGATCTCGCCCCGGCGCACCTTCTCATGCAGGGTGACGATGGCGTGGATGAGTGTTTCCGGTCCCGGCGGGCATCCGGGGGCGTACACGTCGACCGGCACGATCTGGTCGACGCCCTGCACGATGGCGTAGTTGTTGAACATCCCGCCCGTCGATGCACAAACGCCCATGGAGATGACCCACTTGGGCTCCATCATCTGGTCGTACACGTTGCGCAGGACGGGAGCCATCTTCTGACTCACACGGCCGGCGACGATCATCAGGTCGGCCTGGCGCGGTGACGCCCGGAAGACTTCCATGCCGAACCGGGCCAGGTCGAAGTCGGCGGCCCCGGTGGACATCATCTCGATGGCGCAGCAGGCCAGCCCGAACGTGGCGGGCCACATCGAACTCCGCCGAGCCCACTTGACCATGTCCTCGAGGCGCCCGGTCAGGAAGTTGTGATTGAGGTCTTCGAGGCCCATATCAGTGTCCCGTGGTCGCAGGGACGCGGTCTGGTTCCGCGGGAGCACTGGGCGCGGCGGGAGCGTCGGGTGCCGAACCCTCCATCGGCTCGATCCCGGCCAGCAACGCCTCGGGCCGGGGTACCCGGCGAATGGTTGCGCTCCCGGTGTACGGCCGGGTGATGATCTCAGCGGGCGACAGCCGCTTGACGGGCCCCCAGTCGAGCGCTCCGCCTGAGATCAGGTAAAGGAACGCCACGAGGACCGCTATCGAGAAGGCGACCATCTCAGCCAGGCCGAAGGTCCCGAGTTGGTGGTACATCACAGCCCACGGGTAGATGAAGATGATCTCGATGTCGAAGATCACGAAAATCATCGCTACGAGGTAGAAGCGGACCGGGAACCGTTGCGCCGGCTGGCGATTCGGGACGATCCCGCACTCGTAGGGCGCCGACTTGGCTGAGTTGGGGTTCTTCGGACCGAGAATGCGCGAAGCCAACAGCGACACGAACGCAAACCCGGTCGCCAGCACCATCAGCACGACGATGGGGAGGTACTGCGCCATGCGGCTCACCCTAGTCCCTGGCCGCCGAACGGGCCCGGGGGCTAGGCCTGCTGAATTTCCGGTGTGTACGCACCGGAAATTCAGCAGGCCTGGGCGGTCACACCTCTCTGATTAAGTACTTTCATGCTATGGTATGCTATTCAAGCGCTGGCGGCCCAGCAACACGGCCTGATCACGACCGCCCAGGCCTACTCGCTCGGGGCGAGTGAGGATTGGCTCCGTTGGGCGGTCCGTGAGGGCCGATTGAGGCGGGTTCGGCAAGGCGTGTACGTGGTTGCCGGGTCGGCGTCGGAGCATCAGGCCCAAATGGCCGCCTGCCTCGCCGGAGGGCGTTCGGCGGCGTTGTCGCACCTGGCCGCGGCCAGTCTGTGGGGCGCGGAGCAGGTCAAGGCGGGGCAACTGGAGATAACCACATTCGGCAAGAGCCAGCACCGGCTGCCGGGGATCAGCACGCATCGCTCCAGCCTCGACCCGGCCCGGGCGATCACCCATTACCGCGATCTGCCGATCGTCGTCCCTCCTCTGGCGGTCGTCCAACTGGCCGAGACCTGCCATCCCTATCTGGTCAAGAGCGTCGCCAACGACCTGGTCAAGCGGCACTGGACCAACTTCGCCCAGATCCTCGAGTGGGTGGACGCCATGGGCGACCGGCGCCGGCAGGCCCTGCGCGAACTATGTCTTCGGGCCATCGACGTCGGCGGCCACGACGACAGTCCGCCTGCCCGCACGTTGTGCTGGAAGCTCAAGCGGGCCGGCGCGGAGCCCTTCGAGACGGACTACCCGGTCGACACCCCAGGCGGACTCGTCCTCGTGGACATCGCCTGGCCGAGGCGCAGGTACGGAATCGAATACAACGGCGCTCGCGACCACGAAACGCCCCTCGCCGCGGTGGACGATGCCCGCCGGCATGCCTGGTTGGCCGCCGCGGGCTGGCGCGTGATCGACGCCCATCGCGGGTTCACCTATGACGAGGTGGTCCAGCTGGCGCTCGCCGCATTGGCGCTCCCGGGCCCGTAACGACCTGGTCACGGCCCGGTCACACCCCCTCCTTCACCATGCTCACAACGAAGGAGCCCTGTTGATCGTGACTGAACTGACCTTGGCATCGCGCGTCGTTGTCGCTCCCACCGCAAGCGTCCGGCGGCCCGCTCCCGAGCCGGCCGGCCAGGTGTGCGCCAACCTGCTGTTCGCCGCCGCGATGTCGTGCCACGCCCCGCTGGCGCTGATCGCAGTCGCCGAGGCCGACGGGCGATGGACGATGCTGCGATACGGGATCGCCAGCGGCGACATACCGGCGGACAACGTCTTGTTCGGTGCGGTCGGTGCGGTCGGTGCGGTCGGTACCGTCGGTGCCGAGTCACTCGAGATCGGCGATCTCCGCCGTCACCCGCAGCTGGGCGAGACCAGGACTGCCCGGAGCCCGCTCGGGATCCGTTTCGTCTACGGCCTGCCGCTACGGTCCGAGAGTGGCCTCCTCGGCGTTCTGTGCCTGTTCGATCGCTGCACCAGGCAACTGACAACCCGTGAACGGCGAAGCATGGCGGTCATCGCCGACAAGATCGCGGAGCGTCTGGCCACGGGCCGCCGAACCAACAGGTGGCACCCGCAAGTCGCACCCGATGGCGCCGATGACGCCGATGGCGCCGACGTCGCCGACCGTTCAGCCGCCAGCCGCCGCACCATTTGCCGGCGGCCACCGCTCGCGAGCGAGCCCGCCCAACTCGCCGATGGACCCGGCGCCAGCCGCCGCACGATTGAGCCTCGGCCAATGGTGGAATCCGACTTGGTCAACATTCAGGCAACGCGCCACCCCGTGGGCGCTCCTGACGTCCCGAAGGTCCAGGGGATTGCGCCGGTCCTGTTGCACACCAAAGAGGTTGCCGCGCTCTTCGACGTCACCGAGAGGTCGGTGTCGAACTGGGCCAACAGCAACCGGCTGCCGTCATTCCGCACCGCCGGCGGCCATCTTCGCTTCCGCCGCGAGGATGTACTGGCCCTGCAGGCTCGCCGCTGGTGAGCTGGTGCGCTGGTGAGCTGACAAGCCCCGGATCCGAGCCGATGAGCCGGCCCGCCCAGCTCAGACTCCGGCGCCGACCTTCTCGCGCTCGGCCCCACCGCCCCCACCGGCCCCACCGGCACCGCCGGCTCCACCAGGGCCCGCCCCACCCGAACCACCCTCGGCCGCCGCGGCCTCGGCGGCATCCTTCTCCTTGTCACGGGTGTGAAGGATGTAGCAGATCACGAGGAACGTGATCCCCATGCTGATGGCCAGCATCGCCTGGGGCTGGCGAACCGACCCCAGGTTTCGCACCAAGATGACGTAGCTGTAGGGCTTGGACCGATCAGGCTGCGCCGCCGCAGGCGCTCCCCCGAGATTCAGCACCGGCAGGGACGGCAGGACCCGAAGCACCACGTAGTGCGCCCCGCGGGCCATCGGCATGTAGATCTTGTGGCGGCTGACGGCGAACAGGCAGCCGCCGTTCTCACCCTTCTGGAACCCGTCGACGTACACGTAGTCGGTCGCGGCGCTGAACGGGCTCGTCAATGTCGGCCCCACGAGCGAACCACTGGTGTTGGCCAGGATCTTGTCCGCCTCGGACTCCGGGTCGTTGATCAGCGTCGGGTCGATCTTGTGCCACCCGCTCTCGCTGCACGACTGGAGGGGCCAGTACCACTTCTTGGTCTTCAGATCCCCTGACGGAGGCTTGGTCGCGGCCAGGTTGCCGACCGGCAAGTCTTTGGCGCCCGCGGGCCCGACCTGGCTGGCGTAGTCGCCGGTGATCACCTCGAGCGGCTTCCAGGAGTTGGGCCGGCCCACGTCTGCGGTCGATGCGAGGGGCATCCAGAGGATGGAGAGCAGGCACAGCATCCCCGACATGCCCGCGGCCATGAGCAGGAAACCCAGCCGCCCGCCGACATCGGTCGACAGCACCAGGTACACGCTGCCCGGCAGCAGCACGACGAAGAGGGCCGTGATGACCACGCCCCGGATGAACGGGTCCCAGGTGAAGGTCGCCGCCAGCAGGCCGGCGTGGCTCAGGAGGAGATGCACCTACAGGCCTCTCTCGTAATTGACGACCGCCTGGATCTGCTCCGGGGTGAGCACCTGGTCGAATTTGGGCATACCACCGCCCTGTTGGGCAGCACCAGGCGTCTCGATGTCGAGTCGGGGGTCAGCGGCCATGCTGCCGATCCCCCTGGTGCCGTACGACTTGCCGTAGGTGGCGCCCTTGGTCACGTAGTCGATCTGGTCGACGAGGTTGGGGAACTGGCGCAGTTCGCTGCCATTGGTGAGGTTGGGCGCGTAGGCCCCGGCGCCGGAGGTCTCGGGTGCCCCGTAGGAGTACCCCTTGGTGTGGCACCGGGCGCAATAGGCGTTGAAGATGGCGGAGCCGTTGGTGCCGACACTCTCGCCTTCCTTCATGGCGGCCGCCGGAGTGATCTGGATGCTCTGGAGGTAGGCGACCAGCGAGTCGATCTGCGAGTCGTTCATGGGGCCGCCGCCCGCCAGACCCCACGCCGGCATGGGGGTGTTGGATCGGCCGTAGACGATGATCGTGCGCACCGTGTCGGGCGTGTACTTGAGCAGGGCGGTGTTGAGCGCGGGCACCTGCCACGACACGGACTGGGTGGTGCCGAGCGGCGTCGTGATGGTGTAGTTGGTCGACCCGCCCTGGCCGGCGTTGCCGTGGCACCCGGCGCAGCCGAAGTGGAGCTCGTTGAGCTTCGGGTTGGCCGGCAACGGCGAGTCGGCCGGCTGGAAGAGGGCGAAGCCGACTTCGACGGCGGTGTTGGCGAAGAGTTTCTTGGCCCCGTTCTCGCGCCGGGTCTCGTTGATCCAGTACAGCGGGAGCCCGATGCCGATGATCACCAGCAGGACGAGCGCCAGGGTCAGGGCCCGCTCCAGCTTGGGTCCCTCGAGGATGTCGTCCTCGTAGTACGGCTTGCGGTTGGGGGCCTCGAGGATCTCGTCGCCCGGCTTGACTGCGCCCCGCTTGACGTGGGCCAGCATGAAGAGCAGCCAGCCGACCGTGAGGGCGATCGCGAAGACTGTTCCCAGCTTCTGCGCGGTGGACGCCGCGAACATCAGGCGCGCACGACGGGGAGGTCAGCCATGGGAACCATTGCGGAGTGCATCCTGCCCGCGCCGGCCGGTCGCGGCGCAAATCGACAGGTGGCCGCCCGTCGACAGGTGGTCGTCGATCGAAACGTCATGCACAGTGCGGTCCGTCCTGGCCCTGCCCGCTCGTGTTGGTGCCGATCGGCGGGCCGACGTAGATGACGCCGGTGTCGACGGTGATCGAGCCACCCGAGACGGTCACGGCGAAACGATCGAGTCCCCGAGGGGCCGGGCCGCCCTTCTTCTCGCCGACCCGGTTGTACTTGGATCCGTGGCACGGGCACTCGAACCATTGCGAGCTGACGCACCACGGGACCCGGCAGCCGAGGTGCACACAGCGCTGGTACAACGCCACGTATCCCGCCTGCATCCCGTTGAGCAGCGCCGGTGAGTACACCTTCTTGGCCTTGGCCAGGGTGCCCGCATCGGTCGGGTAGTGGTTGATGTAGAAGCGGCCGACCGGGTTGTAGAACGGCTGCTTGGTCAAGAGGAGCTTCTCGACGTCGCTGACCGTGCCCGCGTTGATCTTGGCGCCGAAGCCGGCCGACACCGACGGCCACAGGAAGGCGATCATGGTGGCGCTGAAGCCCGTGATGCTGACGACCATCAGGCCCACGACACCGCGATTGAGGAACTGCCGGCGCGTCTGGCCATAGGTCTCGGGATCGATGGGTCCCGATACCGAAGGAGGGGCGGCCCGGGCCGGGATGGCGACCGTGCCGCCGCCGGTGCGTTCCAGCACCGCCGCCTTCTCGATCTCCTTGCCCGTTGCCGGCTCGACGCCGGACGGGGCGACGGCGTCGAGACCCGCCCCCCCTGCGGTATCGCGCTGCTTGGTCTCGCGCGACAACACGCCGAGCGCCGCGTCGCGGTCACGGCGGGCGCTGGTCGTGGCCAGCAACACGATGGCCAGCACCACGACGATGCCGATCGCGATCGCGAGTATGACGCCTGAACTCATGAGCCTTCCCTACAGGTCGAAGATCTCGTGGACGCCTTGGCGCCACGGCAGGACGAAGTTCTGGCCCTCACCTCGGAAGATCGACCCGATGATCACGAGGATCGCCCAGAACATCATGAAAAAGGTGAACAAGGCGATGGCGAATTTTCGGTCCTCGGGTTTGTGGCTCGGGTTCTTGTCGACATAGCCCGCCATACCGAGGCCGAACAGGCCCATACCCGGGACCATGACGCCGGCCACCATGGGGTGGAACATGGTCAGCAGTTCCTGCAGGCCGAGGAAGTACCACGGCGCCTTGGAGGGGTTCGGTGTCAGGTTGAAGTTGGCCTGGCCGAGCAGAGGGGCGTTGACGAAGGTGGAGAACACCAGCAGGAACGCCGTCATGGCGAGCGACGCCACGAACTCGACCACCAGCAGGTGGGGCCACACGTTGACCTTGTCCGTCGGGGTGGCCTTGACGTCCTGGATGGACCCGGCCTTGACGACGGTGAGCAGCCGCTGGGTGTGACCCGCCGGTCCGACCAGGCCCGGACCGGGCTGGGCACCGGCCACCCGGGCCGCAGCTCCCGCCGCGCCTGTCGCAGCCGGGGCAGCTGTCGTGGTCGTCGTGCCCCCACCGCCACCCGGTCCGCCTGCTGCCGAGCCTGAGCCGCCACCGGCGCCGGCCCCAGCCGTCGCCTTGGCCTTGGCCTCCGCACTGCGTGCCAAGAGATGGGCGGGGATTTTCCCCGACTTCTCTGCTTCGGCATTGGACGCGGCGACGTCGGCGTCCTCGGTCGGCGCTGCGGCCGCGGCCTCGCCACTGCCGCCCGCCGCGGCCTTCTGCGCTTCGAGCGCCGCCTTGCGCTCGGCGGCTCGTTTCAGGAGATGTTCGGGAACTTCAGCCATAGGTCGCCTCCGCCTAAAGGGGCCCGGAGATGCCGCCGTCCTT
>JAUTXN010000166.1 GCA_030838045.1 Acidimicrobiaceae bacterium
CGGCGGCGGCCCAACTGGACCGGCCGGCTGGTGGCGGGTCTGGTCATCGCGGCCTTGATCGTGGTCATCGTCGTGGTCGGCACCCATGGCTCGGGCGGCCGGCGAGGTCCGACGGCTCCCACCACACTCAATCCCGCCACCGTGGTCAAGTTCCAGAACGTCACGGTGTTCCACCTTGAACGCGACGCTGACGGAGCGGCGCACGTCGGCTACGCCATCGACGGCAATCCCGACACGTCGTGGCAGACCGACCGCTACTTCGGTCCCCGATTCGCCAACCTGCGGCACGGTCTCGGGCTGGCGTTGACCATCGGGTCCCCGCAGACGCTTCACACGTTGTCCGTGACCACGTCGACGGTTGGTTGGAGCGCCGAGGTGTACGTCGCCGACGCGGTCCCGAATCCGGCATCGCTCGCCCCGTGGGGTTCGCCGGTCGACTCGAAGCAGAGCGTCAACGGCTCCACCACCTTCGACCTCCATGGTCAGCGTGGCAGCGCCGTCCTGTTGTGGCTCACCGACCTCGGCCCGACCTATCAGGCGACGGTGGCCGAGGTGACCGCCGGTTAGGTCCGCTGACGCCCGGTCGCCGTGGTGGTGGCCCCGGACGGGCCTTTGTTAGCAGTAACCCACCGTGGAGGGTGGGTTACTGCTAACAAAGAGCGCGTGGCCAGGGTCTTGCCGCACCTGGATCACACCATCGGATAGGTACGCCGGTGGCGCGGCGGCGCCGCTACGCTGCACGGCCATCGACGGGGGCGAGGACGACCTGGTCGCAGCGGCCCAGGACGGGGATCGGCGAGCGCTCGATGCGTTGTTGCGGACCCATCACGACCGGCTCTACGCGGTGTGCCGACGCATGACCGGAAATGACGCCGACGCCGCCGACGCCACCCAGGAGACATTGCTGGCCGTCGTCCGAGGGCTGCCGAAGTTCGACGGGCGGAGCCGTTTCGCGACCTGGAGCTACCGCATCGCAGTGAACGCATCGCTCGACGAACTGCGGCGGCGGCGGCGCCGTCCCGAGCCCGGACTGGACGAAGTCTTGTTCGCCGCGCCGCCCGCCGGCCCTCATGACGCCTCGGCGGATGCGAGTGTGCAGCGGCTCGATGTCGACGCCGCGCTGGCCCGGCTGGCGCCCGATTTCCGGGCCGCGGTGGTGTTGCGTGACCTCTGCGGGCTGGACTACGCCGAGATCGCAACCATCCTCGATATCCCGCCCGGCACCGTCCGCTCCCGCATCGCCCGGGGCCGGGCCGCCCTGGTCCCCTTGCTCAGCGGGAACCCGGGCCGCCCCGCCCAGCGTCCTAGCGAGCGGCCATGACGACATCGCACCTCGACGACGAAGCGCTCAGCGCGGCCCTCGACGGGGAAGCGACCGCCTCAGAACAGGCGCACCTGTCCTCGTGCTCGATCTGCCAGGCCCAGCTGGAGTCGCTGGCCGCCGTCGCCCGGGCGGTTGGTGCGCCCGTGGCGCAACGTCCTCCGGGCGAGGTCGACGACGCCATCAGGCGGGCAGTGGGCACCGGGCCGCAGTCGGAGGCGGAGTCGTCCCCTCCGGAGACCTCGTCACTCGCCTCGCCGATTCCGATCGGGGTTGGGAGCGGTCGATCGACCGAGCGGCGCCGCGCTCGTTCGCCGCGATGGCTGGGCGCCGCAGCGGGCATTGCGGCGGCGGTGATCGTCGTGGGCGGCGTCGTGGCGCTGTCTCGGAACGGGACCCCGCACACCTCCACCACCGCCGGGCTGGCCCAGCCTTCGTCGGCTTCCACTTCGGTGGCACCCGATGCGGCCAATGCCGGTGACCTCGGCGACCAGTCTGACCCGGCGGCGCTGGCCCGTCGGGTGACCAACGCAGTCGCCCAACGATCGGGTGCCGCTGCGGCCACGGCTCCGGAGTTCGGTGCGACCACGGTCGCCGGTCAGTCGGCCGCGCCCAGAGATCAACTGGCGCCGGCGACCTGCGTGGCGCAGGCCGCGGCGGCGAGCGGCGTCGTCGGCCGTCCGTCGCCCGATCTCGTCGCTCCCCTTCGTTGGCGAGGTGAACCGGCCCTGGTCGTGGTGTTCTCCCGGCCCGGCGGGCTGGCCGGGGCGGTCATGCGACTGGCTGACTGCTCGGTCCTGGTCGTCCTCCCGCTCTGATCCCACCCCGGATCAGCGCCACCGCGGCGCCGACCACGACCGCCACCCAACCACCTATCGGGATCGGGGCCTTGCCCTCCCCTACCGAGATCCACACGCCCCAGGCCAAGCCGCCGGCGGTGCAGACGGCCGCCGCCACCGCCGTCAGTCGCGACGATCGGCGGCTGACCGACACGATCACCTCTGCGACGACCAAGGCGAACAATGCACCGGAGATGTATGGCATGACTCCGGTGAAGGGGTACTCACCGAGCAGCAGCGCACCGAGCGCCGCCAGGGCCGCGCCGAGGGCGATGGCCACGATCAGCCTGGTCGGCGATGGCGCCCGCCGCCCGGCGTCAGGCGACGGGGACGGGGCCCGGGACAGGGACGCAGTGCCCGAGGCAACCGCCTCCGAGCCTGATGGGGCGGCGGTGTCGGGTGTGACCGGCGGGGGCCCGGTCGGGCTAGGGGGGGTCGGCGGGACAGCGGCCGGGGTTGCGGGGGCGGGCGGCAGGTCTGGTGCCGGGGTCGCCGCATCGGCGATGCCTGGCGGCTCGGGCAACTGGGACATGGATGAGCGAGAGTAGTCTTCCTCCATGGCGCAAACGGCCCCACCCCCGCCTGGGACCGAGCATGACTGGACGACCGTTGCCGCTGATCGCATCGAGTCGGTGGTCACGACGGTCCGTGACAAGACGACCGTGCCGGTGCAGAAGGTGGCCGCGGCGATCGTGTATGGCCTGGTCGCGGGTCTGCTCGGGGTCACGGCCTTGGTTCTCCTCGTCGTCGCGCTCTTCCGGTTGCACGTGTACCTGCCGTTTCACCCGGAAGGCCGCAGGGTCTGGATCAGCTACGCGGGCATGGGCGCAATATTTGTGGCGCTTGGTGGGTTCCTTTGGCGGAAGCGCACTGCACAACCCAGGGAGTAACCAATGAACGACCAGGTTCGCGACATCCTCATCGTCGGGTCCGGCCCGGCGGGGCTGACCGCGGCCATCTATTCCGCCCGCGCCAACCTTCACCCACTGGTGATCGAAGGGCAGCCCTCGTCGAGCAGTGACCAGCCGGGTGGTCAGCTCATGCTCACCACCGACGTCGAGAACTTCCCCGGCTTCGTCGACGGCATCATGGGCCCCGACCTCATGGGTCGGTTCCGGGCCCAGGCGGAGCGCTTCGGCGCCGAATACATAACCTCCAAAGTGACCCGCTGCGATCTCTCATCCCGGCCGTTCCGGTGCTGGGCACCCGATCCGTCGACCGGCGAGGAGCACGAGTACGCCGCCAAGGCGCTGATCGTCTCGACCGGGGCCCGGTCCCTGATGCTCGGCCTCGAGTCGGAGCGCCGCCTCATGGGCTACGGGGTGTCCACCTGCGCCACCTGTGACGGCTTCTTCTTCCGCGGTCACGACATCGCCGTCGTAGGCGGCGGCGACTCGGCGCTGGAGGAGGCGACCTTCCTCACCAAGTTCGCCGATACGGTCACGGTGATCCACCGCCGGAAGGAACTCCGTGCTTCGAAGATCATGCAGGACCGGGCGTACAAGAACCCGAAGATCCGCTTCCTGTGGGACACCGTCGTCACCGATGTCGTGGGCGACACCAAGGTGCAGGGACTGAAGGTTCGCAATGTCGTCACCGAGGAACAGTCCGAGATAGCCGTGTCGGGACTGTTCGTGGCCATCGGACATGTGCCCAACACCGACCTCTTCAAGGGCCAGTTGGACATGGACGAAAATGGGTATCTCATCACCCACGACGGATCGAAGACCAATGTCGACGGAGTGTTCGCCTGTGGTGACGTCCAGGATCACACGTACCGCCAAGCGATCACCGCCGCGGGCTCGGGATGCATGGCGGCCATCGACTCGGAGCGCTGGCTGGAGGCGCACGGGGAGGCCCCGGCCGACGTCAACGAGACGCCTACTGAGTGGTAGTTGAGCATTGGAATGCCGGGAGCCTGTACCGGTGTTCAAGGGGTGTGGGGGCTAAGTTTGGCCCCCCGAGGTTCTAGGAGGTCGAAACGCAGTGGCGCTCGATACGCTGATGCTTACCGAACAGACGTTCGATGAGGAGATCCAGAGTTCCGAAACGCTCGTCCTGGTAGATTTCTGGGCCGAGTGGTGCGGGCCGTGCAAGATGATCGCTCCGGTGTTGGACCAGATCGCGGCCGCTCACCACGAGACACTGCGGATCGCCAAGATCAACATCGACGAGAACCTGGAGTTGGCGCGCCGCTTCGAGGTCATGAGCATCCCGACGCTGATCCTGTTCAAGGATGGCGAACCGCAGCTTCGGATCATCGGCGCCAAGGGCAAGGGCCAGCTGCTGGAAGAGTTGCGTCCATTCCTGTAGTCACCGCGAGCACCCTTCCGCTCCGTTTGGAGAGCCAGGGCGAGTCGGTTCGAGATCTGCAGGGCCGCCTGAGCGCCCTCGGTTACGACTCGGGCGGGGACGACGCCGGTGGTTTCGGCCCCGCCACGGAGCAGGCGGTCCGGGCGTTTCAACTGGAGCGCGGCCTTCGCTGTGACGGCGTCTGCGGCGACCAGACATGGAGTGCATTGGTGGAGGCCGGGCTCGAACTCGGAGACCGGTTGCTCTACTACAAGCGTCCGATGTTGCGAGGCGACGACGTCGCCGACCTCCAGCGTCGCTTGGGCGCACTGGGCTTCGACGCGGGCAAGGTCGATGGAATCTTCGGCGTCCAAACCAATCTGGCGCTCCGGGACTTCCAGCGAAATGTCGGCCTGACGGTTGATGACGGGATCCTGGGACCGGAAACACTCAGGATGCTGTTGAACGTGAGCGGACGTGCCCATGGGCCCGACATCATGTCCGAGATCCGGGAACGTCAACGGTTGCTGGAGGGGCCGCGCACCATCATGGGCATGCGGGTGGTCGTCGGCGAGACCGGTGGCCTGGCGGCCCTCGTGGACGGCGTTCGCAGGGCGCTGGGCCGTTCCGGTTGCTCGGTCAACACCCTGCATGACCCCGATGAGTCGGTCCAGGCCCGTCTGGCCAACCGGTTGAGCGGTGACGTCTATCTCGGGCTCGGCCTCGAGCCCGACATGGCGGGCTGTGGGACCGCGTACTTCGTGGGTTACAACGGAATCGGTTCTGAGGGTGGCCGCCGGCTGGCGGAGACCGTTCAGGCGACACTGCCTTCGGCGTTGGGCATTCCTGACCGGGGCGTCCGGGGAATGCGCCTACCGGTCCTCCGGGAGACCCGGATGCCCGCGGTGATGGTGGAGCTGGGGCCGCCGTCGGTGGTGGTCGAGCACGCAGTCACCGTGGCCGCCGCCCTGGTGAGCGCCCTGGCGTGCTGGGCGTCGTCGCCGTGCGACGATCCCAGCGTCCCCCCGGCCACCA
>JAUTXN010000233.1 GCA_030838045.1 Acidimicrobiaceae bacterium
GGTGGGTCCGGGGTCGCCACCCTGGGCCCTCTGCTATTTGGGGTCTTGCTCGTCAAGCTATTCCTACTTGGGGGTTTAGGGTCCCACGACACGGCGCGTGGGTTGGTCGGGCCCACCCTGATCGGCCGACGTCAGCGAAAGGCGCCGTTGGAAGGCCACGCTCTGTTATCTGTTGGAGGCGGCCATGCCGGGCGGGGCGGCCATCGCATCCTGGCGGGGCGTGAACGCGCTGGCTATCGGTGCGCAGGCCTTACTTGCCGAGGCGCTGGCGCAGGGTCTCGGTCCGCGCTTCGAGCGTCTCGATGACCGCCTCGGTCATCTCGAGACTGGTGATCAGGTTGGCCCGGGCGGCCTGATCGCCTGGTGCCTCTCCCGGGTCGCCGATTTCCCTACGCAGTTCGTCGGCTTCGCCGCGCAGGTCGGCCAGTTCTTGCTCGACCAGGCGCAGCTCGGCGGCAGGATCGTCGAGATCCAACGCGGGAGCTGTCGAGTCGGCGGTGGCATCGGCGTCGGCGTCTGACGGGTCGGGCATGGGTTCCCCTCGGTCATGGCTCGATGAGGCTTTCGGCCAACACTACGTGGGTGGGGCATGCTGGGGGCCGGCGAGCTGTTGGGTACTCGGAAGCCCCACTGCCACTACCTGGAGGACGTAAATGAAGATCGGCATCATCGGGAGCGGTCGGATCGGCGCGACCTTGGCCCGTCTTTTGGTGGGCGTGGGCCATGAGGTGGCCGTGGCCAACCGTCACACCCCTGAGACGCTGCGCGCCCTGCACGAAGAGCTCGGATCGGCGCTGCATCCCTCATCGGTCGAGGAGGCCGCCCGCTTTGGTGAGGTCGTCGTGGTTTCGATTCCGTTCCATTCGATAAATGAACTTCCGGCACCAGCACTCGCGGGAAAGATCGTCGTCGACTCCAATAACTACTATCCCCAGCGCGACGGACAGGTGCCGGCCCTGGACCGCGACGAGACAACGTCGACGGAGTTGCTGGCGGATCATCTGGTGGGCGCGCGGGTCGTGAAAGCGTTCAACACCATGTACTTCGTCACCTTGGCGCAATCGGGTGACCGGGCCAAAGACGAGAGCGAGCGTCTGTCTCTGTTCGTGGCAGGCGACGACGAGGAGGCGAAAGGGATAGTTGCCGGTGTCATAGAGGAGATCGGTTTTGCCGCCATCGACACGGGAACCTTGGCCGTTGGGGGACGGCGCCAGCAGCCGGGAAGCGACATCTACAACACCGAACTAACAGGCGCGGAGGCCCGTCGGGTCCTGGGTCAATGACCACTTTCTGTGGTCGAATATGAATACTGCGCCGAATAGGTCGGCTTTTCCTTTCATGTAGTCATTTCGTGCGGCATGCTTCCTGCAGCACTGCTGACTTGGGTTGCGGTGGCTGGCGTCTTGCTGCCCTTGGAGAAGCGCCGATCGATAAGGAGCGTGCCCTGGTGGGGGTCAACGATCAGGTGGGTGCTCCGGCTGAAGATCGGTCCGCCGAGCGGGTGGGGCCGGTCGGGCCGGTCGAGCGGGTGGGGCCGGTGGGGCCGGTGGGGCCGGTCGAGCGGGTGGGGCCGGTGGGCCCGGTCGTTGCGGTCGTGTTGGCGGGCGCCGGGGCCCGGGGGGCCTATGAGGCCGGGGTGCTCTCGGTGCTCCTGCCCGCCCTGGAGGCCGAGGGCACCGCGCCGCAGATCTTCATAGGCACCAGTGCGGGGGCGATCAACGCCGCCGGCTTCTGCGCCTTGAGCCACCTGGGCGCCCGCGACGCCTCTGACCAGGTGTTGCGTTTCTGGCGGGAAATCGGCGTTCGTGACGTGCTTCGAGTGCCGTTGCGGGGGGTCCTCACTGCCATTTGGAGACGGTCGTACGGCGGGCGGCAGGATCGTCCGAGCGGGCTGGTCGATACCGGCCCGTTGGCCGCGACGCTGGGCCGCCTGATCGACTGGCGCCGGCTCCACGAGAACCTGCGAACCAGGGATCTCACCTTGGGTGTGGTCGTGACGGCCTGCTCGACTCGTCGCACGTCGGTGTTCGTCGAACGCCGGACACCGGTGCCGACCATGAGCGACGACGAACGCGCCATCGACTATCTCGGCACCACGGTACGCGTGGACCACGTCATGGCGTCGTCCGCGCTGCCGGCCCTGTTTCCTCCGATCGAGCTGCGACACCCGCCGGGCAACCTCGATTGGAGCCTCGACGGCGGTATCCGTTTGAACACCCCTGTCAAGCCCGCGCTGACGTTGGGGGCGAATCGAGTGGTGGTCGTCGCCACCTCCTCAGCGGCCTACGCCCCGACCGGGAAGGGGTTCCAACAACCGCCTCCCGGTATTGCGGGCGGCGTGGCGCAACTGCTGCACGCCCTGCTGGTCGACCGCATGATCGAAGACCTGCGCACACTCGAGACCAAGAACCGGCGGGCGACCGAAGAAGGAGCCGGGAGTGCCTATCAGGTGATCCCCTGGATCTTCGCCGGACCGTCCATCAGTGATCCCGATCCCGTCGGCCAACTCGTCGGTGACGTCTTCGCCGACATGACCGGCCTCGCTCGGATCGTGGCCCGGCCGCTCGGGCGGTGGCTGAGCCGGGATCCTCAGCGGGGCGAGATCCTGAGCTACCTGTTCTTCCATCCCGCGTTCTTGGACCGGGCGATCCGTCTTGGGCGGGCCGACGCCGCCCGGTGTCTCAACCCCGACCGCACCCCCGATTGGCACACGAGCGAGTCCGTGGCCTCGGTTGCGTCGGCACATCGGACGCCCGAGGCAACCGAGGGACGCTGACGTGCGGCGGGTCGCCATAGTCGTCACGTCAGGGCGTGCGGGACCTCCACAGACGTGGCGGGCGGCGCGGGAGGCGGCGCCGCCGCCGCCGCCGCCGACATGACGACGTCCATCGCCTGGCCGAGGGCCTGAGTGTCCTCGTAGAGGCGGTCCTCGATGACCCGCCCCCATCGAAGGCGCATGAACTGCATGCCCTCGTTGGCGTACGGACCGCCGTCGGGGAGCGTGGCGCTCACCAGGAAACGTGTCGCCACCAGCGTGTTCCAGGGCGGTCCATTCACGAGGATCGCCTGGGGCGCGAGGCGCAGGTCGGGAAAGTAGCGGAAGATCTGCTCGAACCATCCGCGAATGGCCGCGATCCCATGGAGTTCGCCGCCCAGAGCGTGTGTCCCGGCGAAGCAAAAGACGGCGTCAGCATCGAAGGATTTCAGCACCGCCTCGTAGTCGCCGTGGCTGAGCTGCCGGTACGCCTTCTGGAGGATTCGGCGAACCACCATGCGGTACATACCACGCAGAACCTAGACTATGACACTCGTCATAATCAAGGGGAGGGGGGAACGTGGCGGTCGACACTCGGGGGCGCATGGTGTTGAGCGCCATGCAGTTGTTCCGGCGGCACGGCTACAGCGGCACTGGCTTTCGCGAGGTCGTCAATCACAGCTCGTCGCCTCGGGGATCCATCTACCACCACTTCCCGGGCGGCAAGGCACAGCTAGGAGTTGAAGCGGTAATGCTCGCCCGTGACTTCGTCGGGCTCGCCCTCGAAGAGGCGTTGCGGGGCCGTGGTCCCGTCGAGGGCTTCGCGGCGTTCCTCGCCTGGTGGATCGAGTTCCTGGAGGCGGACGATTTCGAGGCAGGCTGTCCGGTCCTGGCTGTTGCGGTGGAATCGCAGCTGAAGGCCCCACAGCTTCTGGCCGCGGCCGCCAGTGCATTCGAGGGTTGGGAAGCGACGCTCGCGCGGGCTCTGCGCGAGGCCGGCGTGGACCCCCGGCCGGCGGGTGAGCTGGCGACGCTGTGCGTCGCCGCCGTCGAGGGTGCCATGGTGATGTGCCGGGCCACCCACGACCGTGAGCCTTTGGTCCGAGTCGGCGCCCAACTCATGGCTGCACTCCAGGCGGCGGTCGCACCGGCGGACGTTACGGCGGACGCGCCGGCGGTCGTCGCGGCGGACGCGGCGGCGGTCGTGGCGGCGGACGCGCCGGCGGTCGTGGCGGCGGTCGTGGCCGCGGACGCATCGGCCGGTGGAGATGGCCCAAGAGCCGGCGGAACCGCCGGCGATCTCAGCGTGCTGACGATTCGCGCCGCCACCGCCGATGATGCCGGGTTTCTCGCCGGGATGGTGGCGGTGGCGGTCGACTGGCGACCGGGTTCAAGTCCGCGGCCGGTCGCCTCGGTCGCGGGCGAGCCCGCGCTGGCGCGCTACGTCTCGGATTGGCCCAGGCACGGTGAGGCCGGGTTCGTGGGCATCACGGAGGACCGACGCCCGCTCGGGGCGGCGTGGTGGCGATTCTTCACACCCCTAGATCCGGGGTACGGCTTCGTCGACCCGGCGATTCCCGAGGTGTCGGTCGGCGTGGTCAGCGAAGCGCGGGGTCATGGAGTTGGCACACGGCTCCTTCAGGCGTTGATCGACGAAGGGCGCCGGCGCGCTCTGCCAGGTCTCAGCCTGAGTGTCGAGTGCGACAACCCGGCGCGAGCGCTGTACGAACGATTGGGGTTTACCGTTGTGGGCCTCGATGGCGCCGGTTCGGTGACGATGGTCTTGAACTTGCACCCGTAACCGCTCGGTCAGAAGACACCTCCTTCTTGTCGACGGGGTCGACGACTCCGCTTCCACGTGAGCGCCTCACCGCATTGATCCGATTGCGTCGCTCCTGGCGAACGGCGACCGGGGACCACGAGGTCGACCTTCGCGGGAGGGGCAGACGATGGGGCAGCTATGGAAGGTGCGGAACGTGCGGAGTGTGCGGTATGGGGCCGGACTTGGAATGGCGGCGCTGCTCGGACTCGCCGGCTGCAGCAGCGCCAGCAGCGGGCGCAGTGCAACCAGTCGGCATCCCCTCGGGGATTCCGCCATCAAGTCGGCGGCCCTCGTCGTTCGGGCGGCCCCGTTCCAGCGTCCGCTCGATGCCGCGCCGTCGCCCGACGGACGGACCATCTATTTCTCCAGCACTGGTGACCGGGGCGCCTCGATCCTCAGCGTCGCCGTAGGCGGAGGTGCCGCGAGGGCCGTCGCCGACGGGGCGCCGTTGGTCAACCCCACCGGCGTCGCGGTCGCCACCGATGGCAGCCGTGTCTACATCGCCGACCAGTCGGCCGGCGCCTCTGGGGCGATCCTCATGGCGCCCGCGTCGGGCGGGGAAACGCCTACGACACTGGCCGACACCCAGGGCCATG